>ONEC01000098.1 GCA_900316715.1 uncultured Eubacteriales bacterium
GTTGTCACAAGCCATAATGTCACAAAACCTATTGTCATAGGAACCTGAGACACTTTATCCAACGCTGAAAAAGCTTCTTCTACTTCTTTATCATCAAGTTTTTTATAAAGACGCCTGTACAGAAGCGGCTTCATGCAGTAAACAACATGACATAATAGTCCTGTATAGCAGCCGATAAATGTATTTATTTTAAGTGCAAATCCCAGTCCCGGGCTGTTCTTCGATATAAGTACTGCCAGCATCCACATAACAAGATATGTACCAGGTTGTCCGAGAAAGGAAAGCCAGAAAGATAACTCAAATCTTTTATCCGTAACATCCTGCCACCACTTTACGGGATGTTTTCCAGGAATCTGATTATATTTTTCTTTTGGATTTACCAACGGAACATCCGCAAGCGCAGCTACAAAGCTGCTGATCAAACCTATTATTCCCGTCGCAACATATACATTCATTCTTGACTCTCCGTTATACATTTTTTTGTAGTTATAATTAATTATCGAATTAAACTTACGAGTATTCCAACGATGGCCGCTGGTATTATTGCAAACACAAGTCCCGGGAATATTGCTCCCTTCAGATGAAACCATTTCTGATGATATGCCTTATCCATATGCTCTGTTCCTTCCAATCTGAACATCTTCACGTTTGCAAAAAGCACCCAATCCAGGAACAGCGTATCATACATTCCTATCCATACCATAAGCCCGAAGGCAAGCCCAAAGCCTTGCCAGAAGGTATTGGCTCCGGCAACCATCGCGCATACAAATAGAATCGTTGTAAATATAAGTATTCCACAGGATTTGGCCAGAATGACCTTATTGGATTTATATGAAACCTCAATTCTCTCATGAGTCTTAAAATATTCTTCCTGTATATCAGGCGGATAATTATGTATGCATGCAGCGCTATACATCTTATCGCCATGAAATGATACAAATAGGATTGTTGTAAAAAGAATCGCAAATACTATTGCTTCAATCAAAATCACATACCATACCATTGCTTTTCTCCATCCTTTTTAAGCTATATCTCTCGAATCAGATCATACATATGAAATCTTTCACCACAATTTCTGACACGATCCAGTTTCATTCCCAAATGCTGGTACCTGTCACTTTTATCCTTATCATCTGTATCAAGGATTACAGGCACACCCTTTTTATCTGCCACCTTATAAACCTGTTCGAGCATAGACCTCATGAACCCCTGCCCCTGATATTCAGGTCTTACTGCAAGCATTTCTATTCTGAGGAATTTTCTCTTAGCTTTATGCATTCTCATTTCAATAGTATTCCCTTCAGAAAAACAGGCTTTAATAAAGTTTTTCATATTTTTGAATCCGCCAAGAGCCTTCTTCTCTGCCCCGATCATTTTCATACCATCACAGAATCCGACACTTCCAACACCTTCTCCCGATAACATCAGATATCCCTCCTGATTATCAGATGTGGTATACAGCATGCCTGATTTATATGCCGCCTGAACAATAGCATTCATATAGGTGAACATATCTTCTCTGCTTTTTATATATTTAATAAGTCCCTGATCAGCTTCGTTATATTTATAGTCATAAAATGCATCTGCAACCTGATGCGATATATTCTCAACTTCTTTTGGAGTTAATCCTTTTAATTTCTTCATGTTTGTCGCCTTTTCTCAACCATTTTCATTACACCACAAACCTAAGCAACAGATAGTCAACTACCGATATCACGAGTGCCATGATTGTTGTATATATGCAGCCATCTGTACCTTCTATCAAAGCTGTCATATACATCTATCTCTTGTCCTTTCTGTATACTTTGAAATCACAATAACCATCGCCGTTTGCGATTGTATGATCTCTGATAAGTTTAGCGCCTCCGAGATCATAACTTATATAATCAGTCTTACATAAATACTTTATAAGCTGAAAACACCCTTCTCTTCTTCCAAGTTCACAAAGTCCGCACTTTGTGTATGTAAATTCATAACTATTCCCATCCTCTCCTCTTTTGAAGGTTGATACCCAGTCCATCTCATATTTAGAAGTCTGCGATTTTTTGGCTAACTCCTCTTTTTCCCTGATACTCTTCTCTGAAATGGCACTATCATCCTCTTTGCCACGCTTAACCATTTCATCACACAAAGTTTTCATCAGTCCTTCAAAACACGATTCTGTAACTATATCAGGATAAGCCTTATGAAATGCCAGCAGATAACAGCCTATATAAAGATTTTTTTCAAGGCTGTTTCCCTTTGCAAGTCCGGGAGTTCTGGCAACCATTGCCTTGTATTCTTTCTTTACCTTCTTCTTGAATTCTGATGTTACCCTTACTCCACTATTCTCAAAATACTTATATGTAACTCCATCCATAATCAGCGGCATTACCGCTCCTATAATTCCATATTTCATCTATTTACCCACCTCATAGATCAGACATATAGTTATATGCATCTAACTTTGTATAATATCATATAACCGCGCGGGTTGCAAAAACATTTCTCCTTATAATTGCGTATAAAAATAAGCCGATAAGCATACTTTTAATGTATACTTACCGACCTATATTATTCATTGCATTAAATAGCCAGACTTCCCATTGGATCCCATGGTTTAAGAACTATCGGTTCTGTATCAAAAGCAGCCTGCTGTTCTTCAGACAGATACTTTCTCTCTAAAAGAATCTGAAATGCGTACTCTCCAAACCACTTATCATCCATTACATAGAAGCCTTTTTCTCCGACATCTTCTCCCCAGCTGTTTTCAACCTTCCATCTGATCGGCTTATCTTCGTCATCCAGATCTACTCCGGTTATAACCATAGCATGGGTCATCATGCTGTCTCCATAGTCAAGACGCTCCTCTTTTGTCATTCCAAATTCTGTATTAAAGAGTTCATCAACTTTCAGAATATCTGATGTAAGGTATCCTCCCTTTCTATCAGAGAACTGTCCCACATCACTTCCGAACCATACAGCTTTTCCATCCTTCAGCTGCTTTATAGCCAGATCTCTTAAATCATCCATCGGAAGATTCAGATACTTGACCGGATATGCTCCTTCTCTTACATTTCCAAGATACTGCACTGTGTAAGTCTTTCCGTAAGGCTTATCCTTCGTAGGTGCATTGATGACTGTTATATAATCATCCAGATTCCATCCAACATATTCCTTGAAGAAGTCCTGCGGTGTTATATCTGCCACTTTGATAAACTTCTTATCCTTATCTCTGGTCTCCCATGTGAAGCGTACAGGCGGCTTTCCAAGTGCGATAACCAGCATGCGGTAGATAACCTTCATCATTTCTTGTTTTTCAGCCCTGAGATCATCAAGAGATGCACCAGCTGCATACTTCTTTCTGAACTGAGACGCAAATTCGCGAAGTTTTGTAGTAAGATATGTATCCAGTTCTCTTGTAGCACTTGATGCAGTTGTTTCAGGCATAACTTCCTTTGGTACAACACCATACTTTGCTACAAGACTTCTGAACATATCCCACTGTCCACCATCACCCATTGGGTCGGTCAGAAGAAAACTCACAACTCTGCTGTCCAGTGGTTCATCTATAACATCCAGCATATTCTCAAGGAAATGATTTGCCTTCTCAAGCTTATCATAGAAAAGAGGATAATTCTGACTAAGCTCCATATTCTCTATATTAAGCTTCTTCATTATCTCAAGTCTCATAACATTGTATGATGCAAACATCCAGCATCGTCCCGACTGTTTCTGGTTGCATACCTTTCCTGCTTCAACTTCAACGGAGAATCCAAACTGGTTTACAGCCTTTGCCTCATGACTCATCGCTGCGGCATTAATGCCGTTTGATGTTGCAGCATTCATTGCAAGAGTATTTGCTCTATCCTTACTAAAGTCTTCTTCAAAATCTTTGATGTCTTCAAAACTTATTTCTTTATTCATTATGTTTCATATCCTCCTGTAGTTAGTCTAATCTAACTCGATATGATATCACAATAAACACTATTTGAGAAGTACTACATTTCCTTCTGTCGCATTAACCAGAACCATATCTCCATCCTTAAGCTTTACTGTTGCATCACCCGTTGCAAGAACTGCCGGAATATTATATTCTCTTGCAACTATAGCCGCATGAGAGAGCGTACCGCCCGTATCAACAACAACGCCTGCCGCAAGTGCAAAAAGTGGAGTCCACTCCGGATCGGTATACTTACAAACTAAGATATCATTCTTCTCAAGCTTATAGAATTCTGCAGGAGACTTTATAACACATACTTTTCCCTTAACCTGACCGTTGGATGCACCGATTCCTTTTATAGAATCGTCATCTCCTGCCAGTGCATCCTTCATACACTTATCCCAGTACGCAACCGCAAAATCTCTTTTCTCTTTTCTTGCATCTATTATATTCTGCTTCTCTCCAATACTGCCATTCCTACATACATCGTATAACTCGTCTTCAAAAAGATACAGCAGGTCATCATATGAAGAATTCAATACCTCTGCCAGTTTCCTGAGTAAGTGTCTGCAATATTCAAACTCCGACTCCCAAAGATACTGAGTAGCTTCTCTTATATAATGATAGTGTCTGAGTCCCTTTACACGTTTCTTAAACTTCATATATTTCTTAGGGGAAATGGCTGCTTTCACTTTTCCCATAAGTTCCTTAAAATGACTGTATCCCTCTTCCTTCGTTGCCACCGTTTCTCCGCCACTCTTAAGCATAGGACGGAGCGTATTGATAAATCTGTCAGGATTCTCTCTCCAGGTTTCAGCAGCAAAGCAATAGCAGTTGAAATCAGATTTACTTCCATAACGTCTGATGAAATCTTCAAATCTTGTGCCAAGTTCCGGATACGCTGCACATATTGCTCTATATTCCTTCTCCATAACAGTCTTTGTCATATTTTTATCAGAGCTAATAAAGATACAAAGCTCTTTCATTACACGGTTCATATCAGCTGTCACATAGCTGAGTCCCTCAAGAATGTCATAGGAATTAAGGCTGCTGTCCACCTTCTTTAATACCTTGGTTACCTTGCCGCTCTCAATAGCATTAGGGAACAACGCATAAAGAAATCTGTCATAAGCTGTCTTTCCTACAAGGTCATGCATTCTCTTTAAAGCTTTACCGTAGTCATCAGCACTTGAAAGGCTCCGCTTCTTTTCCTCTTCAAACATTCTTTTACACTCTTTAAGAGATTCATCAGCACACTGAATATTATGATCTATATCCCCTATAAGCTTTAAGTATTTAGGAATTGCAAAAACATTTCTTGTAAGCTTCGCTTTACTTCCTCCCTGATAGGATATACCATCCTTATCTATCGGATTCATTCCGCCCTTAAATTCTATTCCGATTTCTTTAAAGAGAATATTCTTCTGTTCTCCTACAAAACCTCCGAAATCATGATCTAGCGGAAAGTATGGTGTCGGATTCTTCTCAAGATTAAAAAGAACATTTTCTCTCATTGACCCCTTTGCAGGCTGATTCTTTGGATATCCTTCAAAGTCTGCATCGGTAAAAACCTTCTTCTCACTTTCTTTAAGAGTCGTAATGCTTCTGGCCTGGAGTATGTATATCTCTCCGTCTCTTACAGCCCACTCTATATCCATAGGATGGCCATAATGATTCTCTATTCTGATTCCTTCTGCCGCAAGCTTCGATATTTCAGTTTTAGTGAGAACTGCCCTCTTTCTTCTATCCTCATCAACACTCACCTTAACCGTGCCGTAGTTTTCTCTGCTGTATATAATCTCTTCCTCTTTGGATCCGATAATCTCCTTTAAAACACCGCCGTCACGACTGCATATATATTCGTCAGGACTTACAATTCCTGATACTACAGCTTCTCCAAGACCATATGCAGCATTAATATGAATGTTCTCCTTATCTCCTGCAGGATCTGAGGTAAACATTACTCCTGCCGCTTCACTTTCAACCATCTCTTGGATAACAACCGCAAGAGCAACCTTCATCTTATCGTAACCGGAATTCTTTCTGTAGCTGACTGCCCTGTCTCCCCAGAGAGATGCATAGCACTTTTTGATATTTAATAACAGATTATCTATTCCTATAACATTAAGATAGGTTTCCTGTTGTCCCGCAAAGCTTGCATCATCCAGGTCTTCGGCTGTTGCAGAAGATCTTACAGCAACCCTCGTGTCGTCTCCCATGGATTTATAAAACTCTTCAACTTCAGCCCTTATCTCTTCAGGAAGCTCACCATTTACGATTGCAGATCTCAGCTCTGCCGACGAATCATAATCATCTACTGAAATATTGTTAAACTGCATATATACATCATAAGCTTCGGCAAGAAGAACTCCTCCCTTAGGAATATTGATTCCCGCTTCAGTCATCTCCCCGAGATTTGCTCCCTTTCCGCCCGCCGAAGGAACATCTTCTTTTTTTATTTTTTCAAATGCTAATATATACTTTGACATTTTATGCCTCCCGTTTTCAAACTATTTTAATCACTCTTTCAGATATTTATTCCACGCCCCAATTCCGATAACCAGCGACAAGAGAAGTGCCGCCACACTGGCTGCCGGACGGCAGTATATAAGTCCCTCAAGCCCAAGCAGCCTCGGCATTATGAGCATAGCCGGTATGAGAAATGTACCGTTTTCCGCTATGGTAACTAATGTTGCCTTTCCAAACTGCCCGATATTCTGTAAGAACATACCACACAGAATATAGAAGCCCATAAACGGCATAACGTAGCACTGTGCATGTATCATACGTATCGCCAGTTCTGACACATCCTTATCCGTGGTAAATTTCTGAACAAGATAATCAGATTTTATATATATAAAAGCCACCGATATTATAAGAAATACGCTAACTGTTATAAGGGCATAGAAAAAAGCTTTTCGTATCCGCCCAAATTTCTTGGCTCCGTAATTGACCAGACATATAGGCTGAAATCCCTGACCGAAGCCTATAACCAGTGCATAAGCTATATAGGATATCCTAAGAGCTATTGTCAGTGCCGCAATGGCATAATTTCCAAAGAGTGCCGCTGCATTGTTGAGCATAACCGAGGATATACTGCTGATCCCCTGTCTGCAGAAATTCGGAGCGCCTCCCCAAAGAATTTTCTTTATATTTACTCTGCTCAGAACCGCCCTTCGGATACGTATCTTAATATTTCCATTTCTGCCTGTACTCCAAAGAAGGACGATACATCCGACTATCTGTCCTATCATACTGGCAAAAGCAGCTCCCGCAACATCCATCTTAATAACCAGTATAAATATCGGATCTAAAATCATATTGAGAAGCATTCCTACAAGAAGTCCGATCATACTGTCTTTCCCCGAACCTGCAAGTCTCAACTGGTTATAAAGCACATTTGATATCAACATGAACGGAACTGTAAATATTGTAATTCTCAGATATCTCACTGTTGCCGCATGAAGCTCTCCAGCTTCTGCTCCAAGAATAACGCTTAATTTATCCAGAAAAGGTATTCCCAATAGCAGGATGATCAGTCCCGTTATAATCGCAAGAACCATTCCGGTCGCCGCCATAGTTTCAGCCGTCTCATTGTCTTTCTTCCCTATGCTTCTGGATATATGATTGCCGCTTCCGTATCCAAACCAGAACCCTATCGCTTGTATAACCGATACGAAAGAAAATACAATTCCCACAGATGCTGTAAGATCCACATTATCAAGCTTTCCCACAAAGTAGGTATCCGTCATGGAATACACGGTACTTACTATCATTCCAACCATAGATGGTATTGCCATCTTTACCAGCAGCGGATACAGCGGGGCTCCTGTCAGTCTATTTATCTTTTCTTCTCTTTTTAGATCATCCGCTTTATTCACCATGTTTCAATCCTTAAGCCTTTTTCCTCTTACACTCGAAGAACCTATCTGTCTCAGCTTCACAAAAAACCTTATAGATTTCCGGGAAGTGCTCCTCGCCTATAAGTTCTGAGTTAACGAACAGCATTCCGGCGGCGCTTCCCACGCTCAGCATCTTCTCAATATCACAGTCGATCTTATATCCGTTTTCTTCCCAGTAGTCGATCATCTTCTTTAAAAATTCACGGTACAGATCACCGCTTTTCTCTGTTTTATTTTCCTGGAAGAATCGAATGGTATCACTTTCGCTGTTTACGAAAGCCTTGTTCTCTTTCAGATGCATACCTTCGTTATAAATAAGATCCACAATAAATCCTCTCGGATCAGCCACCGTACTTTCTCTGTTCTCATACATCAGATCTGTTTTTTCTTTGACTCTGAGAAGAAATAAGTCTTCAACAAAATCATCTTTGTCTTTATAGAATGTATAGAAGCCTCCCTGAGCTATTCCGGCCTCACCAGTCAGCTGTCTGATGGATATATTTTTTCTATTATATAT
>ONEC01000097.1 GCA_900316715.1 uncultured Eubacteriales bacterium
AAGAGAGAACGAGAGATAAGGGACTTTGTTCCGACACCGTTCTTCAGAGTCCTTGCAAATATCTGTAAAGAAGATGATGATAAAAAACTGCAGAAGCTTTTTGAAGCAGAGTGGCATGTAACAAAGGGGAGTAAGTATGAGGACAGCCCTCTTCTCTATAAGGAAAATGGATTTAACAAGAGAGAGGATGCGGAAAAACTCATAGAATATTTATCTCAGCCGGAACCTGTTCAGCTTACGGTAAAGAGTGTGACTAAGAAGACAGAGAAGAAGAATCCGCCGATGTTATATAACTTAGCGGAGCTTCAGAATGACTGTTCAAGAATGTTCAAGATCAGTCCTTCAGAAACCCTTGCTGTTGTACAGGAACTTTATGAGAAGAAGCTGGTTACTTATCCGAGAACTGATGCGAGAGTTCTTTCGACAGCGGTGGCAAAAGAAATAGATAAGAATCTTCGCGGCCTTATGAAGTATGACAGGGAAAACCTGTCTGCCTATGCGGCAAATGTAATCAATCAGGGTGGTTATAAGGGTATAAGCAAATCAAAGTATGTGAATGATAAGCTTATTACAGACCACTATGCCATCATACCTACAGGTCAGGGTCTGGGAGCTTTAGGCAATCTTGATTCGCTGAAGAGCAGTGTGTATGAGCTGATTGTAAGAAGATTTCTTTCAATCTTTTATCCTGCTGCTGAGTATCAGAAGATGAGTCTTCTTCTGGATAGAAACGGTGAGGAGTTTACTGCTTCAACAAAGCAGCTTATAAAGCCGGGATATCTTATGATCGCTGATAAAAACTTTGGAAAGAAGGCTGAAGATACATCAGGTAAAAAGACAAAACAGTCTGATACAGACGAGAATCAGGAAGATACTGAAGCAGCGGTCTTCAGTCAGGATATAATAGATTATATTTCAAAGCTCAAGAAGGGCGCAGTACTTGCCTGCAGCGGATTTGATATTAAAGAAGGAAAGACCACTGCACCAAAGAGATATTCATCAGGATCACTTATTCTTGCCATGGAAAATGCAGGTCAGCTTATTGAGGATGAAGAACTCCGAGAGCAGATAAAGGGTAGTGGAATCGGTACTTCAGCTACAAGAGATGCGATAATAACTAAGCTTGTGAATAACAAGTATATTGCACTTAATAAGAAAACACAGATTCTTACACCGACATTTCTTGGGGAGATAATATACGATGTAGTACTGAGGTCCATTAACGGACTGCTTCGCGCGGATCTTACTGCCAGCTGGGAAAAAGGACTGACAGGAGTTGCGGAAGGTTCTATATCAGAGAAAGAGTATATGGATAAGATGACGGACTATGTCATCAGGAATACGAATTTTGTGAAGGGGCTGAATAACCAGTATCAGATGAATCAGGTTTTTGATATGGTCAGGCCTTTCTACAAGAAATAGTGCGTATGAACGGACGCTCGTCGCAGGATGACGCGTTTCAACCGGGTGAAAAGCCCCTCTGAAACACGCACCTGCCGACGAGCTGAGAGTGATTATTAGGGAAAGACTAAACGATGGCAGATAAGCTCTATAAGAGAAGAGTCATATTTGGAATACTCGCGGTGGCTGTTATGGTGACGATTTTCTGCTTTTCTTCCAGGGATGCAGATAAATCTTCTGAGGACAGTTTGAAAGCAGGTCTTGTGGTGGGCAAGGTCTTAGTAAAGGATTTTGATAAGCTTTCTGAGAAAAAACAGCTGGAATATGCTGAACGGATAGACCATCCGGTAAGAAAGACGGCGCATTTCCTTGAATATACGATCCTTGGATTCCTGCTGCTGGGAACCTTTGTTGGTAAAGATACTGTTAAGATTCTTCCGGCTGCCGCAGCCTGGGTAATGGGAACCTTCTATGCCGGAACAGATGAGTTTCATCAGAGATTTACTTCCGGCCGGAGCGGACAGCTGTCGGATGTACTGCTGGATAGTTCAGGAGTATTTACAGGGGTACTTCTTGCAGTACTTATATTTTTGATTATATTTCATATGAGAAATAATAAGGAAACACAGTTACAGTTTAAGAAACAGATTAGTGAAAGGTAAGGTATTAACCTATGAGATTGGTAGTTCAGAGGGTGAGTTCTGCATCTGTTGAAGTGGATGGGAATATCACCGGAAAGATAGATAAAGGCTTCTTTGTACTTGTTGGTGTAGAAGAAGCAGATGATGAGAAGATAGCAGATAAGATGGTTTCCAAACTTATTGGTCTTAGGATATTCAGTGATTCTGAGGGTAAGACCAATCTGGCTATTCAGGATGTTGGAGGTAATCTGCTTCTCGTATCACAGTTTACTTTATATGCGGACTGCAGAAAGGGAAATCGTCCAAGCTTTATCAGATCAGGAAGCGCAGAACATGCAGAGAAACTGTATGATTATATAGTAGATAAATGCAAGGCTGCTCTCGGAGAAGAGAGAATAGGCACAGGAATCTTTGGTGCATCCATGAAGTGCAGTCTTGTAAATGAAGGCCCGTTCACAATTATTTTAGACAGCGAGGAGATATGCAGATGATTAAGAATGTAGTTTTTGATGTAGGAATGGTGCTTGCAGATTTCAGATACAGAGAGTATATGACAGACCTGGGCTTCAGTGAAGAGGTTATAGAAAAATTCGTTGAGAAGGTTATAGATTCACAACACTGGGTAGATATGGATAATGGTCTGGTGGATGATGGTAAAGCGATAGACTTTTTTAAGAAGGAATTACCTGGCTACGATAAAGAGCATGATGCCTTCTGGGCAGGTATTGCAGATATAATCAGAGAGTATGATTATTCGGAACCGTTGGTACTCGAATTGAAAGAGAAGGGCTTAAAGGTATTTGTTCTTTCAAATTATCCTGATAAGTTATCAGATCTTCATTGGCCGCATTTCAAATTCCTGAAGCATGTGGATGGATATATCATATCCGCGAAAGAGAAGATGATGAAGCCGGATCCGGAGTTTTATAAACTGTTGGAAAAACGTTATGGCATTGATCTGAAGGAGAGCATATTTGTTGATGACAGAGCAGTAAATATCGAGGCGGCCAGGTCTCTCGGCATGACAGGAATACTGTTTAAGGGAATTGATGAGCTTAAAAATGAGATAAAAACAATCATATGTTAACAATATGTAAATTTTACCAAAGAATCTTCAGTTTATTGTGTAAATTTACAGAAGTTTGTGATACAATGTTTTGAGGGTTTATATATGGCATACGAGGAGAAGTCACATGATTCTTATAGATACACAAAAGGAAGAGTTCAATAAACTTAAGCATGTTCGCATTTTCAGCAAGGTTGAGAATGAAAATCGTTTCAACGGAAATCTCTTAGTTATTGGACTTGGCGGTGTAGGCGGTAAAGTAGTTACAGCTCTTAAACGCATGATGATGGGCAGCATCACACGCGAGGATAATATTAACTATCTGCTGCTTGATTCAGATATTCCGGCAATGGAAGCTACAATAAAGGACAGCAAGGAAGGTTATGGCCTTAATGCTCTTGAGGTCCTTAGTATATACAGACCAAACTTAGGGGACATAATGACAAGAGGCTTTAACAGTATGCCGGTTCAGGAATCACTCGCAAAGTGGATGAGTCCGGATTTCCCTAGAGTAACTATTGGTACTTCAGGTGCAGAGGGAAATCGTCAGATTGGAAGACTCATGTTCTCCAATGCATATGAAGATATAAGAATTCTTCTTTTTGAAAAACTTGAAGAATTATATAACAGATCAGAAGGCGGAAAGCTGGATATCATTATTGTATCAAGTACCTGTGGAGGTACGGGAAGTGGTATCCTTGCCGACGTAACATATAATATTAAGGCATATGGAAAGTCACGTAAGTGGAAGGATCTCAGAGTAGGCGGATGCCTCATCACTCCGGATGCACTTTTTGCTAACAAGGCTATCTATGATGATGAGGATAAGAGAACTCTTCTTCTTGCAAATTCACATGCAACTCTTGAAGAGATGAGCCATTTTATGCAGATAGCATATACAGGCGAGAGCTATACATTTGAGAGTACCACACATAAGTTCTCTATGAGAGATAACATCTTTGATGCATGTATTCTTGTATCAGGAAAGAAGGATGCTCAGGGATATATTCCGGAGCATGTAATCTTCAATGATGTGGCATATTTCCTTCAGAAACTCTCCATCAATAAGTATGTAGATGGAGCGGATGGAACAGACAGCCGTATGCTTATCCGTGATTCTTTCTTTGAACAGAACAGTGTTGGATTCTTCAAGGTTATCAAGGAGTCTGATTACAAGATTCCTATCCGGGAGATAGAGAATATCTGTGAGCAGGAAGTATTTGCTCTTGCTGAGAAGAAGCTCTATGAGATGCCTGAAAAGGATGAGAGCATCAAGAAGGACGTGGATGATACCTTTGGTGAACTTAAGGCATTCTTCGCCGGAGAACCGGGAGATGAGATAGCTCTTAGTGTAAACGGACTTATAAAGGTCGGTCAGTACCACAAACAGCCATACAAGGCTATCAAGAAGGGAACGGATGATTTCAGTACAGTTATTCCAAAGCTTCTTGAATCTATCAAGGCTGAGATACCTGTAATAGTAAAATCCATGAGAATTAAGCTTACATCTTCTCTGGATGGACATATAGATAAGTATCTTAAGCAGTTCGGACCATTTGTTACTCTTCGCATGATAGGTGCCAGAGGAATAGGTGGTGTCGAAGAAGATCAGGGAATGATCCAGGAGATCAGGTCTCTTGAAACAGCTCTCAATAACTACAGTCCATTTAGTGAGTATGAGAGAATCAGAGAGTCTATCCTCGAGATCGTTAAGAAGAGATTTTTCACTTTCCCATCGGCAAAGAAGGAAACTGAGAATGGTTACTATGATGCCAGCATCAAGGACACTCTTGCCAAGGAAAGAAATATGATAATGGAAGAGCTGAACAAGCAGGATGTTCTGGGAGATATCATAAGACAGCTTCGTCATAGAGCAGAGCAGTTAGATGATATCTATAGTCAGTTCGGTGCAGATCTTAATGCAGCTATTAATGGTCTTGCAACAGACGGACGCAGGATCACAGGCTTCCTTCTTAAGGCAGCAAAGCGTTCAGAGTTCCTTCCAAAGGACTATATCACAGACGACAAAGTAGATCAGATGAAGACAGGACTCATCAATTTCATGGTAAATCATGAAAGTGATCTGGATAACGACAGACTCGTTCCTGTAAGTCAGGAGATGGAGAGAATATACAGAAACTTCCTTACAGGAATCGGTGTATTTGCTCCGGAGAAGCTTATCTACAATGCATTTGCAGATGAGCAGCCTACAGTATCGGAGCTTAACTTTGTCTTTGTTTCAAAGGATAATGATCTTCGTAAAGACACCATGAAGAGAGCTGCTAAGGCTTTCGTGGAAGGTGCATTTGAGAAGACGCAGAAGAAGAAGCTCTGCAACCTGATTAAGGGAATAGATAAGCAGGTTCTCAACAAGAAGTTTATATCTCTTCCGGAAACAATGCCTTACTTCAGTCAGGCCATGAGAGATATTCTTGTATCTTCACCATATAATGAGGATCCGGATTCAATAACCATGAACCCTGGCGAGCTTCAGATATCCGTTGACAGCTTCTACATGGGCGTACGTCCGAATATGCTGGAGAATTATGAAGAGATGAAGACGGCATATGAGAAGGTTACAAGCGGCGGAAATTACTTTGGCCTTCATATAGATGAGGTTAATAAATAAGAGTTTTATGAGACAGTCGGTCTTAAGACCAGGCTGTCTCTTTTTTTATGCGGGAAGCGCGACACTCACATTTTACACAAAAAATAGTAGGAAAATTGCATTTTTTTTGATTTGAATAACAACTTATAGTGTGTTAAGGTTATAGTACAGTTTTAAATTTACGTTTATATAACTTATCATAGTTAGACACTATTAACGATATTTTTTTCTGGGAGATGTATTATGCAAAAAGATTTAATGCTTAACTTTGAAGAATGGGATGGATTTACGGGAAGACTCTGGAAAGAGGAGTGTAACGTAAGGGATTTTATAGCTAATAACTATACACCATATCTAGGCGATGAGAGTTTCCTTGAGGGACCAACAGAGGCAACAGACAAGCTCTGGGGCAGACTTCAGGAACTTCAGAGAGAAGAATATAACAAGGGCGGAGTACTTGATGAAGAGACAGAGATCGTATCTTCCCTTACTTCTTATGGACCTGGTTATATTGACGAATCCATGAAGGACCTTGAGCAGATAGTTGGTCTTCAGACAGATAAGCCTCTGAAGCGTGCATTTATGCCATTCGGTGGAATCAAGATGGCTGAAGAAGCACTTACTATGTATGGTTATGAGCCAAACAAGGATCTTCACAAGGTATTTACAGAGTATCATAAAACACATAATCAGGCTGTTTTTGATGCTTATACAGATGAAATGCGTGCCGCAAGAAGAAGCCACATTGTTACAGGACTTCCTGATACTTACGGACGCGGACGTATCGTAGGCGATTACAGAAGAATTGCTCTTTACGGTATAGATCAGCTTATCGAGTGGAAGCAGGAAGATAAGAATAACTGCGGACATGGCGTTATGACAGATGATGTCATTCGTCAGCGTGAGGAACTTGCTGAGCAGATCAAGGCTCTTCAGGGTATGAAGAAGATGGCTGAGATTTACGGATGTGATATCTCAAAGCCTGCTAAGACTGCTAAGGAAGCTGTTCAGTGGCTGTACTTCGGTTATCTTGCAGCTGTTAAGACTCAGAACGGTGCTGCTATGTCAGTTGGCCGTGTGTCAACATTCCTTGATATATTTATTGAGAGAGACCTGAAGAAGGGCATCCTTACAGAGGCTCAGGCTCAGGAACTTATAGATCATTTTGTTATGAAGCTTCGTATGGTTAAGTTCGCAAGAATCCAGTCATATAACGAGCTTTTCTCAGGCGATCCTGTATGGGCTACACTTGAGGTTGCAGGAATCGGTAACGACGGTCGTCCGCATGTTACAAAGAACTGTTTCAGATTCCTTCATACACTCGAGAACATGGGACCTTCACCGGAACCGAACCTTACAGTACTTTATTCATCAAAGCTGCCTGAGGCATTCAAGAGATATGCTGCAAGAATATCAGTTAAGACAAGTTCAATTCAGTATGAGAACGATGATGTTATGAAGCCTGTATGGGGCGACGATTATTCTATCTGCTGCTGTGTATCCGCAACTCAGACAGGTAAGGAGATTCAGTTCTTCGGAGCAAGAGCAAACCTTGCTAAGTGTCTTCTGTACGCTATCAACGGTGGTGTGGATGCCAAGTCAAAGGTTCAGGTAGGACCGGCTGCAAGACCTATCACCTCAGAATATCTGGATTACGATGAAGTTATTGAGAGATTTGAGTTTATGCTGGACTGGCTCGCAGGCCTCTATGTAAATATCCTCAATCTCATACATTATATGCATGATAAGTATTACTATGAAGCAGCTGAGATGGCTCTTATAGATACAGATGTACGCCGTACATTTGCAACAGGTATAGCAGGATTCTCACATGTTATCGATTCGCTTTCTGCTATCAAGTACGCAAAGGTTAAGGTTATCCGTGATGAGGACGGCTTCGCTGTTGACTATGCGGTAGAGGGTGATTTCCCTAAGTACGGAAATGATGATGACAGAGCTGACAGCATCGGCGTATGGCTTCTGAAGACTTTCCTTGATGATATCAAGAAGAGACATACATATCGTAACTCAGAGCCTACAACATCTATTCTTACCATTACATCAAATGTTGTATACGGTAAGTTTACAGGCAACATGCCGGATGGAAGAAGAGCATGGACTCCGCTTGCACCGGGTGCTAACCCAAGCTACGGAGCTGAGAAGTCGGGACTTCTTGCTTCACTTAACTCTGTAGCAAAGATTCCTTACGTATGGGCACTTGACGGTATATCAAATACTCAGTCCATGAACCCATCCGCACTCGGAAATACAGAGGAAGAGAGAGTAGATAATCTTGTAAATGCAATGGACGGATACTTCGATCAGGGAGCTCATCATCTGAATGTAAATGTATTCAGCCGTGATACACTTCTGGATATCATGGAGAATCCTGAGAAGCCTGAATATGCAAACTTTACTATCCGTGTATCGGGTTATGCGGTTAAGTTCATCAACCTTACAAGAGAGCAGCAGCTCGATGTAATCAACAGAACTTTCCACGAAAGTCTGTAAACCGGTTAAGATCAGTTATCCCTGTCGGAAATGCTCCGACAGGGATTTTATTTTTCATATGACGTTTTGCACCTTCAATTGTTAAGGTTTCTTATATATGATATACTTAACAGGCGTTGGTTTTAGACGAGTCGATGCATCGGATTGGAGGCTGTATCCAATGGAAGAAATGAAAGATAAAAAGAATATAATAGGCTACGTCCATTCAACAGAGAGTTTTGGGGCGGTTGACGGACCTGGTATAAGATTTATAGTTTTCCTTCAGGG
>ONEC01000137.1 GCA_900316715.1 uncultured Eubacteriales bacterium
CATTATTATCTAAAGATCATGATGTTTATGGCATCCTACTATATAATCGGTAATTCACTGAACTCCACAATTATCGGAGGAATCTTCCCGGCAGGAGGAGATACTAAGTTCGGTATGTGGTGCGATATCATAACACTCTGGTGCGTGGTTGTTCCTATGGGAATGGTCGGTGCCTTCATACTGAAGCTGCCGGTACTGGTGGTTGCATTTATACTTACATTGGATGAATTCGTAAAGATACCTGCAGTTTATAAGCATTACGTGAAATATACATGGGTTAAAAATATAACGAGAGATATGGTGTAGGGCTGCTTGACATCTAATTATCATTATGATAATATGCATATTATCATTGTGATTATATCAAAAGAGGGTGCATAATATGAACGAAAAACAAATCTGGAACATTTTAGAGATTGAGCCTACAGATGATGTGGAAGAGATTTTAGCCGCATACAGAAAGAAGCTTGTTGTGACCAACCCGGAGGATGATCAGGAAGGGTTTATGGCCTTAAAGGAAGCCTATGATGAGGCAATCCGTCTTGCAGAAGGCGGAGATGAAGAAGAGGCTGAAGAAGAGCTCTCTGAGACAATGGCGAAGGTTGATGAATTATACAAGGATATTACAAAAAGAGTAGATACCAGTCTCTGGGATGAGTTATTTGCGGCACCGGAATTCAGATCGATAGATGAGCAGGAAGCTATAAGAAATGATTTCTTAAACTATACTATGAACTGCTATAAGTACCCGCGTGAGGTATGGGAAAGAATAGACCATGCCATGGCTATAGTTCAGGATGCTGACAGTCTCGCTGAGCAGTTCCCTGAGGACTATATAGGCTTTGTTGTAGAGGCTGTAAAGTACGGTAATTATATACTGACAGAGCCTGTTCTTCCCGGAAGGGAGAATGCTGTTCCTGAGATAAATGAATATGTTATCGAGACAGAGCAGGATCCGATAGAAGCGCGTGAGTTTAAGTATGACGTAGATGAGTATATCAATTTACTGGAAAAGCTTATAAGTGAATATAATACAATTGATAACAGCAATATCTCTGATGAGACAAGAGCTATAGTGATTGACCGTCTGGGTGCTGATATCCTGCTTTTAAGAGAGTATGACTATTATCATCCATTTGAAGAAATAGCGGTTCTTAAGTATTTATATTATAAAGAGCGTTATGATGAGTGTTTCCGTCTTACGGAAGCTGCTGTTGATAGAACAGTAATGACCGGAGAAAAGCATTCAGATCTTTATTACAGTCATCTGATGTTCATGTATCTTAGATTCTTTGTGCAGGATATTCATAGGGATATGGGACTTACCATATCCCCTGAAAGACTTGCAAAGTGTAGGGAAGTTATTCCTAAGACAATGAAAGAGGTATATGTTAACGAAACACATGCGGCTATGTCATTCTGCTGTTACCTTGAAGGAGAGAAGAAGGCTGCGGCTGACTATATATCATATATGGCCAATTACCATCGTACCAGCAAGGTATATCTGGATTTCTCAAAACAGATTGACACGGACAGATTAGAAGAACTACCAGATAAGATAGCGGCTGATCCGGATAATATTCAACTAAAGTTAAGCCTGGCATGGATATACTCAAGAAGAGAGCGTCAGGATGAAGCATATGAAATGATGAAGGATATTGAACCGGATGAAAATACGATAGCCGATTATAACTTCTTCATGGGAAGATATCATATGGATAAGGGTGAGTTTGATAAGGCTGTTCCGTATCTTTTAAAATGGAATGAGATTCTGTGTGAGAAGTATGATCCGGAAGCAGAATATAATCTTGATGATTATTCGATAAAAGAAGTAAGAGATATATGCAGGATATCATTTTCATACTATATGATAAGTGTCGCATATTATGACAGCTCCGATCTGGATAATGCAAAGGAGTACATCCTGAAATCACTTAAATATGCGGTAGACAGAGATTACTATGATTATTCAAGATTATATGATGCTATTCTTTCTATTCGTAAAGAGTATGATGAAGGTGTTGACTTCTGGTCAAATGAAATAGAGAAGAACAATGACTATATAGTTATATGTCATGGCAACAGACAGTACATGGCATATAAGGCAGACCGAGCAAGAGAAGTAATCGAAGACTATTTCTATCTGAGATATAACGATCCTGAATATGCTGATTCATATGTGCGTGCGGAAGACATTTATCTTGATTATAATGACATGGAAGGTTTTGAAACCTGTCTGGAGTTTATCAAGGAAAATGAGGTTTCAGACTTAAGACTGGACTTTAACTATGCAAGATATCTGCGTGCACAGAAGAAGCCTGAAGAAGCTTTAGAGATATTTAAAAATCTTGAGGAGGCTATAGACGAGGATCAGAGCATCATGGATATGCCATCCAGATACTATGTAGCTTATGGCTACTGCCTGATGGATATTTATGCCAAAGATAAAGAGTTTATGACTGAAGAGGAATTCAAGGAGAAACTTCTCAGTATTATCGACAAGGCAAGAAAATGCGATGATGAAAATGTAAATGCTTACTGGCTCGAGGTTGATTACAGAGAAAGATATGATAAGGAATTTGACCTGAAACCTTTCTATAGGGAAATGATGGAAAAATATCCGAATTACGGTGCAGTGGATTATGAGCTCGGATGTATCCTTAAGAAGGAAGGGGAGACAGAGCAGGCAGGAGAACTGTTTGAGTCCGGTGTGAAGAAGTCACCTAGACATGTTAATCTTCACTATGAGCTTTCTGATTATTATAACGATTACAGATATAAAAAGCTCGAAGAGTCTGAGTATAGTGCAAAGGCAATAGAAGTTGCTGAAGAACTTATAGATATAAGTTATGATGATCATTCAGTTGTACAGTATGCGCTTATTCTGATAGATGCTCTGGAATATGATAAGGCACTTGAATTTATGAATAAGGCAGTGGAGGATTTCCCTGAGGAGCCTTATGTTATAAATGCAAGAGGACTTGTACATGTGCGTATGCTGAACTATGAGCAGGCTGAGGCTGATTTCAGAAGAGCGATAGAAGTATATAAGGGAACCAATAGATTTATTGCTTATGTAAATATCGTTGATCTGTATGAGAAGCAAAACAGATTTGAAGAGGCAGCTCAGGAATATCTGAATTATATGGAGAAGTTTGACCAGCATATGATAGGTAATTACAACAGGCTGGCGGATATCTATAACAGAATGGCTGAAGCTGAGAAAGCAATCGATGCAAGATGTCATGCGATAGCACTTAATATCCAGGAGATAACAGGTAAGGAATGTGACCCGAATATAGAGTACAGTGTAATTAGGATAGCTGAGAAATATCCGGATATTCCTGAAGAGAAGTTTATCGATCTTATTGATTATATGTATGATATTGCGTCTTCATATTCACTTGCTGGTAGAGTGGATAAGATGGATGAGATCGAGGCTGAGAATAACCGTTACATTGAGCGATTAAATCTGTTCAGAGACCAGTCAGATATTCCGGAAGGCATGAAGGCACAGTTTGATAGTGCCATCTGGTCAGTAGCACATTACTATACATTTACCAGAAGAAGGCCGGAGATTGCAGTACGTTACTTTGAGAAATATGTCGAAGTCAGAGAAAAAATCCAGCCGGAAATTAAATATTATGATAGTATATGTCAGGCATATGATCTGCTTGGAAGAACATATACATTTTTGAAGAATCCGGAGAAAGCAGCAGAAGCAGGAAGAAAGGCTATAGAGTGCATAGAGAAATCTCATGGTTCAGTTGAGAATTACATTAACTATATGAGATATCGTCCACTCTATCTCTGCAGATTGTCAGGTATTTATCTGTCAATGGGAGAGAGGGAGAAAGCATTTGAATGTCTTGAGCTTATCGATGGCTGCAAGAGATGTTCACATTGCCAGTACGCTTTCTGCGTTGATAAGACAGATCGTATTGCACTGTATGCTGAGTTTGGCGGTGATTATGAAAAGGCAATTGAAATGTATGAATACGGCAGACAGCATTCAGGATATGAGACAGAAAAGATAAATGGTATCCGTGAGTGTAAAAGAATGCTTGAAGAAAATAAATAAGAGTGTAGAAGGATAAACAGATGATCAGTAGAGATGACATGCTTGAACTTACAAGAAGAATGACTCCGAAACGTACATGTTTCTCAAGGGTTGCAGGATGCTATGTAGATAGGGATGGAGATATAGACGGTACATTTAATATACACTTCGGAAAGCTTTCCGAGGCCGAGAAAAAGACCAATCTTGAAATAGCTAAGACCATTCCCTTCGCTAAGACCAACGAGCAGCTTAAGGAATATGCTTTCTCAAAAGGCGTGAAGCCGGGAGAAAGCATGTGGATGCTTCTTACAGGCATAAAAGAGAAGGGCCTGAAGGACGATGCACTTCTCAGCATATTCTACGAGATCATAATAGATAACTATAAGACAGATTCCGAATACGCTATTATGGTATTCTTCGGAACCTATGATATTCCGAGTAAAGGCACAGACGGCCAGTGGAATGAGGGCTCAGAAGAGGTTTATGATTTTGTTATAGGAACTATAGGACCATATTCCGGTGATTATGAAGTTGAGACACCGGAATTTGGATTCCTGTTTCCGGCCTTCTCAGACAGAAGTGCTGATAAAGATAAGATAGATATATATAATATCGATCCGGACAGACCGAATGATAGGCTTATGAAACTTTTGCTGAATTAGGATGAAATAATCCAATTATATGATAGACATTGTTCGCTATAAATGATAATCTAAGCTTGTATGGAGTTGTAGTGTTACGGGGGACAATTCTATGATTAGTTTGGATGCACTGCGTCTTTTTGTGTGGGATTTAGTAAGAAGGAGCAACATATGAGGAAGACGGGAAGAAAAATAACGAGCATGATTCTTTCGGCTTTTTTGGCGGTGAATCTTATGATGCCGGCAGAGGTTTTTGCATCACAGAAATATGATGAGGAAATCGTAGTCGATGAGGCCACTCCGGGAGACCCGGTGTATGAAGAAACAGATGTTTTTGCAGCGTTTGATCAGGAAATTACTATTGAAGGTGTAACGATAAGAGTAACTGCACCGGAGGGCATCTTTCCTTCTGATGCTATGCTTGATGTTAAGGTAGTAACATCTGAAGAAGCAGAAGAAGCTGTTGCTTCGGAAAGAGATGATAATACAGTTGTTGCTTCAAGCTATACATATGATATCAAAGTTCTTGATGTAAATGGGAACGAACTACAGCCTGAAGATAGTGTGAATATTTCATTCAGTATATCAGAGGTAGAAGATAAGAATCTTAACCCACAGATATATCATATTACTGAGAACGGAGAAGCGGAGGCACTTGAAGTAACAACAACTGATGAGATAGTAAGTGCTGAGACAGATGGATTCTCACTTTACGTAGTAGAGTTTACATATAACAGTCTTTCATATCTTTTATCCGGAGATAAAGCAATGCTTTCAGATGTGCTTAAGGTAGTAGGACTTGAAGGAACGGTAGAATCAGTTAGTGGAACAGATGGTTTAGAAATTAAAGAAAAATCAGGTGATTATGAGATATCAATAAAATCAACACTTAGCAATGAAGAAAAGATAAGTGTAACTATTGATAATATTGCATATGAGATTGCTGTCACAGGCAGAGATGCAGAAGATATATATGATATATCAAAGGGTAATATCACTATATCTGCAACAAGTACAGGAACAACTGTAAAACAGGGAGATAAAGATGAAGAGCCAGTGATAGGGTCTGTAGTTATTACCGGAGAAACAGATAAATATTCCATCAATATAAGTGCAGAAAAGAATGCTACAGCTGATGTAGTGTTTAATAACCTGTCTATTAATATCGGAAATGAAGAGATTTCTCCGATTTCGGTTCATAAAGAAGGCGATGTGGTTATTGAGCTTGACGGTATAACAACATTAAAAGCGGGAGCTGGTCATGCGGGAATTGAGAAGAGTGAAGCAGGAAATCTCATAATAAATGATAAAAACAATTTGCAAGGGATCTTAGATGTAACCGGAGGAAGAGCTAGCGCCGGAATAGGTGGTGGTTTTAAACAAGAAGGAAAAAATATAACCATCAATGGCGGGAATATAACCATAACCGGAGGGGACGCTGCTGCTGGAATAGGTGGCGGTTTTAAACAAGAAGGAAAAAATATAACCATCAATGGCGGAAATATAACCATAATCGGAGGAGACGCTGCTGCCGGAATAGGTGGTGGAGCAACTGGAGTAGGTGAAAATATAACCATCAATGGTGGAAATATAACTGTAACCGGAGGAGAAGCTAGCGCCGGAATAGGTGGTGGAGCTGGTGAAGCAGGTGAAAATATAACCATCAATGGTGGGGATGTAACCGTAACCGGAGGGGTAGGAGCTGCCGGAATAGGTGGTGGAGCAAATGGAGCAGGAAAAAATATAACCATCAGTGGCGGCAAGGTACATGTAACCGGAAGGGAAGGAGCTGCCGGAATAGGTGGTGGAGTGAATGAAAATTGTGAAAATATAACCATCAGTGGTGGAAATATAACCGTAACTGGAGAGAAAAAAGGATCCGGAATAGGTGCTGGATCGAGTGGACATTGTGAAAACATAACCATCAGTGGCGGAGAGTTGACTGTAACCGGAGGAGAAGAAGGAGTCGGAATAGGTGCTGGATTGCATGGGAATTGTGGAAATATAACCATCAGTGGCGGAGATTTGACTGTAACCGGAGGAGAATACGGAGTTGGAATAGGGGTTGGATCTCATGGTATAATTGAAAGGTTAACTATCAGCGGTGGTATTGTTAATGTAACCGGAGGGAAAAAGGGGGCAGGGATAGGCGGCCTAGACTGTACAAATCCTGTAGAAATATTCATAAGCGGTGGACAACTTATTGTTAACGCAGATAGCGAAGGAGATGGAATCTATGTAGTTAAAGGGTATGTATCTCTTGGCTGGACCAACAAAGACGATTTCATTCAAGTAAGCAATTTTAAAACTCGACTCACACGTTTTTCAAATGGTAGAAGTTTCTATTATATCGATGAGAAGGGCGCTTCTGTAGAAGCATCAATAGATGATATTGCAGGCAGAAAGATTATGCCTTATAAATCGGATGCAGGAGTGAAAATAACTGAGGGAGGCTCATTAGCAAAGACTTATGGTGATGCTCCATTTTCGCTCAGTGCGTCTGCTGCAGATGAAGGAACATTTGGAGACTGGGGAGCGACTGGGTGGACCTGGACAAGCAGTGATACAGATGTTGCCGAAGTTGATAATACCGGTAAGGTAACAATAAAAAATGCAAGCAGGACACCTGTAACTCTTACAGCAACCTATGAATCTGATACTACAATAGGTTCTGCAGAAATAGAACTTGCCGTTAATAAAAGAGAAATTACTTTTACATCAGGTTCAGCAGAGAGAGAGTACAATGGAAATCCTCTTACAAATGATGAAGTAATAGTAGGCAAAGATGGCTTTGTTCCGGGAGAGGGTGCGACATATGAAGTAACCGGTTCTCAGACAATTGTAGGAAGCAGCGATAATATGTTCACATATGTATTTAATGATAATACAAATGCGGATAATTATAAAGTTTCCACAATCCTGGGTACACTCAAAGTTGTCAGCCGTACTGATAAATACAAGATATCTCCTCAGGCAAACAGTAAGACTGTTGATTATGATGGTTTTGCTTGGGAGGTTACGGGATTTGAAACCGATACCTATGAAGTAGATGGAAACACATATACTGTATCAGGTTTAGAGGCGTATGCAAACGAGAAAGAAGTGGGAGAACATCCTGTAAATGTAACCGGA
>ONEC01000043.1 GCA_900316715.1 uncultured Eubacteriales bacterium
ACAAAGGGACAGAAGTCGGAGAAGCTGAAGTACCTGAAGCTGGTTGATAAGGGAACCACCAGAATCCGCTATGAAGAAGTGTATTTTGTTTCGGAAGAGCTTAACAATGTGGTAAGGCTTAATGGGGAAGAAGTTTGTTATATAGATTATGAGAATGATATAGAAGAGGGCTTCAGAGAAGCCTATGATGTTCTGATGACGAACAAAGAAGAACTGACGGAAGTGGTATTGAACGGATTAAAATCCGGCAGATTCAGACAGGTTCTCAGAGGAACCTTTATGTATGAAAGATTCCTGAGAGCATCTCAGCATCCGAAGTATACAGTCTCGATAGAGAAGACAGAAGAGCTCTTTAATATGCTCAACAAGAAGCAGTGCGGTCAGGGATATTCGGAAGTTAAGCAGATGAAGGAACGAGATGTTCCTTACTTCTATGCAGAAACAGACAGCAGAGGACTGTTTGATCCGGATGGCCTTGTAGATGAAGAATTCTTCTTCGAGAGCGCAGCTGAAAAAACAGTAAGGAATATTTCCGGGCTCAGCACAACCGACAGAGACAGACAATTGGGATTCATAAGGAATTCCATAATGATAGCAGGCGGAAATGTTACTGACAGAGAAGAGGGCGGCGTTAAGGAACTTATAAACAGTACCGATGACCAGATGACTGTTGATGACATCATGCACAGGATAAAAAAGAATGCTGTGTGGGATGGCAGTCATAAGGAATGTTCTTTTATAGATGTGACCATAGCCGGAGATCGGCCGGTAATAGGAGGAATGTCATATTCTTTGTATGATGGAATGGGGCTCTTACTCTTTCTCTTTGCCTATGCCCGTCATACAGGGAAGCAGGAGGATGTCGAATTTGCACAGGCGGCCCTCGCCGGCATGGAAACCATAGCGCCGATGGAGAAAGCTGCTCTTTCAACAGGAGTTTTCAGCGGCTTTACGGGATATATATATCTTTACTATAACCTGTATAAACTTACAGGAGAGAAAAGGTATTATGAGAAATACAGTCAGGCGCTGGATAGGTTAGCAGATTATGACTGTCAGGAAGAAAAGATCTACGACGTCATAGGCGGAGTGAGTGGAGCGGTAATAGTACTTGCGAATATCTATAGGAATGAAAAAGATGAGCGCTTACGAGATATGATCCGGAGGTACATCGAATTTCTGAAAGAGAAGGTGGATGTGGAATTCAACCTTTGGACAGGGTTTGCTCATGGATATGCGGGAATAGCTTATGCCTTCAGGAAAGCTTATGACGTTATCGGAGATAAAGAATATAGAGAACTGGCGCAGCTTATGGAAAAAAGAGAAGATGCGTCATATTCGGAAAAGCAGGAGAATTGGCTGGATCTAAGAGATGATAAGGGAAACTGCTGTTGTTTCTGGTGTCATGGCGCTCCGGGAATTCTCATGGGAAGAAGCTATTATATGAATAAACTCGAGTTCCATGATAAGTACAGTCCTGCTATGAAGCAGCTGTTGGAAGACATGTCGGAAAAAGGATGGAATAACATCGGGGACAGCATGTGTCACGGCAGAATGGGCAATATAGAGATCATGAATATAATAGCGGAAAACGTGAATGATGAAGAGCTGAACCATGAGACTAAGAAAATGATGGTCAGAGAATGTAAGAAGATACGAAAAGAAGGAATAGAGTACGGATATCCAAAGCTGAAAGGTCTTATGTCCTGTATGGTCGGACTATCGGGTATGGGATACGCTATGCTTAGGATGGAGGATGATAATCTTCCTTCGGTACTCGGTCTGGAGGTGATAGGAGAATGATAAGGCATAAGAGGTCAGTACCTTACGTAGAACAAATGCAGCAGACTGAATGCGGACTATGCTGTGCAACAATGCTGCTTAAGTATTACGGAAGTCAGGAAAAGATCAGCAGGATCCGTGAATCACTTGAAGCCGGAAGAGACGGTCTCAAGCTGTCATTTATAGCCGAGTATCTTAAGAAAAGAGGCATAGAGTCGAGGATATATAAAGCGGGTATAGATATGCTCGATCAGATTCCGCTTCCGGCGATAATCTTCTGGAACCATGAGCATTTTGTTGTTCTTGAAAAGATAAAAGAGACCGAGTATTTCATAGTGGATCCGGCATTTGGCAAGAGACGCATTGACAGAGAAACCATGGAAGAAAGCTATTCTGATGTTGTTATGGCAGTTCAGCCAACGGAAGAGTTCAAGCCGCTTAAGGATAAGTCTAACAACTGGGATGTAGTACTGGAACATATGAAGAAGAGTAAGCGAGTGATCGCAGTGATAGTGCTTATGTCCTTTATAGTTTACGGACTTCAGATGAGCGTTCCTCTCATGATCCAGAAGATTGTGGATGCACAGTCTGTGAATAATCAGGGACTCCGGGTATTCGGACTTATGATCCTGTTGGGAATCGTAAATTTCCTCAGAGGAAAAAAGATGATCAATCTGCAGATAGATACAGATTATAATCTTTCAAAATCCGTATTTTCAAAACTGCTGAGGCTTCCTTATAAGTATTTTGAAGGAAGGGCGCCTGGAGATATACTCTTCAGAATGCATAGTATCACGAATATACGAGATCTTCTGGCTGAGCAGATTGTTCAGACGGTAATGCAGGCAGGAATGCTGGTGTTCATAGTGGGTTATATGTTTA
Source organism: uncultured Eubacteriales bacterium (assembly GCA_900316715.1). Lineage (GTDB taxonomy): Bacteria > Bacillota > Clostridia > Lachnospirales > Lachnospiraceae > Eubacterium_Q. The sequence continues at coordinate 2,665 of ONEC01000043.1, forward strand.
TTAAGTCACCGCTTATTACACTTATCGCATGTACAGTATTTGTACTGACCGGAGTCTTTATATTCTCCATGAAGACAAAGATATCTGAAGTAAATCAGGACGATATGATGAAGAACACCATGCTTCAGACAGTTCAGGTTGAGACTGTATATTCCATGTTCGCTATTAAGACTTCCGGAATGGAAGAGGAGATTAAGAAGAACTGGAAACATGCTTATGACAGATGTCTTGATTCATATAAGAGAAAGAACAGAGTATTAAATATATATACATCCGTTCTCACATTTGTTCAGAATATAGCACCGGTATTTATGCTTGGAATAGGTATATATTCAACCATGATGGGTAAGATGACATTGGGAGAAAGCATGGCAATCTATTCCCTTGCAGGAAGCTTCTTCTCAACTGGAATAGCCCTGTATAATTTCTGGAATGATTATGTTGTAGCCGGAGCATATATGGAAAGACTCCATGATATTATCGACTCCGAAGAAGAGAGAGTTCCGGATAAGCCAATAGCCATAAATGTATCCGGAAATCTGGATCTGGACAATGTAAGCTTTGCTTATACCAGAACTTCAAAACCTGTATTATCGGACATTAATCTTCATGTAGCGAAGGGAGAAAAGGTGGCGATAGTAGGTGCGTCGGGCTCAGGAAAAAGTACACTTGCCAAGCTTATACTGGGCTTGTACGATCCGACAGGCGGTGATATCCTATATGATGGTGTAAGTATAAACCGCATAAATAAGAGAGAGCTGAGAAAGCAGATAGGTGTCGTACCTCAGGATATGACACTCTTCAATGAAAGTATATACGACAACATCCGTATGAACAGAGACGAGCTGGGACTCGATGAAGTTAAGGAAGCTGCCGAAATAGCACAGATCCGCGGTGAGATAGAGCAGATGCCTATGAAGTATTATACGATGATATCGGATATGGGTATGAATCTCTCCGGTGGACAACGTCAGAGAATAGCCCTTGCCAGAGCCATTGTTCATAAGAATGAGCTGATAGTTCTGGATGAGGCGACCAGTGCCCTTGACTATGAAAACGAGAGACGTATCAGCAATTATCTGGGAGAAAAGGATTGTACCAGAATTGTTATAGCTCACAGACTTTCAACAATCATAGATGCGGACAAGATCATAGTACTTGATAAGGGCCGTATTCAGGAAGTCGGCAAGCATGAAGATCTTATCAAACGTGACGGAACATATGCGAAACTTTACTATGCCGATAAGAAAAGCGCTTAAGGAAGGACATCAGGCTAATGATAAAGAAGTTATCACAGGGAATCGTTAAGAAGATGAATTCGATCTATCCACGTTCGGAGGAAGATAACCAGAAGATGGAGTATTTCTTTGAAGTTGTCATAGATCAGTTATTTATACTTTGTATAGTTATTCTGCTTTGTGCTTTAATAGGGTATCATCGGGAAGCTATAATAAGTTTTATCGGCAGCATGGTATTCAGAACTTTTGCAGGAGGTCTGCATTTTAAGAAAAGACTTCCCTGTATAATTGTAACCAGCTCATTTGCAATGGTGGGCGGGCTGCTCATATATCTGTTTAATATACCGACAGCGGTATGTATGGTACTGCTTTTGATCGATCTTGTGGTGGCAGCGGCATTTGCACCGCAGACAACAAAGAATAAGCCGATTACAGAGAAGTTCCGTAAGATAAGAAAAGTTGAAAGTGTTGTAGTAATCTGTATATATATAGCCGTATTGATGTTTGGTCCTCATAAATGGGGAAGCGGTCTTGCGGTGGGGGCAAGTATGGGAGCGGTTACCATATTCCCGGTATTTATGAAGATGACAGAGTAATAAAAAAGGTTGTATCGTTGAAACAGCGATACAACCTTTTAATTTATGAGATTCTTAACTGTTGTGTAAACATGTTATCTTCGATAAGCGTTTCATGATAGATATTATTGTAGTTGCGAAGTATTTCGGAAACACTATAGAGGCCGAGACCATGGCCTTCGCCCTTTGTTGTCACATCCTTTTTCTGAAGCTGGGAAGGAGATAAACCTTTATCTATAAAACTGTTGGAGATAATGATAATGACATCGCTAGCTACGGTTCCCATATTCAGATTGATTATAGGATTCTCTGTTTCACGGGCAGCTTCGATCGCATTATCCATATAGATTCCCAGAATTCTTGTCAGATCAACCAGATCCATATTTACGGAAGTGATCTCTTCAGGAATATCAACTACGGTCTCTACATTCTGATTAACAGCCATAATTACTTTAGTATAAAGAATACTTTTTAGTTCCAGAATTTTCAGATTCTGAAGTTTATTCAGAGTGTCATTATTCTGTGTGAGATTTTTCTGCATAGGAAGAATCTTATCATAGAAAAATGTTTTCAGATCGTCATAACGATTCTCTTCAAAATATCCGACCATGGAAGCCATGATATTTACGTAATCATGTTTAAATATGCGGAGGTTGTTGTACATTATCTCCAGATTTTCCGTGTATTTGTTCAGATTCTCCAGATACTCAACCTTTTTAGCTGATTCATAACTTTTTCTTATACTTTTGAGAAGTTCATAGATGATACCGATAGTCAATAACGTGTAGACTACGATGAAAGATATAAGAAGTATATAATCCTTGAATAATATCTGGGTATTATCCAGCAGAGAAGCCAGGATAAATATCAGTGTTGCACATAAACATAGGATAAATGTAGTGAAGATCAGAACACGTTTATCTATCTTTTCAAAGAACTGAGCAAGTCTTTTATTTATAAGATGCTTTAATAACAGAAGTATCGGAAAACTGATAAAAAAGGCTGCTACAGGTGACAGGATTATACTGTAAATGTTTTGGTTCAGTTCTTTCATTGAAAGACCTGTAACTTTTAAAGTCAGAAGCCCCAGCAGATAGAACAGCAGGCAGTTCATTATATATAAAAACGGGAAAAAGAATATTGTGTATGTTTTTTTTGAAAACTTGATCAGCAGCAATGCATTTAAAAGCAAAGTAAAAAGAAGTATTGGGGCTAATCCAAAATAAACGAACAAAAAGAGAGGGATAAAGAATGTGATGAACAGACACACATAATGTTTCAGCATAATCTGTTTTCTGATAAGAACATATACTTCGGCAATATGTAAAAGTGTGATCACAAAGGTAGATAAGAACAATATTCCGATAGAATACATAGTGTCTCCTTATAGTAAAACCCAATAGATGCTAACCGACTAAAATTATAGTTAAAAAAATTGAATAATACAAGGGAATCATGACAGAAAATTGAAATTTATGTCATTTACGATAAAAAAATGTACGTTTAAGATAAAAAAATATAAATCCATTCTGATGTACTATAATATGAATCAAGGTAAAAAAACTATATAAGCGATAGGAGGCACAAAATGAAAAAAGTAATTTCTGAAGTTGTTAAGTTTTTCGGAGACAAGATGATCAGCGAGACAGAAAAGCAAAGTGACTATACTGAATGGCCACCATGCTGGTTCTGTGCATGTCATGAGATTGAGAAACCTGAATGCCTGAAAAAGCTTGACAGAGAAAGAATGGAAGAGAAGTAAAGTTACCGGAGGATATGATGATACTTTATGACGAAGTTTCTGAAGCAGATGTTTGGAAATATTGGCAGACACTGTTTCCGGAAGTAAATAAGGAACATGATCTGAAGAATATGCTCAATACATGTGAACCTTTTGACGAAAAGGAACTCAGCGTGTTTTGGTATGAACACAAGGCAGATACTCGTGAATTCATGAACTGGCTTTCAGATCATAAGGGAACCTTTGAGTATCCGGAAGAATGGAGCGGACTCATATCTGATGATCATATAAACAATATATTCTATCCGATTTTTCTATATGAAAAGGATGGGATAGAAAAACTTACGGATAGAATATATGGCAGCCGGGTTTTTGGGAATGGTGACAAAATCAGAAAATCTGTGATAGAGGAGATGTTTCTCAGATTACGGGAAGTAACGATCAGAACCTTTATTACGGAAATCCATGTTGAGCGAATGAGTAATCGCTTAAAAGGCAACACCCCCGAAGAAAGATTTTGTTACTACGTTGATGAAAGCTGGAGCTCTGTGGATTATGTAAGAAGATTCTATACAGAGTATCAGGAGCTTCTGGAGCTTCAGCTTACGGTTTTTGAAAATGCACTTCAGTCAGCTCTGGAAATGATATACCGACTTGATGATGACTTCCCTAAGTTATTAAAAAGATTTGCAGACGGAGCCGAGGATATCAGGATAAGGGATATAAGTCAGGGACTGGGAGATTCCCACAGAGGTGGAAGAACAGTCGCTCTGATTACATTTTCGAATGGACTGAGAGTTGTATATAAACCCCGAAATATTGGAGCGGAAAAGGGATTCCGCTATTATTCCATAGCAATGAACGAGGGCCTGTGTCTCGGAGAGAAGGCTCTTTATGAGACAAAGCTGCTGGATTGCGGTGAGTACGGATATATGGAATTCATCCAGCAGGAAGAATGTAAAGACGCCGGAGGAGTAGAGCGATACTTCTACCGTTCGGGAATTCTTATGGCTATGCTTTATTCCTTAAATGCAAAGGATATTCATCATGAGAATCTTATAGCTCACGGCGAGTATCCGGTGATGATCGATCTGGAAGCACTCTTTCATTCAAATCTGGAACATGCGGATATCGAGTCGGAAAAATCTGCATATGAGATAGCTATGGATTCCATAAATGATTCGGTTTATTCCATAGGACTTCTTCCATCTCAGCTCACCAATCCTTTTAATAAGGAAGAAGCATCCGTTGATATAAGTGGATTTGGAGGAGGAGACACAGAACAGGTATCTCCGTTCAAGGTTCTTAAGATACAGAATCGAAATACGGATGAGATATGTCTTAAGAAGTCTGCATATATGATAGAACCTCAGAAAAACGTTGTTAAGTATGAGGGAGAAGCAGTTAAGTCTTCGGATTATACGGATTTTATAATGAAAGGATTCGAAGACGCTTATAAGTTTATAGAATCACACAAGTCGGAGCTGGCAATATCTTTTGATCTTTGGTTTGACAGTGTATGTACAAGAGTTATTTACAGACCGACATATTTATATACAAAACTCATGTTTACCGGAGGTCATCCGGATTTTATGAGGGAAAAGGCTCATCGATATGTATTGATGCATCGCATGGCCTATAAGATAAAGAAGCAGGAAGCGGATATCGTTAAATCCGAGATCAGGGACATGATGACGGGAGACGTTCCTTTCTTCGAAGTAGATATTCATTCGGGAGAACTGAAGAATTCGGAAGGCTATGTACTTCCGATCTCCTTTAAGAAAACTCCTCTCAAATGCGTGGAAGATAAGCTTCGCCATATGAATGATAAGGATCTCATACAGCAGAAGTCTATAATCGACAATGCATTTCTCTCTAAAACTGTAAGTGACTATAAGGATATATGGCTTACAGGAACAGAGTGGGCCAGGGAAGATACAGAACCTGATAAAGAAGATCACAGAAGTCTGTACATTAAGATGGCAAAGGATATAGGAGACCGGATCCTGGCTGATGCAAAGGAATCGGTGGTGGACGGACAGAAAGAACTGGCCTGGATCAACTACACTCCGGTAGGACATGACCGCATCATATATGAATATGGTGCAGTGGAAAGCGATCTTTACAGCGGAGTAACGGGAATAGGTCTTTTCTTCCTATATCTGTGGAAGGTAACAGGGGAGAAAAAATATCTGGACAGCGCATATGCATGTATCCGTCCGGTAATCCACAGGATGCATAAGATTGCGGATGATTCCTGTTATCTGACGGGACCTTTCAACGGACTCAGCGGTTACATATATGTATACAGTAAGTTTTATCTTCTGACCGGTGATGAGGATATGAAGGAGGCCGTGTTAGACGGACTCTCCAGGATGAAGAAGATATATCACAGAGACACAAGTTACGATGTGATAAGCGGTTCAGCAGGTGCTGTTAAGGTATGTATCAGCTTAAGAACGCATTTCACAGGAGAGATAAGAGACAAGGCAGATGAAATGATAAGGCTTCTCTCTGATCATCTCGTTAAGAATTATACAGCTGCTGCCGGAGGTGAAATATCCTGGCGCAGCGGAATAAATGACCATATGTATACGGGATATGCTCACGGAAGCAGCGGTATCGAGGAAGCTCTTGCTTCTGTATATGAGATATATCCGTCTGAAGAAATAAGAGAAGTACTGGACAAGTCTCATCGTTTTATGAAAATGATGTATAACAGGGAGCGGCATGACTGGAAAACCGTGTTCGGAAAGGACAGTTATTCCTGTGCATGGTGCCATGGAGGTCCGGGTATACTCTTCAGTAAAATGAGGCAGCTGAGAGAGGGACTCATTCCGGAAAATGTATCGGAAGAACTTATGAACAGTCTGTCATCCATGAAGGAGCGGGCGCTGGGCAACAACATCTGTTACTGCCACGGAGATATCGGAAATCTTGAGATGATCCGTCACATCGCAAAGCTTCTGGGAGACGAAGGGCTTGAGAGAGCCTGCCGCAGTACATTTGAGGAACTGGTTCCGAGGATTCCGGAATATATCGAGAAGAGACAGCTGCTTTCCTATGGATTTATGCTGGGACTCAGTGGAATCGGATATGCCCTTCTGGCCGCAGCGTCGGAGGATGTTCCGTCAGTGTTGATACTGGAATAACTAAGAGATTACTGAAGGATTGTTGCAAGATAGAGGTAAGGGAATATGAGCTATGTTTTAAAGGCTGAAGGAATCAGCAGAAGAGTAAAAGATTTTCAGATCCTGAAGGATGTTTCGTTTGAACTGAAAAGAGGAGAGATAGTAGGTCTTATAGGTCCAAATGGTGCCGGAAAGACCAGCATCATGAAGATCCTTGTGGGGCTTACAAGAAATTATACGGGCAAAGTGTTCTTAGAGGGTGTCAGCGATATCGGAAGTATGATTGAGACCCCGAACTTCTATCCATATGAAACCGGATACGGAAATCTTATGTACTTTGCAGGGCTGAACGGTGTTAAGCCGAAGAAGGTTGAAGAGCTTCTGGATCTTCTGGGACTTATGGATGCAGCCAATAGAAACGTTAAGGCATATTCTCTTGGAATGAGACAGAGACTGGGTATAGCTCAGGCTCTTCTTAAGGATCCGGATGTTCTTGTACTGGATGAGCCAACCAACGGCCTTGATCCGGAAGGAATATACGAAGTCCGCGAATATATCAAGAAGATAGCCAACGAGAAAAATATTACGGTACTCATTTCCAGTCATCTTCTGGGAGAACTGGAAAAAATGTGTGACAGGGCGATCATGATAAAGAAGGGTGAAGTCATAAGCTTCATGGACTTCCATAACAATATGAAGAAGCAGCAGATTACATTTGTAATTGAGAGCCTGGATACTGTAATGACAAGAAAGATCCTTAAGAATCACGGTTATGAAGTAGTCGGCTTCAATGAGCACGAAGTACGTGTAAAGATCGGTGCCAAGGAGAAGACGGATGTGGCAAGACTGCTTGCGTCAAAGAATGTCGTAATGACCGGACTGTATGAGGCCTGCGAGACTCTTGAGGATACATTCCTTGAACTTATGAGAGCATAAGCCATGCATTTATGATAAAATAATGATTGGCTGAGCGTGTCTCATGGTGATCGAATAATAACTGCATGCAGAGAACGGAGGGCATCAATGATTAAAATATATGTTTGTGAAGACGATGATGAACAGAGAGAAAAAGTTAAGACTATTGTAGAGAATATTGTCCTCATGGAAGATGTCGATATGGAGCTGAGCTGTGTTACAGACGATCCATATACCGTTATAGAAAAGGTCAAATCAACCGAAGAAGTGGGACTTTACTTTCTGGATATAGATCTGAAGAAGGACATCAATGGTCTGGAACTCGCAAAAGAACTGAGATTATATGATCCCAGAGGTTTTGTGGTATTTATAACTACTCATTCGGAAATGAGTTACTTCACATTTATGTATAAGATTGAGGCCATGGACTACATTTTGAAGGATGGACAGGCTGATATAGGAAAGAGGATATTCGAATGCATAAAGGAAGCTGACAGAAGATTCTCTTCCGAGCATAATAAGGTACATTCTGTATTTTCTATCAAGATCGGAGAGAAGGTTTACTCTGTCGATTATGACGATGTACTGTTTTTCGAGACCTCTTCCAATGTTCACAAGATTATTGTGCATTGCAAGAAGAGACAGATGGAATTTCTTGGAAAGATCAAGGATATCGAGGATTCGGTGGACGACCGTTTCTATCGCTGCCACAGGTCATTTCTCGTGAACAAAGATAATATCAAAGAGATTGATTTTAAAAATCGAATGATCTACATGGTTAACGGTGAGGAGTGTATGCTGTCTAACCGTATGATGAAGGGACTTAAATAATTGAAGAATATAATAAAGATATTTGTGTACACAGGAAGCTGTAATAAACATTCAACAACGGCAATATTGGCTGAACGGCTTGTTAAGACTATACAAGAGACGACGAAACTCAGAGTATCTGCAGATTATTTCAGCGGAAGTAATGCTCATATAGAGGAATGTGTGGGGTGTACGCAATGCTTTATGAAAGGAAAATGTACACTGGACGTCAGGGATGATCTGCCGGTTCTTCGAAAGAAGATGATGGAGGCGGATTGTATAATCCTTGGAAGTCCGGTGTATTTTCATTCTGTCTCGGGAAATATGAAGAAATATATGGACCGACTGTCCTACTGGACCCATGTCATGGAGCTTACCGGAAAGCTGGGTGTTGTGATATCAACCTCAGGAGGCAACGGCATGCGTTTTGTATCGGATTATCTGAAGAAGTTTATGGATTATCTGGGAATAATAAACGTGGGAGTTGTAGAGGCAGTGACCTATAATGAAGATTATCTGAAATCTCAGGGTGTAGTGGAAAAGCTGCAGCCGGAATTCCTCTCTATTGCAGAAAAGATCAGAGGAATATATGAGGAGGGTGTAATCCCAGAACCAGATGATCTTCAGAGAGCTGTATTTAAGATGAATAACAGCAGATATAAGGAAATGGAGAAATACAGGGAGGATATAGCAGAGGTCCGGAACTGGCTGGACAAGGGATTTACGGATTTTGAAAGCTACGATGAAGTTATCGCAGATCTCTTTAAAGAAGACGTTTGTTAGTCATAAATGTAAAAATCCTTTAGCAGATGTAACGAAAAAGATTAAAAAAACCCATTCTGATACAGAAACGTAGAAACTACCTCAGGGCATGTATAATCATACTTGTAAAAACAAATTATCGAAAAAGGAGGTAGCACAATGAACGATTTTTCAGAAATCAAGGATCCTGTACTTAGAGAGAAGGTTCAGACTATTATGTCAAACCCAAGCGGTGATGTTTCAGTAGAACTCACAGAGCAGGACATGGAAGCACTTGCAGGTGCAGGTTGGTATGCAGACTTCAGCGCCAGCCTTGGTAACCAGGGCAGATTTTGTACTCTTACAAAAGAGTGCCAGAATTGCTGCAACTAATCTTATTTTCAAATAATCTGTAAAGGAGACAAATCATGGAAGATTCAAAGAAGATCAATGCACCTGAGGGTGAAGTTAATGAGAAGGAGCTCCAGGAGCTCGCAGATGCTGAAACACCTGAGGGAGGTTCTTGGGTTGAGGCTACAATCGCTGTAACAGCACTTCTTTCAGAAGGTTTCTGTCCTACACTTAAGTGCACATCTAAGTGCTAGTCAAACCTAGAGAATGAGTTGTTTGAACACTGCACCGACTCGTTCGGTGCAGTGAACAGACTTCCGGAAGGGAGATAGAAGAATGAAGATTTTAAAGGGTTTTCTGGTAACGGTAATAACTTTAGTAGCACTTATCATAGTTAATATGATATGCAACGTAAATGGAATAAATCTTAATACGATCATATCTGGAACAACTACTGCAATCGTTGCAATGTTTATATATGAAGCAATCACAAAGAAAGATCGTACTAAAAAATGAATACCGAAGATTTCAAATAAGCTGCCGCGTTGACGGCGGCTTTTTCATTTGTTATTCTTTTGACTGTGACCTGACGGAGGCACTTGTAATTGATGTGAATGGGGACAGAAATGGACAAAAGAATTCTTATAGTTGAAGATGATACAGAGATCCGTGAGCTTTTGGGAACTTACCTTAAAGGTCAGGGATATGATATAGATTACGCAGAGAACGGTCTTACAGCAGACAGAAAGATTACAGAATATCTGGAAGGAAGAAGCACTGAGTCCATCAGTCTTATTCTGCTGGATATCATGCTGCCTCTTATGAGTGGAGATCAGATACTTCAGAAGCTGAGAGAGAAGTCGGATATTCCGGTAATCATTATATCTGCAAAGGATATGGTACAGACCAAGATAGATGTTATCAGAATGGGAGCGGATGACTATATAACAAAGCCCTTTGATCTGGGAGAAGTACTTGTCAGGATTGAAGCACTTCTCAGACGTTCCGGCAGCAGAGCGGCTGATGCAGAGAAGCTTACAACGAAGGATCTCGTACTTAGTAAGAGCGACGGAAGAGTATATATAGCAGGAGAAGAGATAGTACTTACATCGAGAGAGTATGCTATCTTAGAGCTTCTGCTGTCACATCCGGACAAGATATTTTCGAAGTCAAATATATTCGATGCCATATGGGATGACGACAGTGAGGTCTATGATGACAACGCTGTGAAGGTGCATATGAGCAATCTTCGTAGAAAACTGGCAGGACCGAGTGGTGAGGAATATATCGAAACCGTATGGGGAATGGGATACCGCCTGGCAAAGTAGGGTATAAGCTTCCGCCTGGCAGACCTGTGAAAATTTACATACATTAAGAGGAGTCTTAACCTTTTCTAAACTTTTATAACTTATAGTTACATCATAAGATTTATGAAGCATGGAAAATATGATCAGCTGGTTGTAAGAGTGCTTGGAAAAGGAAGGAATAGAGATGGAATATGTAATGGAGCTGGAGGGACTGACCAAGTCCTTCGGCAGGAAAAAAGCAGTAGATAACTTCTCTCTCAAGATGGAGAAGGGACATATCTACGGACTCATCGGACCAAATGGTGCGGGCAAGACCACCATCATGAAAATGATGGCAGGACTCACTGAACCGGACTCAGGGGCTATGAAGTTCTTTGGTTCAGAAGAGGTTGAGAGTAAGCGCAGCCGTATGAGCTTTATCATAGAAGAGCCATACATGGAAATGAATATGACTGCACGGGAGAACATGAAGTATCTCATGTATCTCCGAGGCGTTGCAGATGAGAAGAGAATAGATGAACTTCTGGAATACGTAGGACTTTCTAAGACAGGAAGAAAAACAGCCGGTAAGTTTTCTCTCGGAATGAGACAGAGACTGGGACTTGCCATGTCGCTTCTCTCAAAGCCGGAGATCATGGTTCTGGATGAACCTATAAATGGACTGGACCCGGAAGGAATCCTTGATATAAGAAAGATGCTGGCAGAGCTTGCAGCAAAAGAGAATATGACAATCCTTATATCCAGTCATATCCTGAAGGAGTTATCAGCACTCTGTACCGATTATGCCATAGTCCGCGAGGGAACTCTCATAGAGGAGCTTTCTGCAGAGGAGCTTCTGGCAAAGACAAGAAGCTATGTTGTAATGGCAACAAATGATATAAACAGAACAACAGCAGTTCTGGAAGAAAAGCTTGGTATCCATGAATATAAGGTTACCTACGATAATGAAATCCTGATATATGAAAGGCTTGATGAGATTGAGACCCTGTCAAAAACTGTTACAGACAGCGGACTTATCATAACAAGGCTGAATCCTGAGGGCGAGAGCCTTGAGGAGTACTATATCGGAAAGGTAGGTGGCGACAATGAATAGACTTGTAAGAGCAGAGCTTTATCGTTTCAGACATACAGGACGTTACTTCTGGTATGTAGTGATAGGAACATTTATTGTAGCGGCAATTCCATTCCTGTCATGTATAGATCTTCTGGATCAGGATCTGGGAACTTTACTTGGAAGAAATATAGATGGGGTTGATGTCGGCGGTCAGATGGCAGCAGATGCATCAATACTTCTGGCACTTATGATGTTGCCTCCGATCATTGCAGTTTTCTCCGGACAGCTTTATAACAAGGGAAAGCTTGGATATTATGAGATTATGACGGGAAATAGTCCGAGCCGTATCATTTTCAGTAAGGTATTTACTGATGGACTGATATATACTGCACTTGTTTCAATTGCACTGCTTACATTTTATATTTATATAGGATTGGCCAACGGGCTTGGTGGAATCGAGAATGCAGCCGGCAAAGTTATACTTGAAGTAATACTTATAGCTCAGATGAGCATTGTCAGCGTTATGATAATGATGGCCACAAGAAAACCGGGAGTCGCGGGACTTCTGGCATATTTCAGATTTATTATCTTTGATTCAATGGTGATTCCTTTTCTTATATGGGCAGCCGGAAAGATGGAACTTCCAAAGCTGGCACAGTTTTTCGGTTACAGATCGATGATGAATAAGATGCAGCTGATACTTCATGGCTCAATCGATACAAATATCGTGCTGCAGACAGTATTCGGATTCATCGGTGAGTTTATTCTGTGGTATGTTATAATATACTGTGGTATGAAAAAGAAGAAATTCAACTAACTGACAGTGGTTGAACAAGAATGTAAAGGTAGATTCACATGGATGTAGTATCACTTTCTATCATAATAATACTTGCGCTTATGGTAATGATCCTTATAGGACAGGTCAAGATGAACAAGAAGCAGATTGAGTCCTTTACGAATCAGCTCCATGAGATAAGAACGGAGAATCAGAATACACTGATAAGTGTGGACAGCTTCAGCAGAGAATACGTGGAGCTTTCCAAGGAACTTCAGCAGTATGTTGATGATGAGAAGAGATTAATAGAAAAAGCAGAGGAGGACCGGCAATCAGTCAGCATGATGGTTGCCGGCATCTCTCATGATTTCAGAACGCCTCTTACTGCTGCCACAGGTTATCTTCAGATGGCGCAGCAGTCAGGGAAGCTCCCTAAGGAAGAAGCTGAGTACGTGGATACTGCTCTTCGAAAGATGAAGTATTTAAGAGAGCTGTCGGATGAGTTCTTCACACTGTCCCTTATCGATAAGCCGGAGGAGGATGAAGAGAGTACGGTTTCCCTGAAGAGGATACTTGAGGATGTGACTCTTGGGCAGTATGAATGGATAGAGAAGAGGGGACTGGAGTTTTCATCAGGAATCTCTGAGGATCCATGTGAGATACGTGCATCGGAAGTTGATATCATCCGTCTTCTGGAAAATATATATTCAAATGCAAGGAAGTATGCGAAGAGTTATCTGCATGTGGAGCTTACGAAGCCGGAAGTCGGTAAAATGGTACTATCCGTAAGTAATGATACGGATATTATCAAGAGCGAGGATGTGGATAGTGTATTTAAGCCGTTTCACCGTGCGGCCTCAGGAGAAGCAGAAGGAAGCGGACTGGGACTGTATATAGCAAAGAAGATAACGGAGAAGTATGGGGGAGAGATAACGGCGGAGCTGGACGAGAATATATTTTCAATTTATATATTTTTATGATTATAAAACGGACGCCCCTGAGTCATGGAAAAACGAACGCCCGGGAATCCGGATGTCGTACTTCAACCGCCCTATTAGGGCTCTGAAGTACGCACCGGCCTTCCCGGGCTGTGTGTTTAAAGGAATTATAAATAATTATTCTTTAGCTATTGGCTATTATTTCTTTTTCTTTTTGTTATTATTTTTGTTGTTACTCTTTTTGCTGCCGTTGCTATTGTTGTTTTTATTGTTGTTGTTGTTGTTCTTATTGCTGTTGTTTTTGTTGTTGCCGTTTTTGTTGCTGTTGTTCTTGTTGGTATTGTTGGATCCGGATTTTGGGTCCTCTTTTTTTGTTTCTCCGGCAGGTTTCTCTGAGGATTCCTTTGAAGACTCCTTTGCAGAATCTTCTGAGTCGGCTTCTGCTTCAGCCTCTTCTGTGTCGGCGGAAGCGTTGGTCTCTTCTGTGTCAGATTCTGATTTCGCTGCTTTGGCTGGGACCGGGTCGTCGTTCAGATCTTCTTCCGGAAGCTCTCCGGTTAATTTGAGGAAGATATGATTGATGAAGAAGCAGTTGATGTAGGCCAGCAGTGCACATCCGAAGAAGAGCATGATACTGAATACTCCTACAAGCCACTCGCCGTCTTTAACCGCAAGCTTTGCAACGAGGAGCGGTATAACTACTGCGAAGATTGTAACAGGAAAATGACTGATACTGATAAGTATTGCATTTTTCCAGGTTCTCTTCACCTTATCCGGATAAGCAGATATCATCGGGAATGAATAGATGAATATCGATGCTACGATGAATACGAAGATCCATACCGGAATCTGAAGCAGTTTATAGGATGCATCTATCTTTGTAAAGATTACATATAAGTCAAGTGTAAGGAATGCACCTGCAAAAAGTACCAAAAGCCATGTAAGGGTTGATTCCTTAAAATGCTTTTTGAATACATCGAAGTAGTCCTTTACTACTGAAGGCTCTTCGTGGCGTACCATTTTAAGAGTAACACGGCAAAGTCCTGTAAGCGAAGCGCCTATTGTTATAATAGGAAGCGACGTTGCCAGAAACAGGAGATTTACCATTATAAGATTACATAGTCCTCCGAGTACACGGAATATAAGCATATCGGAGAGATTACGACGTTGATTCATTTATATATCTCCTTTATTCTGCAGAGAAGGAAAGAACTGTCTCTGACAGATACTTCTCGCCCGGTCTGAGTATTGGAGATTCGAAATGCGGATCGTTGATTGCATTTGGAGTAAACTGAGGCTCAATAGCGAAGCCATATCTGAAGTCGTACTCTGTTCCGCCTTTTCCTGCATGCTTTGTAATGAAGTTACCTGTATAGAACTGCATACCCTGCTGGTTTGAAGAAACCTTCATTACTATACCGCTCTTATCAGCAGTAAATACACCAAAAGGTCTGAGGGTGCTGTGGTCGCCATCCATAACGAAGTTATGATCATAACCACCTGCAAATGCAAGCTGCTCGTTATCAGCATCGATATCCTGGCCGATTGTCTTAGCAGTTCTGAAGTCAAATGGTGTTCCTGTAACATCCATCTCTTCTCCTGTTGGGATAGCCTGTGAATCATGAGCAGGATTAATATTAGAAGCAAAAAGCTGAACGTTATGCTTCTCAATGCTTCCCTGATCGTGACCGTTAAGGTTGTAATAGGTATGGCTTGCGAAGTTAGCGATAGTAGCCTTGTCAGTTGTTGCTTCAAATGTCATCTTGAGGGAATTATCCTCTGTGATCTGATATGTTACTGCTGCATCCATGTTTCCAGGGAAGCCATTCTCCATATCAGGACTGAAATAAGTAAACTTTACAGTGGACTCATCAATCTCTTCGCCCTTCCAGACAATCTTGTCAAAGCCCTTTGGACCACTGTGAAGATTATTCTCATTATCATTTACAAGAAGTGGGTATGTTACATCATCTATAGTATATGTAGCTTTTGCGATACGATTTGCATTTCTACCTACTATACAGCCGAAATAGAAGCCATTATCCTCATATTCAGCTACTGTATCATATCCAAGTACAACGTCTACAGGGTTGCCTGATTTATCCGGAACAGTGATTCCCGTAACAGTTGCACCATATTCAATCATTGATACGGACATGCCTTGTGCATTTTTTATAGTGAAAATGTGCACATCAATTCCGTCTTTTGTTTTGTCAAAAATAGTTCTCATTTGGGCGGCTCCTTTAAAATTTTTTAGTTAAAGTATACATAAATTGTTGTAAAAATCACGCGTTTTAGTCTATAATAGCAATTTTTGTTAAAGATATAGCAATTTCTGGTAAGTATTGCTTGTGCAATTTTCATATAATAGAACAAGACCAAATAAAGCATGCTTGGTTAGAAGAAGATTGAATTATCTTTATGAAGGAGGATTTCTAAATGAAGAAGTTTAGAAAAGCAGCTGCGGTATCACTTAGCGCATGTATGATGGTATCCGCACTTGCAGGTTGTGGCGGTGAGACAGCTACAACAGCAGCAGCAACAGAGGGAGCAACAGAGGCAGCTACAGAGGCTGCAACAGAAGCAGCAACAGAGGCAGCTACAGAGGCAGCTACAGAGGCAGCTTCAGGTGATAAGGAAGTTATCAATCTCTGGACATTCACAGACGAAGTTCCAAAGATGGTTGACAAGTTCCTTGAAAATCATCGCTACAACAGATGGTGCTTATCAGCCAGCTCTTGACCAGGCTCTTGCAGCAGGTGGTGCAGATGCTCCTGATTTCTACTGTGCAGAGGAAGCTTTCGTTCTTAAGTATACACAGGGCGATATGTCTTCATTCGCAGCTCCTTACGAAGATCTTGGTATCGACGTAGACGCAGAGATCGACGCTGCACAGATCGCACCTTACACAGTTGATATCGGAACAAATCCGGATGGTAAGGTAGTAGGTCTTGGTTACCAGTCAACAGGTGGTGCATTCATCTACAGACGTTCAGTAGCTAAGGATGTATTCGGAACAGATGATCCAAAGGAAATCGCAACAATCATCGGTGGTGGTACACAGAGCTGGGATAAGTTCTTTGAAGCTGCTGAGACTTGCAAGAGCAAGGGTGTTGCAGTTCTTTCAGGAACAGGTGATATCTGGACAGTTATTAAGCACAGCGCAGACCAGGGATGGCTTACAGAAGATGGAAAGCTTCACATCGATCCAAAGATCGAGTCATACATGGACTATGCTAAGCAGCTTATCGACAATGGTTACACAAACGACACATCTGCATGGGGCGATGCTTGGTTTGCAGATATGAAGGGTGAAGGCGCTAAGCCAGTATTCGGTTTCTTCGGACCAGCATGGCTCATCAACTACACACTTGCACCTAACTGCGGTGGTGAGAAGGTTGGTGAAGGTACATATGGTGACTGGGCAGTATGTGAGCCTCCAGTAGGTTTCTTCTGGGGTGGTACATGGCTCATGGCTAACAAGGATTCCGATAAGAAGGAAGCAGTTGGACAGATCATCGATTGGATCACACTTAACTGCACAGAAGACGGTCTTCAGTATATGTGGGCTAACGGAACTCTTAACGGCGAAGGCGGTACAAAGGACGTTGTTGGATCAAACACAGTTCTTGGTATCTCAGATGGTACACTTGACTTCCTCGGCGGACAGGACATGTTCGAGGCATTCATTCCAGCTAACAGCTATGCTTCAGGTAAGACAATGACTCAGTATGATGAGACAATCAACTCAGCATGGCAGGATCAGGCAGGTCTCTATGCTCATGGCGAGAAGGACAAGGATACAGCAATTGCTGATTTCAAGACAGACGTTTCAGATAAGCTTGGTATCGAGGCAGAGTAATTCTGAGAGTTGCATTATTTAAAATATAAATAAGTAATAAACGTACGAAGGCAGGTACTTCCGCTTTGCGGGGGTATCTGCCAAAGTACGAATTAAGGGGAAAAAACGAAGGTTAATTGGGTTATCGGGTGTAACAATGAAACCAAATTAATACATGGAGGTTCCATATGAATAAGAAAAAAGGAGTTGTCACATATAACAAATACGGTTATCTGTTCAGCATCCCATTCGTTGTGGCCTTCCTTATATTCCAGCTTTATCCGATCATTTATACGGCTGTAATCGGCTTTACTGATTTAAAGGGCGTTGTACCTGGTGAAGTTCATTTCCTTAAAGATGATATATTTGCCAATTTCAAGACAGTCCTGACAAGTAATTCGTTTCAGGTTGCTTTTAAGAATACAGTATTTATCTGGCTGTGTAACTTTGTTCCACAGATTCTTTTAGCACTTGTTCTTGCAGCGTGGTTCACGGACAGAAGATGGAAGATTAAAGGTCAGGGCATTTATAAGGTTCTGCTCTATATGCCAAACATCATAACAGCAGCAACCATCGCTATTCTTTTCAAATCATTCTTTGATTATCCAAAGAGTCCTGTTAACGATATCCTTATGAAGATAGGTATCTTACC
>ONEC01000170.1 GCA_900316715.1 uncultured Eubacteriales bacterium
CATGGTGATAAGACGTACTCTTCTGCAGAACTTGCAGGATATACTGCAGCTGTTCAGAAGAAGATTCTGGAGGCCGGTATAGGTGCAGGGGATAGAGTTGCAATCATTCAGGAAAGAGGAATAAGACAGACTGCATCAGCCCTCGCTGTTCTTCTTTCGGGCGCGGCATTTGTACCGATAGATATTAATCAGCCGTTTAACAGACAGAAGACCATAGTGGCTCAGAGTGAGGCGGGACTTGTTCTTACAGCAGAAGAAAATGCAGATATGAAGGATGAGTTCGGTGATAAGCTCTGTGATGTATCAGCGTTAGAACCGGTATCAGCGGATAAGCTGCATGTTGCTGAGAAGAAGCCGGATGCCACAGCTTATATAATATTCACATCCGGAACCACAGGTGTTCCTAAGGGAGTTATGATATCTCACCAGGCTGCACAGAATACGCTTTATGATATTAATAAGAGATTCGGCGTGGGTGGGGATGATGTATTCCTTGCACTTACAAAGCTCTCATTTGATCTTTCAATATACGACATGTTCGGAAGCATGGATGCGGGAGCGGCAGTAGTTATTCCGAAGGAAAGTAATGCAGTTAATCCATCAGACTGGGCAAGACTTATCAGAACATATGGTGTAACTGTATGGAATTCTGTACCGGCACTTCTTAAGATGCTTTATGCAGAAGTAAAACCGGAAGATAAGAAGAATATCGAAAGTCTGAAACTCATACTTCTGTCAGGAGATGTTATAGATCCGACTGTTCCTGAGAGAACAGCAGAATATCTGAAAGACTATAAGCTTATAAGTCTTGGTGGAGCTACAGAAGGTTCTGTATGGTCAATATTCTGGGATATAACAGACATGCGTGACGAAGTGATGCTGCCATACGGTATTCCTCTTACAAATCAGACTATGTATGTTGTGGATGACGAACTCAGTGAATGTCCTGATATGGTTAAGGGTGAAATCTGCATAGGTGGATACGGAGTTGCACAGGGTTATTACGGAGATGAGGAACTAACTGCTTCGAAATATGTTTACTCAGAAGAAAAGGACGACAGATTATTCAGAACCGGAGATGTGGGTTTCTATACAGCCGATGGAATACTCATGATCAACGGCAGAAAGGATAATCAGATAAAGATCAACGGAAACCGTGTTGAGACAGGAGAGATAGAAAGTGTTATCAGATCTACGGGTGAAGTTGAAAATGCGGTTGTTTATTATCATAAGACAGAAACCTCCGGTAAGCTTTTTGCATTTCTTGAGCCTGGATATGAAAAGAAGAGTGATGATAAAAATATAGTAGATGAGTTGGAAAAGGAAGGCCTTGCAGAGCTTGATCAGATTGACAGGGACGGCTTTACAAGATGGAGACTTCAGTCTGATATAGCAGCACTTTCAGATATGCTGGCCCTCTTTACGGGACTCGGAATCTTTACTGAAAAGGGAAAGGTATATACCAGATCCCAGATACATGAGGCCACTAAAGAGACAGAGGAATTCCATTCCATTATTGACAGATTCCTGAGAGCTATGGAGCAGGCAGGAATCATCAGCCAGAATGAGTATGGATTCAAGGTTACTGATCTCGTTGATACTTATTATGACAGAGAGAAAAACTGGGATGAGTTCATGAGGATCGGTGATGAGATTGATTATGGCCGCGTTCTCATGGAGTATCAGAGAGAGTCCGGAAGAAGGATCAAGGAGCAGATAAGAGGAGAGATAGCAGGAATATCTCTGTTCTTCCCACAGGGCGATACTGAGGTTGCAGAAGCAGCGTATAGAAACAATATCATCAACCTGAGACTTAACTATATTGTATCAGACATTATCAATCGTTTAAGCGAGAAGAACATTTCTATTCTGGAAGTTGGAGCGGGAGTAGGCGGAACAACAACCACTGTTCTTGAAAGAATGAAGAATAAGAATATAAGCTACTGTTTCACTGATGTATCACAGTTCTTCCTGAATAAGGCAAAGGACAGATATAAGGAGTATAGCAATATATCCTATATGCTTATGGATATAAATAAAGACTACTCAGAGCAGGGCTTTAAGGATAAGGCATATGATGTTATCCTCTGCGCAAATGTGCTTCATAATTCTCATAACATTGGAGAGAATCTGTCAAAGCTGAAGAAGCTTCTTAAAGATGACGGTTATATCATCATAATCGAGGCAACAAGGGAATCCTGTCTGCTTACAACTTCGCTTGAACTTAAGGGTGGACTGGAAGGCTTCACAGATCACAGACGTGGAGGCATAGATGTATTTACTTCTGAAGATAAGTGGATAGAGCTTATCAAAGAAGCCGGATTCACATATCATTTCACACTTCCTGAAAGACACGATCCGCTTGCTGAGTGTGGTCAGAGCGTGTTCTTATGTGGAAATGATGCGGGCGTTGAGCAGAGAGAAGGAGCTGGAAAAGAGGCTGGCGCAGGAACAGATGCCAGTGACAAGCTGGTTCGCCACAAGATAAATGTTGAGTTTATTGAAAAGACCATGGCGGCACGTCTTCCAAAGTATATGATCCCGGATCAGATAGAGATACTGGACAGCATACCGCTTACAGCTAATGGAAAGATAGACAGAAAGGCACTTAAGGAGATATGTAATGACAGACTGAAGACAGCTTCAAAAACTGAAGTTACAAAGAAGGTAAATCTTTCCGGATGTGAAAAGGCAGTTGCTGATATATGGGAACAGGTGCTTGGAATACAGGGAGTAACATCAAAGGATAACTTCTATTATGTCGGAGGAGATTCACTTCTGATAACTCAGGTTGTATCAAAGCTGAAGGAAAACTATAAGGAACTTGAAGGACTTCAGTGGGATGAGCTTATGCAGCTTGTACTGAATAATCCTACAGTTGAGGGTATGGCCGGAGCACTGGCTAAGTATATAACCATAGAAGATGAATCATCTGAGAGCGGTATATCATCCGGAAACGTAACATATGAAACAGCCGGAGAATACAGTAATTCAGGTGAAAGCAGTTACTATAATACATCTTCTGATAACGGAACTCTGGGTGACAGCTGCGTCAGAATATATCGTGATATTCCTGAAAAGAGAAGACGTGTTCAGG
>ONEC01000132.1 GCA_900316715.1 uncultured Eubacteriales bacterium
CTTACAGGATTTATCGTATTTGAGGATGATACCTATACTTTATATGAAGATAATTCAGCAAAAGGAAAGGTACTGGAATATTTTGTAAATGCATTCTATGAAAATGCAGCGGCAGCTGCAATAGGTGTCGATACAGACGCAGTAAAGCTTACAGTGGAACATCCTGAATACAGAAAAACAATAGATTCTAAAGATTACTATGGAATAGTTGAGATCATCTATTTTGGATGGTGCGCTATTGTTGCAGGTGCAGGAATCTTTATGAATGAGAAGAAATATAAGATCAGAAAGAGATATCAGGTGGCTAATCTGACACCGTTCAAGGAATATATGAGTAAGTTTATTCCGATAGCGATAATCGCATCCATCGGTACTGTTATCGCAGCGCTTCTGACAGTGGCATTGCTGGGAGTACATTGGGGCAGTCCGCTTCTCTCAATAGGAATAATTGTCATATCTGTAGCGGCAGCGTCTGCATTTGGAATAATGATCTATAACATGACAGACAACATGATATCAACGATCATCATTACCTTTGTAATAGTATGGCTTTTCGGCTTCTGGGGAGGTGCTTTTGAGACATATCTTTTCTCATCACATCCGATGATCCTGAAAATGATATCACCGATATATCACATCAACAGAGCACTTACAGAGTTATCATGTATGGGACATAGTAATTATGTGGGAAGCGCAGTTGGTTATTCGGGCCTGATAATAGCAGCGGCCTCATGTATTGCCATACTTTTCGGACAGATCAGAAAGAGAGGAAGAGCATGAAAGCATTAATCAAATCAAGCTTAAAGCTTTTGATAAGGACAAAAATAATCTGGCTGTTTATAGTTATTATGCCGGTATTATCTACAGTAATCTTAAAGAGCAATAGCGAATATACTGCGTATATGGATGAACTCAGTCGCCTGGTGGAACTGGATAGTGCAGATGAGAAGGTGGCATATAATGCTGAAAAAGGTGATTATGTAGTTAAGATATATGATGCCTCAAAATCTGAAATGTCGGAATATCTTATAGACAGACTGGCAGAAAGCGGGATGTTCATCCTCTGCAGAGCAGACATTTCAGGGGAAGAAATCACAGACGATTATATAAAGGATCATATTGAGTTTGATGGAAATGAAGACAGAATGGGGGCTGCTCTTTATATTCCGGCTGACTTCAGTGATAAGGTGATGGATGGTAAGATATCTGAAGCTCTTATCATGTATGTACTTTCAGATGATGCGAGAACAGAATGCTTCGAAAGCGAGCTGACACTGCAGCTTTCAAGAATGGATTCAGTAAGAGCTTATGTATCAGAAGAATCAGAATTAGTTGAAGGTCTTAAAACTATAGATGAGAAGACTCCGGAAAAGGATGTAATCGCAGTTTCTACTAACAAAGCAAGAAAGCTTACAGCTGAGCAGACTAATCAGAAGGCTCAGATGGGATATGCATTTTCATTCCTGACTCTTGGTTTTGTCTTCGCAGGTTTCTTTGTGGCGAATGGAGTTATCAAGGAGCAGAAGAACGGAGTATTTACCAGAGTTAATCTTTCAAAGACCAGTGCACTTACATATTTTACTTCAAAGTTTGTATCGGTGTTTATAGTTTCACTAGTGATGACCGGAATAGTCGGAGCATGCAGCTTTATGCTGGAGATGAATGAACTGGGCATGAACAGGGTTACATTTCTTATACTGATCTTCATGATGGGGCTTATATTCAGCTCACTCAGTATGTTCGTGGCAATTATGCTGAATGATGTATTCAGTGCAAGTATAGCTTCATTTACACTTTGGTGCATGTCATCGCTTTTCAGCGGACTGTACTTCCCTCTGGACGACGCGAATAGTGCTATTAAGATCATCTCATCCCTGATGCCTCAGAAATGGTTCCTGGACGGAACGGAAATGATATTTGTTGGAGACAATAAGGTTTTTGGTATGTTAATATGTATTACAGCAGCATATCTGATAATAACCTTAAGTCTCGGAAGTATCGGACTCAAGGTTAGAAGGAGCACGGAGTGGGGAGTTTCATAAACGACAACATCCTTAAGGAGAAATATTTTCTTATATCCCGTATAGTGATCATGCTTTTGATCGGTATATACGGAATAATAGAAATGGAAAAAACAACAGGAGTATCTGCAGAGATACTCCTGCTTATTTCGCTTTATATATCCATGATCTGCCTGAAGGAATTTGTGGAAGGAAAGAAGGAGCTGATCTTTATAGCTGCAGCGGCGGGATGTCTTATACTGCTATTATGCTTTGGCGGCATCAGCTTCAGCATGATGGGAGTTTTTCTTTATTATGAACTGCTTCTGTGTTTTAAGGCGACCCGCTTCTGGTATTATCTGATATATCTGGATATTATCGTAGAACAGTTTTTCCTTGCCAGAGTCCTGGAGGAGGAACCGATGCCTCTCATAATACAGCTGATCATCCTTACATTTATGCTCGTATTCTATGTGCAGCATGAATTCGTTGTTACGGATTATGAGAAGCAGATGATGCAGGAAACACGTACGCAGCAGGATCTGAAAAGAGATATGCGTATTCAGGAATCCACCACAAGAGAGCAGATGAAGAAGAATATACTCATGTCCGAGAACAAGATTCTTGCAGAGAGAGCTGCTCTTTCACAGACTCTTCATGATAAGCTGGGCCATAATATCAACGGTTCCATCTATCAGCTGGAGGCGGTGAAACTCCTGATGGATAAGGATCCGGAGAAGGCCCGCGGCATGGCTCAGGCGGTTATAGATCAGCTTCGTACAGGAATGGACGAGATACGTGTTATCCTCAGAAAGGAAAGACCGGAGAAGAAGCAGATGGCACTGCTTCAGCTGTACGAACTCTGTGAAGACTGCAACAATAAGGGAGTTGAGGCAGAGCTTTCAAATGAAGGAGATTTATCTAAGGTTACTGACAGTATGTGGGAGATAATCCTGGACAATACATTTGAAGCTGTAACCAATTCCATGAAGTATTCGAAATGCACTCATATAGATATAAGTATCATAGTAATGAATAAGATGGTGAAATGCACCGTTACGGATAATGGTATTGGCTGTCCGAAAATAGTTGATGGAATGGGAATATCCGGAATGAGGCAGAGAGTAAGAGCTGCCGGAGGATCCATTGATTTTGAGACTGAGGTGGGATTCAAGGTAAGCATGCTGCTGCCGTTGGAATGAGTTTATGGTGCCAGGCACCGTGAAAAAAATGTGAATTTATTCAAGGTGCAAATACCGGAAAGGTTGATATATGGACAAGATAAAAGTAATAATTGCGGATGATAGTGACTTCGTCAGAGACGGTATGAAGATTATTCTCGACGTGGATGAGGATTTTGAAGTGCTGGGGGCAGCTGCGAATGGACGTGAAGCGATAGAACTGGCTGAGAGGAATAAGCCGGATATATTCCTTATGGATATTCAGATGCCTGAGATGGATGGAATCGAGGCGACAAAGTACATCGTAGAGCACGGCCTCGGAAAGGTGCTGATACTGACTACATTTGACGATGATGATCTGGTTCAGCAGGCTCTCCAGAATGGTGCCAAGGGTTATCTTATAAAGAATCATACGCCGGACCATTTAAAGCAGATGATTCGTTCGGTATATAATGGAACAGGTGTAATGGAGGAAAGCATCCTGGAATCTCTTGCCGGAAAAGCAGGCTCCGGAGACGGAATCGCAGCAGACAGCATAGGGGTAGGCTTCAACGCCGAAGGCTATTCTGAGAGAGAACTTGATATAGTGAAGGCGGTGGCTGAAGGCCTCTCCAACAAGGAGATAGCTGCCAAGCTCTTTATCTCTGAGGGAACAGTTAAGAATTATATTACTTCTATCCTTGCAAAAGAAAACCTTTCACATCGCACGGCACTTGCTGTATACTATCTGACAGGCAGGAAGTAGAAGTTACGGGATGCATCTGTGCCGAAAGTAATATCAACCCGTGAAGAGTGATAAGTGCAAGGGAGTTTAGCATGAGTCTTAATGATACGCCTTCAGGCGAGCGCCTGAGAATAAGTTTTTTTGGTAAGAGAAATGCAGGTAAGTCCAGCCTGGTAAATGCAGTTACAGGTCAGGAGCTGGCTGTAGTTTCAGATACACTGGGAACCACAACAGATCCGGTGTCCAAAGCAATGGAGCTGCTTCCGCTTGGACCGGTTGTTATAACAGATACTCCGGGTTTTGATGACTCAGGAGAACTGGGAGAGCTGAGAGTCAGAAAGACTAAGCAGATTCTCAATAAAACAGACATTGCAGTTCTTGTTACAGATGCTTCAAGAGCGCTTGATGCATCAGAGCAGGAGCTTATCGATATATTTAAAAATAAGAATATTCCATTTGTAGTTGTAAAGAATAAGATGGATCTCGTAGAGGTAGCATCCGGTCAGGAAGCTGTGTCGGGTGAGAACGGTGCTGCCGGGGAAATCTATGTCAGTGCAACTGAGAATACCAACATATATGAACTTAAGGAACTTATAGGACGCAGCGTAAGCACGGATGGTCCGACGGTCCGTCTCGTAGGAGATCTTATAGAGCCGGAGCAGACCATAGTTCTTGTTATTCCGATAGATGAGTCGGCACCGAAGGGAAGACTGATACTTCCACAGCAGCAGGCTATACGTGATATCCTGGAGTCAGGAGCTTATTCTGTTTCCACGAGAGAGACAGAGCTTGCAGATCTTTTGGAAAGAATGAATCCGAAGCCGGATCTTGTCATCACAGATAGTCAGGCTTTCGAACTGGTAAGCAGTATAGTTCCTGAAGATATACAGCTTACCTCCTTCTCTATTCTTATGGCGAGATATAAGGGATTCCTTGAAACAGCGGTTAAGGGTGCCACAGCTATCTCAGAGCTTCAGGATGGAGATAAGGTTCTCATAAGTGAGGGCTGTACACATCACAGACAGTGCAACGATATCGGTACAGTGAAGCTGCCTCGTTTCCTGAAGCAGAAGACAGGTAAAGAGATAGAGATAGTAACATCATCCGGAACAGAATTTCCGGA
>ONEC01000082.1 GCA_900316715.1 uncultured Eubacteriales bacterium
TTCATCATAGTTCTGGTACCATTAAATACGCTGGCACCAACATTCTGGTAATCAACATGCAGCTGATCAAGATCAGGTCTATAAAGATATAACTTAGATGCATGCTTTCCATCAGAACCATCTGTATTAGCATCATTATATGTTACTATAAAGTCTTTTGTTGCATACATAAACTGTCCCGGTTCTACACTTGAGTTTGTAACAAACGGTTCATATATAAGATATACGTCCGGTGCAGTTTTTGTAAAAAATCTTCTTGAATATACTGGATAATATAATTTACTTGTAAATGTTTCAGAAGTTCCTAAAGAATATGTATATGTATAGTAAACTCCGCACTGTACAAGATAATAGTCGAGGTTATTATCCTCATCCTTTGTAGGGCTCTTTGTAACACTGACTACTGTATACTTTTCAGGTCTTGCATCACCAACCATACCTGAGAATGAGAAATTTGGATTTTCAATAGCATTCTGATATCCGGCTGTATTAACAGTCTTATAATTTGTCATCATCGCAGCAAAGAAATCACTCTCAGCTGCCTTATCAAAATCAGAAGCTGATCCCTGAATAAGTGCTACCTTATCCTTGTCAAGATCCTGTATAGAACCAATTGGCTGTTCATTAGGATCAATGTAATTATCATTAGCTTTGTTCTTTACAACTATTGCTGATATAAGATCAAAATTATGTCCATCAAAAGATTTGGTAGTATATTTTACAAAACTACCATCATTCATTTCAATAAATCCTTTAGTCTCAAGATTTGCCTTCTTAGCATCAGCGACAGAATAATTTACCCTATATGACTTTGAAGAATCTAATGGATCTTCCTGTGCCATAATCTTATTGGCAAGATCGGATATTACAACTTTTCTATCATATTCATTATCATCACGTCCAAGCTTTGCATCCTCGAGCTGATATACCTTGACATTGTATGTCAGGGTAACTCCGGTGGAGTTACCCTCTTCATCATACAATGTACAATCAAACTTAGTATCATCATCAGAATCTGATGGATCTAAATCTTCGGTATAAGAATATGAAACCTTGACATTATTCTCATTCATATTAATAGCATCTGTCTTTGTAGCAAGATCTCGCATATTAACACTCTGAAAATAATTCATAACATATTCAGCATTATCAAGGACATACTGCCTTTCCTTTGACTGAGCACTCGTTTTATGCGTCTGCACAATTTGTCGAAGAATCGGAGCCAGAAGAATAGACAGTATAGCAACCGCTATGACTACGTCTATTAAGCTGAAACCTTTATTATTCTGTCGGGTCATATCGTATCACTCCTATACGTTAATACTTAATATACCTTTACTGTACCTGACTTCTCTCCAAGCTTAAATCTTGGTGAAGAAGAATCATCATCTGCAACCTTGATATATACAGGAAGAACAGATGTATTAGAAATCTTTACGTTAACACCATTCTTATCGTCAGAATCTACTCTCTCAGAAGACTTAACATAGATTGTAACATCATCTGTTATAACTTCTGTCTCATAGCTCTTGCTTCCGATAGAATACTTTATAAAGTTCTTGTCATCACTTGAATAAATCTCAACTGTAACATCAGCTACGTCGTTGCTTTCTGAAGTAACATATGTCTTCTCATCATTCTCAGATGCTGCAACGATTACACCTGAAGCTGTATCATTCTTAGCATTGTTAAGTAACATTACTAAGTTATGTGAAGATACGATAGCAGCGCCATCATCTTCAGAATACTTAGAACTATCTGATACTGGAGCGCCTTCTCCACCAATGAAGATGTTGTCTTCACCAGTTGGCTGATTAAGTGTTGGTTCATCAGGAACTCTGTTTGGTCCGCTTACTGCATATCCATTAAGAGCTATAGAACCGTTAAGTTCTTCTTCATCTTCATTATAGCTCATATTAATAGAAGAAATATTCATTCTATACTTATAAGCTGCGATATAATCAACATACTCCTGAAGCTGATCATAAGAACCCTTGAAAACAATTGGGTACTGAGCTGTTGTACAAACATATGGCTCAGAACTGTTATTTGAAGCATCATCGCCAACAGCAACATCTGATGTATCAGGTGTCTTTCCTAATGTATAGAATACTGTCTCTCTTGGAAGTCCTACAGATACGTTCTGCCATGTATCAAACTTATCCTCTGTTCCCTTTAAGAACATAATGGTTGATTCCTGATTAAGATCTGCCGGGTACTTTGTAAGTTCTTCTTCAAACTGCTTCTTAAGTTCAGCAGTTTCAGCTATATACTCGTCTCTATGAGCTTCCTTAGCCTTAAGGTCATCATATCTGGCCTGAAGTTCGTTAATTTCAGAAGTAAGTCTTGTTTCCTTATCCTTCTCAGGTCTATAGAGAAGATAATAACCTGCAATAAGAATACCTATAGCTAACAAGCATAATATAATGTTTAAGTCTCTTGTCTTCATAGTTTATTCCTCCCCTTCTTCTGTAACGATATCACCTGATTCAACAGGTGCTTCTTCAACAGCATTTGGATTTGTGTAGTTACATGTAAGAACATACTGGAACTTAATCTCACCAGTTTCCTGATCTTCTGCCTGAGTAACTGATGCAACATAAGCATCTTCTACAATATCCAGTGCCTTAAGGTTCATAATAAACTGTGCTATTGAATCGTAACTTGCGCATTCACATGGAAGTGTGATTCCTGCTCCACTAGCCGCAAATGATATAAGCTTTATATCACTTGGAATAGTAGCTTCAAGATGATCTATAAACTCATGGAACTGCTCATTAACTTCATATGTAGAAGCCGACATATTAAGTATATCAGCTGTAGCAGCCTTCTGAGCTTCATACTCGTTAATGATTCTTTCGATATCAGCTATAGCTGCTATATCACTTTCAAGCTGAGCTTTCTTAGTCTCAAGCTTTTGTACCTTATTCTTCTGATAGAACACAAGTCCGGCAGCGATAAGTGCCGCGATAAGACATGCAGCAATACCGATTGCAGGAACTCCACCTGTACTAGCACCGGCACCACCTGCACTTGCTTTGGATCCTCCAAGAGGGAATCCCATAGGTGCAAGGGCACCACCGATTGAAGATATAAGATATACAGGGCTGTAAACTCTCTGATCGATAGTAGGATCAAACTTTACATTATACAGGCTGTCCATGATTCTTGTTGATACATTAAGCTGTATCTTGAAAAGACCATCGATGCCCTTGATAAGAGCACCATCACCTGTAAGGAATACATCATCAATAGGATTGTTAGGATTCTTTGATGCATAGAAGTCCATAACTCTTCCTATATTATTGATAAGATATCTAAAAGCACCTGTAGCTTCATTATCATCAAAATCAACTGTGATAATCTTATCATTCTGGAGCATTGTCATAGCTGTAGTAGCGTCAACACCCTTCTCCTGCATAACTGTATTAACTACAGGATTTGTTCCATAAGGAACAGTTCTCTGAAGGAGAAGCTTATCTCCGTTAACTACGTTAAGAACTGTAGACTCGCTTCCAAGCTGAATAACCATAGTTGTTGACTGCTCTGTTGTCTGTGTCTTTATAAGCTGAAGCATAGCATTACCTATGTAATCAAGCTCCTGGCACTTAAGACCTGCAGCTGCAGCAAGGCTGTAATATGATGCAACCATTGATTCAGGGGCTGCAACAGCCATAACTCTCATCTTCTTCTGTCCATCTGCAGCTGTAAAGCTTTCAAGAACAGAATGCTCGATAACATAATCTTCGATATTATTAACAGGGAAATAATCAGCCGCATTAGCATTGATCATCTTGCCAACATTCTTAGTAGCTACTGCAGGGATCTCAACCTCTCTGTTAACAATCTTTGTTGAATTCATAACGAAGACTGCCTGCTTGGTTGTTACACCATTTGATGCAAGCTGATTTCTGATTTCAGCTGCAATCCTTTCCTGATCTCTTATCTGACCATCTTCGTAAGAGTCTTCAGGAGTTTCAAAGATCATTACCTTGTGGATATATGTCTGCTTCTTAGCCTGTGCAGAAATATCAACTATGGTAATACTTTCATTAGTAATGTCTATCGACAATACTCTTCCACTTTTTGCCATTCTATAGCCTCCCTCATTAATCAGTAGTTTTTATTTAAAGGCACTTGGCCTTCGCAGAGGTCAGCTGCAAAGACTGTGTACCCCATAAGAGTACATATCTCATACCCCTTTTACATACATACTCAAGCCAAGATAACAATATATATGTAAAAGAAGAAATAAAAACCGCTGACCTGATTAAATTGTTTCACATTTTTTTCATAAAATATTTTAACATAGTAAGGAGATTCCAAGGTGCGAGCTTGGAATCTCACAAATTTTAGATCATATTAGTGACTTACTTATATGTCTCACCAATTGATGGCTGCATCCACCACTGTGAAACTCCTGTAGGATTTGAGCTTGCCTGTGAACCAGCAGCTACAGTGATCTTACCCTGAGCATCAGCAAATACTACGAAGTAAGACTGACCTTCCTTCTTGTACTTAGGTGATACCTTCTGATCAAGATTGTTTGAGAACTCGTCATAAAGCTTTGAACCAGCTGCTGCGCCCTGTGCAGCGATTGTATTCTTAGATACTGCGAAAAGTACACAGTTAGATGTAGCCTGTAACTCATCATAAGCATCTTCATTTGCAAGAGCTGCGCTCATAGCTGAATTGATTGTACCACCGGCTGTAAGGTCATCAGCCTTTCTAGACTTGTCAATGTAACGGATAAGAGCTGGTGCGATAGCAGCAGCAAGGATTGCCATGATAGCAATAACGATAATAAGCTCAACAAGTGAGAAACCTTTGTTCTTCATAAAACATACTCTCCTTTTAATAAATATTATAGATTTTTAAATAGTGTATAATTACGCCGCTCGCCCGACGATAATTACCTGTGTGAATTTTAGTAGCTGTCAACTGCGTCGTACATACTGAGGATAGGTGAATAAATAGCTATAACCATACCTCCGACAACAACTGCAAGTACTACTATGATAAGCGGTTCCATAAGAGCTGTGATAGCATCTGTTGCAATCTCAACCTCGTCTTCGTAGAAGTCTGCAACCTTCTCCATCATATCCTCTATGTTACCTGTTTCTTCTCCGATATGCATCATCTGTGGAAGCATAACAGGGAATATATCCATATCCTTGATAGGCTTTGAGAGTGGAACACCTCGTGATACCTGAACCTTACACTCTCTGACCTTGTCTCTAATAACCTTATTCTTGATAACTCCGGCGGTCTGATCAACTGCGTCAACCATTGAGATACCTGATGCAAGAAGTGTTGCAAATGTTCTTGCGAATGTTGCAGCAGCTGTCTTAACATTAAGATCACCGAAGATAGGCATCTTTATTGCACAGCTTCCGAAGAAGTCCTGTCCAACATCTGTCTTCTTGAAAACATTAATTCCTATAATTAATGCAGCAACAACAGCAAGAACTATATACCATTTTGCCACCATGAAATTACTTGCATTAACAAGAAGCTGTGTAGCCTTAGGAAGTGTACTTCCCATCTCTTCGAACATTCCTGCGAATATTGGGATAACTGCAACAAGCATAAGAACTACTACTGCGAATACGATAATAAGTACGATAACAGGATATGTCATAGCACCCTTAATCTTCGCTTCAATATGTCCGTCCTTCTCGAACTGTGTTGCAAGTCTTTCAAAACATATCTCCAGCTTACCAGAAGACTCACCCGCAGCAACCATGTTTGACATCATGTCTGGGAAAACCTTCCTGTTAAGTCTGAATCCATCAGCAAGAGTACCACCCTTCTGAACAAATGCCATAGCCTGTTCAACAGCTTCCTTGAGTGTCTGATTCTCCATCTGAGAACTCATCATCTCAAGAGCCGCTATAATAGGTACACCAGCTCTAAGAACTGAAGCCATCTGCTTACAGAAAACAGAAAGATCTCTGTTCTTAACTTTCTTTGGAATCTTAATCTCGATATCCTTACTCTCTCCAAAGTCCTGGATGGTAAGTCCGCTCGACTTAAGCTTCGCTCTTGCCTGATCCTCGTTGTTGGCTTCGATTGTTCCTTTCTTAGCCTTACCGGTGGAATCAACGCCTTTGTATGCGTATTTAGCCATTTCCTACTCCTCCGCCCATTTTTCACATTTTTTCATAATATCTATAACATATTTCGGGGTTTTCACCCACTAATGTTATTTACATAATATCTTCTATAATTTTACAACTTTCCACAAATTTACGCAACTCTTTTGTATATATTTTATTAACGAAATATGAATAATTTATGAACAAGTTGTGTTTTAATATAGAAATTTAGAACATATTCTTCTTCATTGATAACTGGTCCTGAGCATACATCAGAGCCATCTCTTTTGTGATCTCACCATTTCTGTAAAGATCGATAAGAGCATCATCCATAGTGATCATACCCAACTGTTTTGAAGTCTGGATAGTAGACTCAATCTGATGTGTCTTCGCTTCACGGATCTGAGCTCTGATAGCCGGTGTAGCAAGCATGACCTCGAAAGCAGCTCTACGTCCATGTCCATCAGCAGTTGGAAGAAGCTGCTGTGAGATAACTCCTTCTATAACCATTGCCAGCTGAATACGTATCTGCTGCTGCTGATGTGGAGGGAATACGTCGATGATACGGTCTACAGTTGCAGCAGCTCCGATTGTATGGAGTGTTGAGAATACGAGGTGTCCTGTCTCAGCAGCTGTAATAGCTATCTGAATAGTTTCAGGATCACGCATCTCTCCTACGAGGATAATATCAGGATCCTCACGGAGTGCAGCACGAAGAGCATTATCAAATGACAGTGTATCCATTCCAAGCTCTCTCTGGTTTACTATTGACTTCTTATGTTTATGAATGTACTCGATAGGATCCTCAAGCGTGATTATATGAGTACTGATATTCTCATTAGCCTTATTAATTACTGAAGCGAGTGTTGTTGATTTACCTGAACCTGTAGGTCCTGTAACAAGAACAAGTCCTCTCTTCTTTTTATAAAGTTCAACAACTGCAGGTGGCAGTCCAAGCTGTTCCGGCTTTGGAATGATCGTATCGATCTTTCTGTATGCAGCTGCCATATTACCTCTATCCATGTATACATTTACACGGAAACGGCCTTTCTCACCAACAGAGTATGCGAAGTCGCACTCACCTCTATCCTTGAGGATAGCTTTCTGTCTCTCGTTCATTGTCATTCCGATACTTTCTGCAGCATCTGTTGCTGAAAGAGGTGGAACATCAACTTCTTTAAGCTGACCATGAATTCTGAACTTTGGTGGTATTCCTACAGCAAGATGAACGTCGGATGCATTCTCATCAACAGCCAAGCTAAGGAGTTCGTCCATATCTATCATATTACATTACCCCCATTCTTAAATAGTGTACATTTTTTCATAATATATAATTAATTTAATAATTATCACCTGTTGTATAAACAATCTTCTTCATCTCTGCCATAGAAGTTGTTCCTCTAAGCACATGTCTTGCAGCTGACATCTTAAGAGTCGACATTCCTTCTTCAAGAGCCTGCTTCTCTATGACATCCGCTGTAGCTCCCTTAGCTATAACCGCCTGAAGAGCCTTCGATACCGGCATCATCTCATAAACACCGATTCGTCCTGAATAACCCGTATCATTACAGAGAGGGCATCCATCCGGTTCATAGATAACCACATCATCATCCGGATCCTTAACTCCAAGGATAACCTTTTCATCATCATCTGCCAGTCTCGGAATCCTGCAGGATGTGCAAAGACGTCTTACAAGTCTCTGTGCTATAACTCCTACAAGAGCATCACCTGCAACATATGGTTCTATTCCCATATCGATAATACGGGTAACTGTTGAAGCAGCTGAGTTAGTATGGAGTGTTGAAACAACCAGGTGTCCGGTGATAGCTGCCTGTACGGCAATCTTCGCTGTCTCACCGTCTCGGATCTCTCCTATCATTATTATGTCAGGGTCCTGACGAAGGATAGATCTAAGTGCTGCCGCGAAGGTCATCTCAGCTTTGACATTAACCTGAACCTGATTGATACCGTTAATGTTTGCCTCGACAGGATCTTCAACTGTAATGATATTAACCTCTTCCTTATTAAGTTCCGAAAGAGATGTATAAAGTGTAGTTGACTTACCTGATCCTGTAGGTCCTGTAACAAGGATGATTCCATGAGGATTACTGAGTATTCCATCGAATACTTCTATCTCTTCTTCTGAGAATCCAAGTCCTGCCTTCGGCTTAGTAAGTCCATCCTTGGATGTAAGTCTCATAACCGTCTTCTCTCCGAAAACCGTAGGAAGAACAGAAACACGGACATCAAACTCTTTTCTATCTACAACGATGGTTATACGACCATCCTGAGGTTTTCTCTTTTCAGCTATGTCCATACCGCCAATAATCTTGATACGGGCTGTAATGGCAGGCATGATACCAATCTCATAGTTCATGACCTCTTTAAGAGCACCATCTATTCTGTATCTTACACGAACCTTAGATTCAAGTGCTTCAATATGGATATCAGATGCACGCTGTCTGACTCCACCTTCGATAATCTGATTAACCAGAAGAACGATAGGCGAGTTATCTATCTCAGCCTGTGTCTCATCATCTTCATTACCCAGAAGAGCTGCATTCTCAGCTTTATATGCCTCAGCAGCCTCCATAGCCTGAGCACTACCATAATACTTTCCGATAACCTCTCCGAGATCATCATCAAAGGAAAGCATAGGCTCAACCTGAAGTCCTGAAGATATACTTATATCATCTACAGCAGTAAGATCCATAGGATCTGCCATAGCTACTTTTAATATGTTGGGATTGTCCGGATCGAAACATACAGGCATAGCCCTGTACTTTGCAACAAGACTATCCGGAACTAACTTAAGAACTGATTCATCAATCTGAACAGACCTTACTTCACAGTACTCTATGCCCATCTGAGTTGTAAGAACTGTGATGAGAAGCTCCTTGGATATAAATCCCATCTGCATGATGACGTTACCGATACGACCGCCATCCTCTTTCTGCTTCTCAAGTGCCTGCTGAAGCTGATCCTCTGTAATAGCTCCTGCTTCTACGAGAAGATCACCTACTCTGATTTTCTTTCTTGCACCTGCAATATGCATGCTATATACCTCTCCACCCATTAATAAATAGCAGTTACGGAATACGAGACGCAATATCCCCCGTAACAAAAGAATTATACCACACTATTCATAATAACAAAAGAAAAACGAAAATTTTGTGAACCATGCACAAAAAAGTGGTTATGTAAACGAAAATATGCCCCATATACTGTGAAAGTTGACATAATTTTCACTGATTTAAGTAATTCTTAAGAATATATTCACTGCATTCTAAGTATCATTCCCTCTGATATTCCCCCTATATCAGAAAGAGCGAGCCTCAGCTCCTGCTTAGGATGCGGTGCCGATTCCATGGAATTACCGTACTCATCTCTTATACCCTGAACCGTAACCTTCTTGTTGGTTCCATCAAAAAGCATAACCTCTATCTCATCTCCGACAGAGAACTTGTTCTTCTGATGTATAATGATTTCATCCCCGACAACTTCTTCTACAGTTCCGAGATAAACTGCATTTCTGATATATGTATTATTATCATATATCTGGTCCTCATAGCTTGGTTTACCATAATAGAAACCTGTTGTAAAGTCTCTCATGGTACATGCTGCTATCTCTTCTCTATAATGATCAAGCTTTGATTCGTAAAGCTCCGGAGATTCATAATAATCATCTATAGCTTCTCTATAGGTTCTGGCAGCAACAGCAACATAAAGTGATGTTTTCATTCTGCCTTCAACCTTAAGTGACTGAATGCCCGCATCTATAAGATCAGGAATATGATCGATCATACAGAGGTCTTTAGAATTGAATATATATGTTCCTCTTTCATCCTCTTCAACAGGGAGATATTCACCCGGACGGGTTTCTTCCATAACCGCATATTTCCATCTGCATGGATGTGTACAGGCTCCCTTGTTGGCGTCTCTTCCTGTAAAGTAATTCGAAAGAAGACATCTTCCGGAATATGATATGCACATTGCTCCATGTATGAAAGCTTCTATCTCCAGATCATCAGGAATGTTCTCTCTTATACCCTTAATCTCTCTGAGAGAAAGCTCCCTTGCACAGACAACTCTTTTTACTCCCATATTGTGCCAGAACTTGTAAGTCATGTAGTTTGTATTGTTTGCCTGTGTACTGATATGTATCTCCATATCAGGCATAATCTCTCTTGCCAGACTAAATACTCCCGGATCAGCTATAAGCACTGCATCTATCCCGATGTCCTTTATCTCTCCGAAATATCTCTTCAGACCTTCGACATCCTCATTATGAGCAAAGATATTTACGGTAACATATACCTT
>ONEC01000178.1 GCA_900316715.1 uncultured Eubacteriales bacterium
TATCAATATTTATTATTTTTTCTTCGCATTTTGAAGATGCTTCTATTGCGTTATCTAGCAAGATTCCTAATATTCTACAAAAATCATATATATCCATTTTTAGTTCATTTAGATTTATAAATACTTGTAAATTTATAGTTATGCCTTGTTCATCAGCTTTATAATATTTAGTTGCTAAAATATTATAAATAGCTGGATTATTAATAATTGCTCTTGCTATGGACAGTCTCTGTCTCTCTCCTCCTGAAAGAAATGTACCGTTTTCTCCGACTCTCTGATCAACTCCATTTTCCAGCTTATCTATGAATCTGTCACAGTTTGCTTCCTTAAGTGCTCTGTCTATCTCTTCATCTGTTGCGTCCATTCTTGCATATCTGATGTTTTCTTTGATAGTACCATCAAAGAGGAATACATCCTGATCCACCATGGAGATCTTATCAAGCACTGTTTCCGGTGGCATGTTTCTTATGGATTCCCCGCCTATCTTTATATCTCCGCTGTCTATATCATAGTATCTTGAAAGCAGATTGATGATTGTTGATTTTCCTGAACCGGAATCACCGACTATAGCTGTAAGTTTTTTATCTTCGGCTCTAAAACTTACATTTTCCAGAACCTGTTCTCCTTCGTTATATGAGAAGTCAACATTGCTGAATTCTATATCATATGACTTAGGTTCAAACCTTCTGTCTGCCATCTTCTCTTCAGGTTCATCTATAATTTCCTGAATCTTACCTTTTGAGATCATCATATTCTTATAACTGAAGAAATCTACTGAGATAGATGCAAACATTCTGGCCAGCAGCATAGGCATCATACATACCATAAGGAAATTCTCATTGGAAAGGGTTCCTGCCAGCCAAGGTCTTGATGCTACCATCATGACAACCGGAAGTGACAGCCATATAAGAATATTGAAAGATATGGCTACCGGTATTCCCACAGCTTCATACTTATAACTGACATCACTGAAGTCCTTAAGGATACTTACAGTTTTCTTATTCTTTGAACCGCACATATTGTAAGCTCTTAATGTCTGCAGTCCATTTATATATTCAACAATCGTGCTGACTGTATCTGCATATATTCTGTTTCGATCTGCTCCATACTTCTTAACAACCTTTACAGACATATAACTGTATGGGATAAAAAGCAGACTTACAGCAAAAAGTATTATTCCTGCCGGAAGATATAAGTATCCCACAAAAAGAATAAGCATAACCGAAAGGGAAGAATTCTTTACGAGATTACCGATTTTATGAGTAAGCAGCTGCTCGTAATTCTTTACATCACTTGTCATGGTATTGATGTAAGTTCCGGTTTTTCCTCTTACAAAATTCCCGATTGGAATCCTTGTAAATTTATCACCCAGTATAAGCCTTAAACGCGAAGTAGAATCTCCTCCTCCAATCTGTCCCTCAGTGTAACCGATACCATAGAGTACGACTCTCACTATAAATATCATCACGATAATGCCGGTAAGCTTCATAAGCCCATCCATAGTCACATCATCATTAAGGAGCATTTTCAGAAGGTTATAGATCATCATATATACGCATGCAGAAAGCATGCCTTCAATAACCGTGAATATAATTCCGATATGGAATTTGATATTCTTCTTGAACGGATTTCTGCTGAAACTCTGATTAGATAACTGATCCATTCTATTCATGTCTCACATCTCCTTCCATAGTGTATATCATGTCTCTTGCAGCTTCATAATCAGACCATGCTGCTCTGTAATAATCATTATCAGCAAGAACTTCTTCATGAGTTCCAAAGCTTGTAACCTTATTATCCTCTACAACAGCAACCTTATCGCACATCTTAACCACGCTGAGTCTGTGAGCCACAATTATTACTGTCTTTCCCTCGCAGAGATTTGCGATTGCCTTATCTATCTCCATCTGATTTTCCGGATCTGCTGCACTTGTCGCTTCATCCAGGATAAGGATTCCTGAATTCTTAAGAATCGCCCTGGCTATGGCTATTCTCTGCTTTTCACCTCCGGAAAACCTTGTTCCGAAGCTGCCGACCTTTGTATCATATCCATCCGGAAGTGACATTATGAAGTCGTCAATCTGTGCACGCTTTGCAGCATTTCTCACTTCCTCAAGAGATGCATCACTGCCCATTCTGATATTATCCAGAACACTGTCTCCTGTAAGAAACGTCTTCTGAAATACTATCGAAATATTCTTTAAAAGCTCGTCATAGGATATACTTTTTACATTTTTACCACCGATAAGAACTTCACCCTTATCCACGTCATAGTATCTGGATATAAGCGTAGCTATAGTACTCTTTCCGGCTCCTGATTGGCCTATTACAGCTATCTTCTCGCCTTCATTGATCTTCAGGCTGCAGTCTTCTATAACATTCTGTTTCTTATCATAACTGAAGGTTACATCTCTCAGCTCTATATCATGTCTGTCAGGGAAATCACCCTTCTCATCAAATACCGGAAGTTCCAGTATCTGCTTAACCTTCTCTACTCCGTTAAGCGACTGAGCCAGTTCCATGGAGAACTGCTGAAGCGGAAGGATTTCCATCAGATAAAGAGAACCGATATATGCAAAAAGAAGAAATACACTGGCGGTTATGGAACCCTTCAGATACATCTTTCCACCCAGCGGAACAAGGAACACTATTCCCGCTTCAAGAACCACTATAAAAGCAGCATATAAAGGTGCAGTCTTCTTTGAGATAAGCGTCCATATGCTGTGCTCTTCTTCAACAGCATCAGAAAACTTTTTAAATGAACTGCTTCCAAGATTATATGCTTTAACAAGCTTCATTCCTGAAATGTATTCAATTATTACGGA
>ONEC01000122.1 GCA_900316715.1 uncultured Eubacteriales bacterium
GCATCTCCGCCACTGGCTGTCTGTGCTGCAGCTGCGGCTGCGGCAGCAGCTTCCTGAGCTTTTCTGGCTTCTTCGAGAGCTGCCTGTCTGCGGCGCTCTGCTTCAGCCTCTATAGCAGCTATCTGAGCATCCATCTGCTGTTCCTGAGCTTCAAGATCTGAGATCTCATCCTCAGTAAGAGTTATAGCAGCTTCATACTCACCAAGCTTTTCCTTCTTACCTTCCTGAACAACTTCGAGAGCTGCCTGCTCGCCTTCTGCTTCAGACTTGAGCTCGTTAACATTATCGAGCTTTGTACCAAGTTCTTCTTCATACTGTGCGATAGAAGCTTCGATTTCAGCAAGCTTCTGAAGCTCTTTCTGGTCGTATGCAGAAACCTGTCCAACATACTCGGACTGGTTAATGATATCGTCGTAGTTACCAACTGACATCAGTGCATCGATATAAGCTGTATCACCATTCTCGTAAGCATACTGGATACGCTCTTTCATATTTCTGTACTGATTAGCTTCAGCGATGTATGCATTCTGGAGCTTATCCTCTGTAATGGATACGCCGGCCTGAATAGCATTTCTCTGCTGTGTGAGCTCTTCAATCTTTGCTTCGTATTCAGCAATCTGATTATCAAGCTCCTGGATAACTTCTACGATATCATCCTTCTTAACATTGAGGTCGTCCAGCTTTGACTGAGCTTCCTTCTTTTTCTCTTCTGTCTTTTCTTTTTCACGCTGAATCTCTTCAATTGTCTGATCAGCGCGTGCCTCTTTGGCATTGCAGCCAGGGGCGATAGCAAACGCCATAGCAACTGCGAGAACCCCTGCAGTTAAGCGTTTTCTTACAAACAATTTGCACTTTCTCATATACGTTTTACCTCTGATTTCCACGTCAATAAAGCTTATATAGTCATAAATATACCATAAGTTTACGTAACTTGGAATAGTCTACCACATTTTTAATAATTATGCAATAGGTCGCTCACAATTTTAATAATTATGCAATAATTTTGTAACATTTTCATTGTGAGCTGCATCTTCACAGGCCTTTAAGAGTTCATTCAGGTATCCGGATATCTTCTCAGGCTCGATTTCCATGTCCTGTTTTGTCATCCATTCAATGATTATTCCGCTGAGTCCGTAGGCAAAAAAGCGGGAGAAGTACTTGGCCGGTTCCGGGTCGATCTCACCGTTTTCATCAATAACTTCTATGGCTTCGCTGAAAATGTTCTCAGCATAATCCACAAGGAAGGTTTTCAGATAGTCATCTGTATGATTGATGGTATTGATGCAGAACTCGCGATCCTCTCTCATGGCCTTCAGGGTATCGGTCAGCTTTTCGTTCCAGTTGCTGAAGCTCAAGTCACTGAGATTTGCAACAAAGTAATCATTATAATATATCCATTTCAGGAGTTCATATTTATCGCTGAAATGATAATAGAAGGTCTGGCGGTTGATCCCGCATTTTTCAGTAATGTCTACAACACCTATTTTGTCAAAGGACTTTGTTTTGGTCAGCTCCTTCACACTGTCAGCAATAGCTCTTTTTGTAAAGGTAGAATCAGACATTCTTCAAGCTCCTTTCATTTCTTGTTAAACTATGGTATATTTTAAAGGATTGAGACAAGCTTGGCAAGTGACTACGAAGGTTATTATAGTATTTATTAAGGGAGAAGAAGTATGCTTAACGTAGTGTATATAGCTGTTACGATTTTTATCCTGATAGTAGGATATCTTTACATGAATGCGGTGCATAAGATCAACAAGGCCGATATAGCCGCTAAGGATGCGGGAAGTGATATTGATACATGCCTGTGGGATCTGAATCATAACGTGAGCGTTGTGTATAAGGCTCTTCAGGAAAAGGGTGTGGAGCTGGAGCTTCCGGAGGATCAGTCAAGTCTTCTTGGACTTGGAATGACTCCTACAGTTCAGCAGCTTGTGGCAAAGAATGCCGAAGAAAGAATGAATATAGTCAGACCTGAAGCAGAGAAGGCAGGTCTCGCTGAGGATGAGGCCGTGGCTAAGGCTTTTACAAAGTTTGATAATGCAAGAAATGAACTTATTGCCGCCGGACTTAAGTATAATAAGCTGGCAGGCCGTTTTAATTCCGTTATATCAGGATTTCCTGCAAGCATGATCGCAGACCATAAGCATAAGAGCGCAAAGCAGATTTTTATCTATCAGCCGCCTGCACAGGCAGCATCTGAAGAAGATGGAACAGTAGTTTAGACAGACGAAATATGTGATGAGGAGCCATTACACAATTAGTGTAGTGGCTCTCATTTTTTGCCGGTTATATCAGTCAGGGCAGGTACATTTCACATGTTTGGATGATGAAGGCGGGAGATATAAAAGATAATATAGGCTTAGGCATTCCTGTTGGAAAGGTTAATAGGGGGAATCGGAATGAGAAAAAATAACAGAGTTTTTAGCGGTATGGATGGTTCTTTGGTAATACAGGAGTATAAGTAAGGTATGGCGAAATTAGGAATTATTCTCACACTGGTGGGCGCAGGAATGATAGAAATGGCGCTTACAGATCCGGAAGCCGGCATAGGAATAAAGATATTTATGACGATATGCGGACTGATCTTCCTGATTCCCGGTATATGGCTTGATAAGTGGGCTATAGAGGAATTGAAAAAGAAAATAGATAAAAGCAAAGAAGAGGGTGAGGGCTTCTTTACTTCTACTGCAAAAAATCTGAAAAGTGCATTTACTAAGCTTATGCTTCCCGGCTATGGAGCAGAGCCGGATAAGAATAAGCTGGAGACCGCACTTACATCCTTCAGAAATCATCTTTCTGAGTTTTACTCAACAGCTGCTCCGGTGGAGAATGCATCCATTCAGGCTGACGTGACTCAGATTTACAGGAATATTCTGGAGTATCGCCGCAACAGACTGAGGAACAAGGGCATCAGCCTGAGATTTGAGTCTGTCAGAAAGAATTATGGAAATAAAGCGGTCAGCAGTAAAAACTATTTTGACGGAAAGTATGAGATCAGTGAAGTACGGGAGGACATTGCCGCAAAGACAGTTTTTGTAAAAGATGATAAGCCCGTTTTCACAAGAGTTGATAAGGACATTGCATTTTACACGATCACTAAAACAAAGCAGATAGGCATAAATAATGTTATCTGTCCGAACTGTGGAAATACAACAGACAGGGATAACCTTCTGGATGGCTGCGATTTCTGTCATACAAAGTTTATGATAGAAGATCTGGGAACCAGAGTATCTGACTTTGCACTCAGAAAAGACTATGATATTGAATATCAGAAATATAAAGATGCAAGACGGAAAATGTTTTATTGGGTGTGCTTTATATGGGGTTCCATCTGTGTTCTTTTCAGCCTGTTTTTTGCAATAAAGTCAGCACCGGAAATAGGCAGCGAAGAAAACCTTGGACCGATAATGATGATAATGATAACACTGATGTCTGTTGTTATAGCAGGCGGCTTCCTGACGGCTATCGGTGTAGGTGCCTTTATGATATGGGTATTTCCGTGGATTCAGTTGGGAGCATCCTTCAGTCATGTATCAAAAAAGATTCTGAGTAAGCTTGAGAAGTCTTCCGAAAATGATGCGGCATCCGAAAAGAGAGTGCGCAGCTTCGATAATAACTTTTCCATAGCCGGCTTCTTCTCGAATATACAGAATAAACTGGCGGTTATCCACTATGCGGAATCCGCAGCCCAGATCAATACATTTTCTCTATGCGATATGACAGGCTTTCTTGAAAGGTATAAAGATGTTATAGATATGGAGATCAAGTATATAGCACTGGATAATTACCGTGTTGATAAGGGGCTTCAGGTGGCTGAGGTTTCAGCAGATGTGAGACTTACAGGTTATAATGGTAAGAAATGCACTGCCAGGAACGAAAGTCTGAAGCTTGTACTTACTAAAGCTGCCGACTGCAAAACACAGGTAGTATGCGGTCCTTCAGTTATGACGTGCCACCACTGCGGTTCAAGCATTTCCCTCCTGGATGGAAGATTATGTACCCAGTGCGGTAATGATATCGGCCTCGAAAGATATGACTGGGTGATACGGGAATATAAGGTTTAGTTTATACATTTTCGTGAATCTGTCTAAAAATCAAACATATTGAATAGAATGTCTAATTACAAAAAGCGTCCTCCGATGCTATCTTAACTCCTGAAATAAAGTTAAGTTAGTTATCGGAGGTTTTTGTTATGGAGAAATTTGGAAAAGCGGTAGTAAAGGCCAGGATACCGATTCTCATTCTGGCATTCATTCTGCTGATACCTTCGGCACTGGGATATTTTCATACCAGAACGAATTATGACATTCTTACTTACCTTCCAAAGGATATTGAAACCATGAAAGGTCAGGATATCCTGGCAAAGGATTTTGGAACAGGTGCATTTTCAACAGTCGTAGTTGAGGGAATGACAGATAAAGATATTGCAGCTATGACTGAAGAGATGGAAGAGGTTCCTCATGTAAAGCGAGTTCTGTGGGAAGGCGCTCTGGGACAGAGTCTTCCGGATCAGCTGATCCCTGAGAAGTACAGAGGCCAGCTTTCCAACGGAGATGCCAAACTTCTGATGGTAATATATGACACCACGCTGTCAGCGGATGAGACACTGAATGCAGTTGAAGAGTTAAGAGCAGTAATGAATGAGAAATGCTTCCTGGGAGGCATGTCAGCCATAGTAGTAGACACAAAGAAGCTCAGTGACAGTGAGGTTCCTGTTTATGTAGCTATTGCAGTTATACTGTGTCTCCTGATACTTACAATTACCATGGATTCCTTCCTGGTTCCGGTATTCTTCCTTCTCTCTATAGGATTTGCAGTTATTTATAATCTGGGATCAAATGTGATCGGAGGAGAAATATCCTATGTAACCAAAGCTCTGGCGGCAGTGCTTCAGCTGGCGGTAACCATGGACTATTCAATCTTCCTGTGGCACAGCTACTGCAGCAAGAAGAAGGAAAATGATAACTACCTCGAGGCCATGGCAGATGCAATAAATGAGACTCTTGTATCTGTTGTAGGAAGTTCAATTACTACAGTAGCCGGATTCGTAGCTCTTATGTTTATGAGCTTTACTCTTGGACTTGACCTGGGAATCGTCATGGCAAAGGGTGTAATAATCGGAGTTATCTGCTGCGTTACAATCCTTCCATCCATGATCCTCTGTTTTGATAAAGCACTTACAAAGACCAGCCACAGACCACTTATTCCGGACTTCTCAAAGCTGAGTCATGGAATAGTGAAGAGGTTCATTATATTTATACTTCTGGCAGTGATACTTGTTATACCTGCATTTTATGGACAGAAGCACAATAAGGTTTATTACAACCTTGATACATCTCTTCCAAAGAATCTGCCTAGTATAGTTGCAGGAGAGAAGCTTCAGGAAAGCTTTGAGATGAATTCAACTCATATAGTTATGCTTGATTCAAACCTCAGTCGTAAAGATACAAAGAAGTTTATGAAGGAGGTTGAAAAGGTCGACGGAATAAAGAAGGTTCTCGGACTTGAAAG
The DNA here is from genome assembly GCA_900316715.1 of uncultured Eubacteriales bacterium. GTDB lineage: Bacteria > Bacillota > Clostridia > Lachnospirales > Lachnospiraceae > Eubacterium_Q. The sequence continues at coordinate 5,515 of ONEC01000122.1, forward strand.
CTTTGTAGGTTCAGCTGTTCCTGATGAGCTCATTCCTGAGAATCTGAA
>ONEC01000108.1 GCA_900316715.1 uncultured Eubacteriales bacterium
TGTGGGCCGCGATGAGATACTAAAAGGGGACGACTCTGCAGGTAGGTTATCTGCATGGCCGTCCCCTTTTCACGGGAGATTATTATGAACCGGTGCCGTTATACCTTCTGGCACCGAGCATCCAGAATTTGTAGCTCAGCCAGAAGAAGAAGATTCCGATAAACGGTGACAGTACCGACAGGAGGGGAATCTTGTCAGGGCGAAGTATAACGAGCCCCGGGTAATAAGCAATGAAGGCAATCGGTATAATAAAGGTAAACAGTATCTTGAATATACCGTGAAAGATACTTGCAGGATACTTTGCATAGTCCTTAAATCGGAACATTATGACCATTACGTATCCTGAATTCTGTATCCAGAAACAGGTTGCAGCCGCTGCATTCATAATAGCTATCATAAAGAGGGATGCTGTTATGAGAAGTATTATGAGCTGCACGATAGTTATTACAGTAACCGGAATTCCTATATGGATCCAGGCATAGACCAGTACGGCGATTCCAAAGGCAAGCTGCCCCAGTCCCTTTATATCAAAGACTTCAGAGATAAAGTAGAAGAAGACATTTATAGGTCTGAAGCAGTACTTTATGAAGTCTCCGGTTCTTACAGCGAATCGGAGGTTCCAGTTGTTATCGAACAGGCACTGGAGCGGCGTTAAGGCTATAAGTGAGAAGCCGTACAGAAACAGCATTTCGAAGTAATCCCAGCCGTTGATGGATGGAAAGTTCCTGAACAGAATATAAAATGATATAAAACCGACGACATTTGTCATGATCATTCCAAAGGTTGATATGATGAAGTCCGCACGGTAGCTCATCTTACTCTTAAGGTCCTGTATCAGGATCTTTTTATATATATGCATATAAAATCTTATGCCGCGCTTTGGCACAGCTAGTAATTCTTTATTCATAATCAGCCTCCGTTAACAGTGATTCTTTTGATGGAGAAGTTCCAGAAGGCTCTTGCGCCGATTCCCAGAACTAAGGCCCAGCCCAGCTGCCAGGCAATGTTTATCCACATTCCTGAGTCCGGTGTGTAGCCCGGCTTCTGGAGCAGTATGTTAAGCGGTGTATCATAGATGCATTTGAAAGGCATATATCCTACTGCTTTTCGAAGAGCTTCCGGGAAAAAGGCCAGCGGAATTGTTGCTCCTGAGAGCAGCAGAACTATGCTTTCCTTAACAATGTTTATGCCCCAGGTGGACTCGGTATACAGGCAGATCGTTGAGACCAGCATCTCAATGTAGAAATTAACCAGGAGAGCGAGTACAACCGCGACCACAAAGTATAACAGATTGATTCCAAGATGAATTGCTCCGTGGGTTATTATATAAACCACGATGAAGGTCGGTAGGAAGGTCATGAAGAAGGTGACCATGTTGTGACCAAAATAAGAGAAGAAGAGGAATCTTCTGTAGTTAAGGGGCTTCAGTAAGTCAAGTATTATGGATCCGGACTTGATGGATCTCGACATATCCCAGACGATATACATTTCCAGAAAGTTGAAGAGGGCTGTGGCAAGTACCAGATAGATTATGGTATCCGTAAAGGTCATGCCGTTTACCGATTCTGTTGCCGACGAAGCAAAGATTGCCTTCCATAGATAATATACAAGGGTCAGATATATCAGATTTCCGAATATTGTAACAAAGGTTCCCAGCCTGTACTGCAGCTCAGATATGATGCCACCACGGGTTAGAGCCATATATCTTTTTAAACTCATTTGGTATCTCCTTCATATATCTTTTTAATTACTTCTTCTGTCGATATCTCTTCAAGCTTGATATCAAGGATTCGACCTTTCTTCTGATGCTCGGCGATAACTGTCATAACATCAGTCTTTGATTCATCTATAATGGTTTCTTCCCATACGTCCCCCGGAAGTCTGAGACGGAGGGTACGGTAAGAACCGAAGTAGGTCTTAAGGTGCTCAATATCGTTGTCATAGATCATCTTGCCGTGGTCGATGATAACGATTCTCTCGCACAGGGCATCAACGTCTCCCATGTCATGGGTGGTAAGAATAACGGTTGTATTCTTTCTTTCATTAAGACCCTTGATAAGATCTCTGATCTTTGCCTTCATGGATACGTCGAGGCCGATGGTCGGCTCATCCAGGAAAACAATCTTAGGATTATGAAGAAATGCAGCCAGGATGTCACTCAGTGTTCTCTGTCCAAGTGACATCTGACGCACCGCCTTATGTAACAGAGGTTCTATATCAACAAGACTCTTATACAGCTCCATCATTTCCTTATAGTCCTTATCAGGTATAAGGTAGATATCCTTCAGAAGCTTGAAGGACTCGATCAGCGGAAGATCCCACCAGAGCTGGCTTCGCTGGCCGAAGACTACACCGATGTTCTCTGCATTTCTGGTGCGGTTCTTATAAGGAACAAGTCCGTTGACCTGAATCTGGCCGCGGGTAGGCTCGAGAACACCCGACATCATCTTAATGGTGGTAGACTTTCCTGCACCGTTCGGACCAAGGTAGCCGACTATCTGACCTCGCGGGATAGCTATAGATATATCGTTAACAGCAGTCACTGTTTTATAATCTCTGGAGAAAAGATCCATCAGACTTCCCTTAAGACCTTCTCTTCGGTTCAGAACCTTAAAGTCCTTGGAAATGTTATTCATAACAATTGCGTATTCGTTAGAACTATTTTGTACCATTTATCACAATTCTCCTTGTAAAAATTTATGAAACGGATTATACTCTATCTAAAATGCAAAAAATAGACATAAAATTCCAAAGATTTATAACAATTTTAAAAGGGGAATGGAAAATAGTGATAAAAGAGTATAGAGGACTTGTAAGAACCAGAGAAGATGGTTCGGAAATAATCAATTACGATGATGCGTCGTTTCCTTCTTATATTTATGACGGATATGTTTACAGTGGATGCACCTGGGAGAAAATTCCGCACTTTCATAAGGACGTGGAGATAGTCAGTGTGTATTCATCCTGCATGGGCTATTCCGTTAATGGTAAGGATATATTCCTGGAGCGGGGAGATACGATCTTTGTTAACTCAGATCAGCTGCATTATTCCTTTGCGACTCCGCCAAGGGAAGGACGATATATAATAGGAGTGCTTCATCCGAGGATCCTGAGTTCCAACTATGCAGTGGAGGCGAAGGCCATAATTCCTGTTATATCTAATAAGAAAGTTCCTTTTATTCATTTCAGGAACGGAGACAGGGACAGTGCACGTATTCAGGAGCTGATGTTCGAGCTGGAGAAGAAATGCAAGGGCAACGAGTTCCTTATTACAAAGACCTTCTTTGAGATATGGGATATTATACTTAACAGGATCAGTGAATCCGGTGACTTCAGTACCGACGAAACGCTAAACAACGACATGCATAACGATATCCTGAAGGCTATGATGAGCTATGTGGATAAGAATTACATGAAGAACATTACGCTGGGAGAGCTGGCAGGAGCTGGTGGTGTAAGCCGCTCCCTCTGCAATTCCATCTTTAATAAGTATACGAATATGACACCGATTGAATATATCATGCATTACAGAACCAGAAAGGTGGCGGATCTTCTGCAGTCGGGAGATATGTCCATGCCGGAGATTGCAGAGCTTACAGGCTTCTCAAATGCCAGCTACATGGCTGAAACCTTTAAGAAGTTCTATAAGTTCTCACCGCGTGAATATAAGAAGGCTGTACAGCAGAGAGGACCTATCCAGCCACCGGTTAAAACCACACAAAAGAACGTTTAAAATATTTTAATTAAAAAATTTTATCTAATTGAGATTAAAAAAAATATATGTTAAAATAATGCCTGTACCTTTTTTTGAAAGTAGAAGATTTATTTATTTGAAGGGGATTAAAATGAGAAATAAACCATATCCATATGAAGAAGTATATGAAATGGCGAACCTGAAGGACATGATAGATCAGAAGGCGCTCACTCAGGCAAGACTGACCGCTTTCGTATATCCATGTGATACAGGAGAAATGAGAAAAACATATTTTGATGTCAGAGAAGACGTTAATGCATTTGGTGCATGGATGTATTCAAAGAAGATCCGTGGCGGAAAGCACTGCGTGATCCTTGGAGAGAATTCTTATGAATGGCTGATTGCATTTTTCGCTACAGTTAATGGTGGAAATATAGCCGTTGCCATCGATAAGGGTCTTCCTGAGAAGGAGATCGTGGATCTTGCACATATGGCAGATGCAGACGTTGCATTTATTACAAAGAGCTATTATGACAAGGTAAGTAAGAAGGCAGCCCGTAAGGTATATGATCTTGGAGAATTTGAAGAGATCCTTGAAGAAGGAAGAAGAATTCTCAGAGAGGGCGAGACAGATTATATAAACTATGAGATCGAGCCGGATGATGTTGCCATGATTCTCTTCACATCAGGAACATCAGGAGTCAGCAAGGGCGTTCAGCTTACTAACAGAAATATCGCATTTGAGATTGTACATACAAGTATGCTTTACAGTCCTAAGGGCGGTGTTGTTGCAGCACTTCCATTCCATCATGCTTTCGGACTTGTGGTTGGTGTCATAATGGTATTCAACTATGGATATCCTATATATATCAATAAGAGCCTTAAGTATGTTAAGAAGAATATGGCAGACTTCGGACCGCAGACAATGTTCCTGGTTCCTATGTTTGTTGAGTTCTTCCACAGACAGATCTGGGCTGAGATCGATAAGAAGGGAAAGACCACTGCATTTAAGGGACTTATGAAGTCTACTAACCTGCTTCTTAAGACAGGTGTGGATGTCAGAAAGAAGACATATAAGTCTATCCAGGATGCCTTCGGTGGTAACCTTGATTATATCATCTGCGGTGGTGCCGCACTTGATCCTATGTATGTAAAGGAATTCAGAACCTGGGGTATCGAGATCCTTAACGGATACGGTGCTACAGAGTGTTCACCGGTTACAGCAGTTAACAGACCTTTCTATCACAGAGACGGTTCTGTTGGTCAGCTGGTTCCGGGTATTGAAGCTAAGACTACAGAAGAAGGCGAGCTTGCATTCCGCGGTGAGCTGATTATGAAGGGTTATTACAAGAACCCACAGGCAACCGATGATGCTCTCGTTGACAGATGGTACATGACAGGTGACCTGGGTTACGTTGATAAGGATAACTTCGTATTCCTTACAGGTAGAAAGAAGAACCTTATCATCCTCAGCAATGGTGAGAATATATCTCCTGAAGAGCTGGAAATGGACTTCGCAAGAGACCCTGCAGTTCAGGAAGTTCTTGTATATGATGAGGACAGCAAGATAATCGCTGAGATCTTCCCTGATGAAGAGCATATGGGCGATGCTACTTACTTCGAGAAGCTTAAGAACAAGGTTAACAAGGGAAGACCTACATATAAGCAGGTTGTAAGGATCAAGCTTCGTGAGAAAGAGTTCATAAAGAACGCTACCATGAAGATCGTAAGATATTTAAATATTCCGGGAGCAGCAGAGAAGGCTGAAGAAGCTATACGTGCAGCAAAAGAGGCCGGAGAGAATAAGTAAGTTACAAACGGGCCGGATGCTGAGTTTCAGCACCCGGCTTTTAAAAAGGATAAGATCAATGGAAAATAACAATGTGATTTTAATCGGTATGCCTACATCCGGAAAAAGCACCGTAGGCGTAATACTTGCAAAACTTATGGGAATGGACTTTGTGGATACGGATCTTTTGATCCAGAAAAGAGAGCATAGGAAGCTGTCCCGTATAATAGAAGAGGATGGACTCGAAGGATTCCTCAATATAGAGAATACAATTTGCCGGGAAGTTAATCTTGAAAACACGGTTATAGCCACAGGCGGAAGTGTTGTTTATGGCAAGGAAGGAATGGAGCATCTGAAGTCCATAGGCCGAATCATCTATCTGGATATAGATTATAAAACACTTCAGAAAAGACTCCATCATGTTAAGCAGCGTGGTGTAGTATTGAAGCCTGGACAGACCATTAAAGAGCTCTATGATGAGAGAGTTACGCTGTATAATAAGTATGCAGATATAGTTCTTTCAGAGGAAGGTCAGGGCATAGAAGAGACGGTACAGAAGTGCGTGGAAGCGCTGCAGAAAAACAGTTTATAATAAGCTTCTTTACTACTTGCATATACTGATTTAAACGAATATACTTAGAGAGTGACCGCTGTTCGATTCTGATAGAACAGCCGGAAGGTAATATTAAAGGAGGTTATTAGAAACATGCAGATTTATTCAGTTTTTGATCCGGAATTCGCTGAATTTGGAAAGGTACTTGAGGGTTACGATACAGCTGAGCTTGTTGAAGCTATGAAGAAGATCGATATGCCTGCTGAAGGTGTAGCATATGAGCCGGGAATAGATTCTCTTGAAGCTTGTGGAATCTTTAAGGAGCTTACAGACAACGCATTCGGTGGAATGCCTATCGAGCTTGGTATGTGCTGGGGATATAACAAGGCTCTTAACTGCCTTGAGTATCACAGAAACAGTGAGATCAATGTAGGAGCTACAGACTTCGTACTTCTTCTTGCTAAGCAGGAGAAGATCATTGACGGAGTTCTTGATACAGCTGATGTTAAGGCTTTCCAGGCACCAGCAGGAGCAGTAGTTGAGGTTTATGCTACATCACTTCACTATGCACCATGCCGTGATGATGCAGAGGGCTTCAGAGTTGCAGTAGTTCTTCCAAAGGGAACAAACACAGATCTTGATAAGGCTGCTGAGAAGAACGTTGAGGATAAGATGCTTTGGGCTAGAAACAAGTGGCTTCTTGCACATCCTGAATCATCAGAAGCTTCACAGGGCGCTTACATCGGACTTAAGGGCGAGAACCTCTCAATCTAAGACCACGGGATGGCCTGAGCGAAGATTTTATAATCAGACATAAAGTCAGCCGGAAACGTATGTTTCCGGCTGTTTTTTAATGTTCTCAAATTATATTTATTCTTCAGTGTTCTCTGTTCCGTAGTTTTCAACCGGTTCAGGCTGTCTCTGATATTCACTCTGTGAGCGGATGTCTTCATTGGATCCGTAAATTATTCTGACAAGCTCTGAATCCTTATCGAGCATCAGAACATTTCCGTTATTCTTGAGTGAAGACTTAAGTGCATCAAGACCTCTGAGGTAATTATAGAACTCTGCCTTGTCAGGGTCATTATA
>ONEC01000045.1 GCA_900316715.1 uncultured Eubacteriales bacterium
CATACTATAAGGAATCCCAGCAGCAGTACATTTGCCAAAAGGAATACAAAGAGCTTAATAAACATCATAAGTCTTGCATTAAAGCCTTCTGTAATCCTGCTGTAGGACTTGTACATCAGTCCATAAATCTTCACCAGAAGGAGTGACCGGAAGAACTTTCCTGCCCTGATACGTCTTACGAAGGACAGAAATATAAATGCCATAAAGAAATATACAGCAAATATAATAAGTCCAAATGCAACCACCGTTGACATCTTATCATAGTCCAGAGTACCCGAAGGAGGAACCAGATATCCATAGGACATGAATCCGGCTCTGAACATAATATATAAAGAATACATAGTAGCACCGAAGATAACTATAAATATCTCTGCCGGCACTTTATCGATTATTCCAAGTTTAACTACTTTATTTCCTTCTTTATCAAACACTATACCTGTTGTTGAAGAAAGACATATAGCAGAAAGAATAAAGAAGAATAAAAGAATGATAAATGCAGGGATCGGCTGTGGTATCATTCGGCAGAACTTATATACCGATGAAGGAAGTGTACAGTCAAAGCCATATCCCTCATCAAAAATATCGATACCAAATATAAAGTCCGTTTTATTCGGCATCATATCGATATTCTTCTTCATTACATCATTACAGTAATTGAAGTTTACTTTCTTACCATTACTGTCATAGTAATATGATTCGATTGCGTTTCTCTGAGAATCATATTCAAAGATAATATTATTGCGTTTATCTATATTCTTTCTGGCTTCATCAAAGGATGTATACATCTGATCGCCTGTAAGATAACCGCCTGAAAAATCAGATTTGAAACAATAGGAAACACCCGTGAGATTTACATTTCCATATACGTAACTCTCAAAATATGAGAGATCTTCTTCACTCATGGATGCAAGCATAGGCGCTGCCGCAAAATTAAAATACGGCGCAGTAATTATAGATCTTTCAAGATTTGAATTATTTATATATTTGATCGGAATATATAGATACTTATAGTTTTTCAGCTGATCAATATTCACATAACCTACAGCGGCATTAAAAAACTGATTCTCTGATGAAGAATATAGCGCAACATCAGGAATAGTATTTCTGCCTCCGATAGTAACGGTTGAACCGATGATCAGATCATCTGAATATTCATCAATGGGTCCTGATGATATAATACCTCCGGTAAATGTATCATCATTTGTAATTATTTCGTTATTGTCAAGGCTGTAATATGTATATTGTTCAGTATCAAGACCTGTCTGAATACCATCAGCAATGTCTTCAACACTATCTACTCTATCAGCATATTCCTTAATGAGTTCTATATATTCAGAAGGGGTAATTCTTATATAGTTTCTGCTTGAGCCCTGAAGCTCATAAAATGTGTATGGAAATTCCCTGTAAATGTCATGGAAATTTCCATCAGCATCAAGATAGGTTCCGTTATATAAAATAGACTGAGCAATATCAAAAAACTTTCTGTTTTCGTCTTTTTCCAGGTCAGCTGTATAGTAAACTATCTTGTTTGTAAAATCATGATAATCATATAAATTGATATGCTGGGTAGAATAATCCCTTGTTCTAAGCCTGCCAAAATCATTTATATAATCTACAAGTATTGTACCCTGAGTTGAAACTATATTCTGAACATAATCGGTTTCATTAAAAACCTTTCTGTTTTCTACATCATTTCCAAAGAAATGATATCTTCCATAGGCTGATAATACAGCACATACCATACCTACAAGGAGTACAAAACCTATTATAAATACCGTTACTTTTACAAATTTACTATAAATGAAGCTGCCCATTAGAACTCAATCACCTTTTCTCAATTTTATAGCCCTGTCCCCATACAACTTTGAGGTATCTAGGCTCTTTAGGATTAATCTCGATTTTCTCTCTGATATGTCTTATATGTACAGCGATAATGTTATCTGTACCGATTGCATCTTCATTCCATACAGATTCGTAAATCTTTGAGGTTGAGTAAACTCTTCCCTTATTGATTGTAAGGAACTTAAGAATATCATATTCGATAGGTGTAAGCTTTACTTCGTTGCCGTCAACATTAACCTGCTTTGTACTGTCATTAATAACCAGTCCTCCGCTGGAAATGATATCCTCGCCCTCTTCATCTGCAAGTGATCCGAACTGAGTATAACGTCTGAGCTGTGACTTAACTCTTGCAAGAAGCTCAAGTGGTGAAAACGGCTTTGTGATGTAATCGTCAGCGCCGATATTAAGACCAAGGATCTTATCAGCATCCTCTGACTTAGCTGAAAGAAGAATAACCGGAATAGAACTCTTCTCTCTGACCTTAAGAGTTGCCTTGATACCATCCATCTCAGGCATCATGATATCCATAATAAGAAGATGTATCTCATTCTTCTCTAAAGTCTGAAGCGCTTCAAGTCCGTTATAAGCCTTCATAACGCCATATCCTTCTGTCTCCAGATAAATGGCAATCGCATCAACTATCTCTCTGTCATCATCGCATATAAGAATATTAAACATGGAATACCCCCTATTTTTATTATTGTTCCGTTCTCATTGTAATACATCTATATTAAAAAAAAAATCGGAAATTATGAATATCTAATTAAAAACGGCACCACAACAAAGTGGTGCCGTAAATAACTCTTTATAAGAGAAAAATCGTTTAAGTGATATGTTATGCCTTAGCTTCCTCAGCGATATCTGTGTCAGGCTTAACATCCTCTTCGATATCAGCGTCATCTTCAAAAAAGTCGTCATCGAAGTCATCATCGAACTCATCAAAATCGTCAAGATAGTCAGGTGTAAGATACTTATAAACTGCTACTGCGATTCCTGTGATGATAGTAATTATACCAACGATGATAGCAACTGATATAATCGCGTTCTTTGCATCTTCAACAGCTGTTTCTTTTACTTCATTGTTCATAACTTGAACCCCCTTCGTAAGTCATTGATAGGTGTAGTATATCACATAGATTATTTAATCTCAAGAGTTCTTTCACCAATTGAATCCTTAAGAATTCCTGTAATTATAACTTCACTCTGTGTTCTGGCTCTTGCCTTGAGTTCTGCAATATCGGCATTTGCCTCTACATCAGCTTCTGCCGCAGCTATAGCATCCACCACATCCTGCTTATCAGACCAGTTAAAAAGTGCAGATTTCTCATCATAGAACTCAATTGAATCAGCATCTACATCAACTGACATGATCTGTACCTCAGGAAGAGTTACGATAACCTTGTCTTCAGTAACCTGAATATCTACCTGAGATATATCTATACCAGCCTTAACCTCTGCATTATATACCATAGAGAAGCCCTTCTGCGTCAGGAACGGGATATTTCCATCCTCATACTTTACAACTCCCGTATATGAAAGCTCTGAAGTTACCAGGTCACTGGCATCACTAAGCTTACCTGTTATATAAGACACAGTGATATCAGGCTCATCCGGCTTATTGATCATCTCTGATACCTTATAACTGGCAAATGCAACCACAATAAGAATAATTCCGAATATCACGCCCCTTATATAATCCTTCGATCGTCCTCTGGAGCGATCTTCTACGTATTCTGTTTCTTCGGCCTTATCGCCTCTCTTATCATTATATTCCATTTATTCAGCTTCCCCCGTATGCTGTAAATATACCATTAAACCTTCTTAAGCTTTGCAAGTGAAGCAAAAAGCTTCTTCTCACCTATTTTATCAAAATTTACAGTAACTTCATAGTCACTTCCTGTTTTAACTTTTTCTGTTACTGTTCCCACTCCGAACTTTATATGCTTAACCTTGTCTCCCACTTCATAATCAAAGGAACCTGATGATGACGGCATTCCCTTTGATATTCCTGAAAGAGCACTGATTCCTGTTGGCTTAAACGGAGCTGATGCACTCGCCTTCGAAGACCCTGAACCGCTTCCGAACATACTTATGGCAGAACTTGACTGACGAACAGGCGTTCCGGTTCCGGAAACATTTCTTACACGATTACCGTAACCGCTTCTTCTGATAAGCTCATTCGGAATCTCATTTACAAACCTGGATTCAGAACTGTACATTCTGGTTCCGTTGATCATTCTGCATCTTGAACTGCTGAGATATAGACGATTCTTCGCTCTGGTAATACCAACATAGCAGAGACGTCTTTCCTCTTCAACCGCATCCGGATCATCAGAATCTATGGAAAGTCCGCTTGGGAAGAGTCGCTCTTCCATTCCGACTATAAATACATAAGGGAATTCAAGACCCTTTGCACTGTGAAGAGTCATAAGTGTAACCCTTCCATCAAGGCCATCTGAATCCTCAGCATCAGCTACAAGAGCTATTTCCTCGAGGAGCCCCTCCAGTGTTGGTTCATCATCACGTTCACAGTAATCTGCTATCTTATTCTTAAGTTCCTTAAGATTCTCCAGTCTTCCCTTAGCTTCATCCGTTCCTTCTGCCACAAGCTCATTCTTATAGCCTGTACGGTCCAGGATATCATCATAAAGCTCTGTAAGATTTCCTTCACGTGCCTTATCACGGAAGCTTTCCATAAGCTTTATAAAATCTGTGATCTTTCCGGCTGATCTTCCAAGCCCCTGCACCAGATAATCATCCAGGCAGAAATCATACATATCAACGCCCACTTCTTCAGACAGCTGTGCCAGCTTATTTACAGTTGTATCACCGATACCTCTTCTAGGTACATTGATGATTCTTCTTAAAGCCACACTGTCTTCCGGGTTAGCGATGCATTTCAGATATCCGACCACGTCCATGATCTCCTTACGGCTGTAGAAACCGGTAGCTCCATAGAGCTTGTATGGAACATTTGAGAAGATCAGTTTCTCCTCCAGAACTCGTGACTGATTATTGGTTCTGTAAAGAATAGCTATATCATCAAGAGAAGCACCTTCTGAGCGGATATCAAATATGTTATTGATAACACCCATGGCTTCTTCATACTCTGACTCATAAACCGTATAGGTTATACGATCACCCTCTTCATTATCTGTCCAGAGAGTTTTGCTCTTACGGCCCTCATTATTAGCTATAACAGAGTTTGCCGCATTGAGGATTGTTTTTGTGGATCTATAATTCTGCTCAAGTCTTATAGTCCTGCAGTCCTTATACTCATCTTCGAAATTAAGGATATTATATATATTAGCTCCACGGAACTTATAGATTGACTGGTCATCATCACCTACGACACACAGGTTTCTGTATCCATCAGCCAGAAGCTTTACCAGAAGGAACTGGCTGTGGTTTGTATCCTGATACTCGTCAACCATTATATATTTAAATCTCTGCTGATATACTTTAAGCACTTCAGGCTGTTCCATAAAGAGCTGAATAGTTTTAAAGATAAGATCATCAAAGTCAAGAGCGTTGTTCTGTGCCAGTCTCTTCTCATACTCGCGGTAAGCTCTGGCCTTGTTCACCTCTCTCAGATTATTTCCTGCCTGACGCTCCACGTCATCCGGACCATAGAACTCCTCTTTAGCCTTGGATATTGCCGCAAGCATCATTTTCTCAGGATAAAGCTTATTATCAAGTTCAAGATACTTCAGAACATCCTTCATAAGACTCTTCTGATCGTTGGTATCATATATTGAGAAATTATTCTTTCCTCCGATACGATCATAGAAACGTCTCAGTATTCTTACACACATTGAGTGAAATGTGCTTACCCATATATTTTCAGCACCATCGCTTACGAGAGAATCCACTCTTTCTCTCATTTCCTTTGCTGCCTTATTTGTAAATGTAATGGCAAGGATGTTGTAAGGCGGTACACCTTTTTCTTCAATCAGATATGCAATTCTATGTGTTATAACTCTTGTCTTACCGCTTCCTGCTCCGGCCAGAAGAAGCACGGGACCCTCTGTCGCTTCAACTGCGGCACGCTGCGGTGCGTTCATATTATCTAAGTTCATTATTATCTTCCTACTTGGTTTATTTGAAAATAACAAGAGACCTACCCGTAACTCACGGACAGGCCTCTGTAAGATCAAGTTTTAATACTCTGTAATAACAGATTACTCAGCTGATGTAACACCGAGCTTAGCCTTAAGAGCTGCAAGCTCATCAGCAACACCTGCATCAGGAGCTGCATCATACTTAGCTGTCAGGCTGTCAACTTCGTTAGCAGATACAGAGTAGTTAAGCTGTGACTCAGCCTCAGCTCTGTCAAGCATAGCGTCTGCCTTGTCTTCCATTCTCTGGAATGCAGCGATACTTGATGAAGAATCTGTAACAGTTGATGTAATCTTGTTGATATCCTGCTGTGCCTTAGCAACACGAATCTTAGCCTTGATAGCATCTCTTCTTGACTCAAGTTCTGATATATCATTTATAAGCTTATCATGCATCTGACGCATCTTCATTGAGTTAGCTGCAGCAGCTTCATATGTTTTCTGGAAGCTTGCCTGCTTAGCCTGAAGCTTAGCCTTCTCCTGAAGGAACTTAGCAGCATCAGCATCATTACCTGCAAGAACTGCCTTCTCAGCATAGCTCTGCATCTTATTAACCTCTGCTGTAACTTCGTCGAGCTGGCGCTTAGCCTTATTCTCATCAGCCATAACAGAAGCTGTCTCTTCACGAACCTTAGCCAGATCCTTGTTAAGATTTCTCATTGTCTGATCGATCATCTTCTCCGGATCTTCAGCCTTATCGAGAAGTGCGTTAATGTTAGATGACATGATGTCTTTAAATCTTGATATGATTCCCATTTCCAAAATCCTCCTTAAATATTTTCCTTCACCAGGAAGTGAAATCCACTAAATAATTATATCTTATAGAATAAAATTATACAAATTAAATTTTATCGTCTAAACGGATGAAAATTTTAATAAATTTATAATATTACAGGGCCGGGCTCTGTCTTATTAATGTCTATTTCATAGGCATTTAAGAACCTCTTTTCAGCCTCATCCAGAATACTTTCTTTGTCAGTATAAAGGGTTGCCATTACTTCACCTGTATCTACGTGATCTCCCAGTTTCTTATACACCCTTATACCTGCCGAGCTGTCTATCTTATCTTCCTTGGTTATACGGCCTGCTCCAAGTATACATGATACATTTCCCACTTCTGAAGCATTACAGCGTGTCAGGTATCCATCCTTCGGTGCAGCAATATCTCTTGAATAAAGAGGCTGCTTAAGAACTAACGGATCATCTACAAAGCTGTCATCTCCGCCCTGAGCACGTACAAACTCTCGGAACTTCTCCAGAGCCTTTCCGCTTGCTATAGTCTCCCTTATCATCTCTTCTGCCTTCTTGCGGAGATTCTCATCATTATAATCACCGCAGCCCATAACATCCGACATTATAAGCAGGCATTTTGACAGTTCTATACAGAGCTTTGTCAGTCGTTCTTCGCCCTGTCCACGAAGAACTTCTACCGCCTCAAGAACCTCAACGCTGTTGCCCACAGCTCTTCCAAGAGGCTCATTCATATCAGTTATAAATGCATAGACCTTGCGTCCACACATTTCACCGATCTCTGTCATGGCCTCGGCAAGGCTCTTTGCACTTTCATAATCCTGCATGAAAGCGCCAGTTCCGCATTTAACATCAAGAACTATAACATCTGCTCCTGATGCCAGCTTCTTACTCATGATGCTTGACGCTATAAGCGGTATACTGTCTACTGTAGCTGTTACATCTCGCAGGGCATACATCTTCTTATCTGCGGGAACGAGATTACCTGACTGAGCCGCATCCACCACTCCTATCTCTATAACCTGGCGGATGAAGTCCTCATCTGTTCTTTCCGAAGAGAATCCCGGAATACTGTCCAGTTTATCTATGGTTCCACCGGTTGCTCCCAGGCCACGGCCGCTCATCTTTACCACCTTTGCACCCAGAGATGCAAGTATAGGTCCTATTATAAGAGTTGTCTTATCACCGATACCACCTGTTGAATGCTTATCAACCTTTACACCCGGAATCTCAGAAAGATCGATCATATCTCCACTGTGAGCCATGGCCAGTGTAAGATCTGCGGTTTCTCTTTTATCCATGCCCTTATACCATATGGCCATCATAAGAGCTGATGCCTGATAATCAGGAATGCTGCCATCTACGTAGCCCTTTACAAAAAACTCTATCTCTTCTTTTGTAAGAGCACCGCCGCGTTTCTTCTTGTCGATAATATCATACATTCTCATGCTGTCACCCCCTGTATATCCCAATATGATCTATTCAAAAACTATTTATCAAATGCTTCGTTAAGTTCTTCCGTTCCTGAAAGAACAAATCTTCCGTTTCTTATAATATCTATTTCCGTACCGTCTTTATAATGAGCTACTATGCTTTCCAGTTCATTATATGGAATTGTTATATCTGTATGACAGTTAAAGTACGCCTTCTCAGGTTCGGTATTACGGAGAAGTGAGAAGTCATTCTCTCTTGATATAATCTCCTTACCGTCCGGATTATAAACCTTCTTATCCTCTGCATGACTGTAGCAGGTATCTCCTACAGCAAAATGCGGTCCTGTCTTCTCCACTATAAGAATCGGGAGCTTTGCCAGGATATCATACTTTCCGGCCATCATATAGGCTGTGGTATTGGTTCCTATGGCAAACTCTCCTATTGGCAGAGTCTCATGATTAAAGAGAATATTCTCTTTAATATATTTTCGTCCATCCTCAGCATCCGGATAATTATCGCAGGAATAATCTGTTATAACACCATCCTTAAAACTAAGGCTTATATTCTTGAAGAAGTACCCATTAAGATAAGCTGAGCTTACATTGAGAACGCCTTCCGTTCCCTTAAGTACAGGTGATGTAAACACCTCTCCCACCGGAATATTAACGTCAGCAACGCAGTTTTCAAACTGTGTCTCCTTTTCCGGATCAGAAAGAGTTCTCATTGAGACATGCATGTCAGTCTTATTATCTCCAGAGCCTCGTACAGTCACATAGTCTGCCTTATCCAGCGTATCAATGATTGTCTGCTGTATACGTCTGTATTTATCATTATCAAGAGTATTCAGTTCCATGGTTGCACTGAATATCTCTTCGAAATTATCTCCGATATCAGGAACAGGAAATGCGATTATAGTAAAGGAATATGCATCTCCCGGAATATATTCATTTGAAATCTGAGACAGCTTCCTGTTCATATCAACCGAAAGTGTCTGCTGTTCATCACTAAGACGTACTACGCTTTCCTTGGCCTTAGGATCAAACAGCTCTTCACCAAAGCTTTCTATAACAGCCGGACCTGCATATTCACGGGCCTGCTGCTTAAATTCTTCATATACGGTTTTCGCTGCATTTACCTTCTTATCCGAGTATCTTCCATCCAGGAAGAGAGCCTCGTCCATTCTATGATCATATTCAAACTGCTGGTTAGGTGAAGTAGATTCATATCCGGCCTTAACTACGCCTCGTCTTGAAACTCTGTTAACGGCATATCTGCTGAGGATAGGCTTAAGTCCCATATCACCGAACTGTCTTATGGCACTTCTTACTATTCTCTCTTCACCCACATGGTATCTGATATTAACAGACTTCTTGCCTGTAAAGTCTACACTGTTAACATCAAAGCCTGTTCTGAATCCCTGAGTATAAACTTCAGCCATTCTGTCTATCTCTGCATCGCTGAGACTGCTTAAATACTTTGAAAGCTTTATCTCGTTATCTGTTATGTACTCACCGTATCCAAAAAGATATTTTTGATCTGAAAGGTCACTTTTCATGACAATGTTATAGGCTGCATTTTCAGAAGGAATCAGAGTATCTTCCATTCTGTCATGAGTAAACTCACTCACATAGTCAAATGCATAGTAAAATACCGCTTCTTCAACTGATCTTATAGTCGGCTTTTCCTCATCAGAGAACATACTGTAAAGCTCGAGAAACAGCTCAAGAAGCACAAGCACATTGAACATATTCCCGTCAATTATAAGATGCGGCAGATACACGAGTTCTGCTGCCACAAAGCATAAAATACCGCTGTATATTCCCAGCTTTTCTTCAGCATAATCCGGATTAGTAAAACTTTCCTCATAGAACTCAGGAAGAACCTGTGAAAACAGCAG
Organism: uncultured Eubacteriales bacterium; assembly: GCA_900316715.1. Classification (GTDB taxonomy): domain Bacteria; phylum Bacillota; class Clostridia; order Lachnospirales; family Lachnospiraceae; genus Eubacterium_Q. The sequence continues at coordinate 10,042 of ONEC01000045.1, forward strand.
TCTGTTATCTTCTCTTAAGTCATCTATGCTCTTTTGGTAATAATCCTCACCCGTCATCTCATCCATAAGATCAAGAACGTAGGTTATCTGTCCTGAAATCTGCATAAAAAAGTCAGAGAACTCCTTAAATGCGATATCGGAATCCTCTGATATTTCTCTTATACGCTGTCTTGCCAGCTCAAATCTTTCAATTCTGTCTTCTGTTAATACCTTTCCCATGTACACTCCCCTAAACTAATGATGTCAAAATATTCTGCATACCCATATTCCGGCTATAAGTAATACCGCGATTATATTTATCGTTAATACGACTCTCCGGCTTCTGGAAGAACCTGCATTTGCTCTTATAGTGAGTATGGCAAACACAAGTCCTGTGATACCTGCCACCAGTGAAGCAAGCAGAACGGCTCCAACTTTAGAAGAAGCCATTCCCTTCACTGAAACTACGTATATAACTGTTATGAGCGTTGCAATAATCGAGATTATCCCGAGAATCGCGGAAATTATAGCATCCCCGGATACTATCTCATCCGCAAATCGGAAATTCTTATTATATCTTCTCATTAATATTCCTCTAGAGACATTTCCTGATCTCTGAAAGATCAGCTATATTATTCTTCTTCATATAATCCTCTATACCGCTTATAACCTTAAGCGTTGTATATGGATCATGGAAGTTTGCTGTACCTACAGCCACACATGTTGCACCGGCCATAATGAACTCAAGTGCATCTTCTGCTGAAGCTATACCGCCCATTCCGATAACCGGAACATCAACAGCGTGGCATACCTGATAAACCATTCTGAGGGCTACAGGCTTTACAGCAGGACCTGAGAGTCCACCGGTTGTATTCTTGATAGCAAAACATCTTCTGTTTATATCTATCTTCATACCTGTAAGTGTATTTATAAGAGACAGTGCATCAGCACCACCGGAAACAGCGGCTCTTGCCATCTCTGCAATATCTGTAACATTCGGGCTGAGCTTCATGATAACAGGCTGCTTAGCCTTCTTCTTGATCTCAGCAGTGATATGCTCCAAAGCTTTTGGATCAACACCGAAAGCTATTCCGCCTTCCTTAACATTCGGGCAGGAAACATTGATCTCAAGAAGATCAACTCTGTCCTCGTCAGCCAGTCTTTCAACCACATCAATATATTCTGCTTCTGAATGACCACATACATTTACGATAACCTTTGTGTCCTTCTTCTTAAGGAATTCAAGGTCTCTTTTAATAAATGTATCTATACCCGGATTCTGAAGACCGATGGCATTCATCATGCCTCCTGCTGTCTCAGCAATTCTAGGGGTCGGATTACCCGGCCATGGTACATTTGCAACACCCTTTGTTGTTACAGCACCAAGAGCAGATATATCAAAAAACTCATCATATTCCATACCTGAGCCGAAGGTTCCTGAAGCAACCGTCACAGGATTCTTAAGGTGTACACCGCATATATCAACTGACATATTCATTACAGAACCACCTCCTCAGCATAGAATACAGGTCCATCCTTACATATACGCTTGTTATGAACCTTTGAATGGTCATCAACCTCTGTTGACTCACATATACAGGCAAGACATGCACCAACGCCGCAGGCCATCCTCTCTTCGAGAGAAAGCTGCGCACGGATGCCTGACTCCTCACTGAAAGCCTTCACTGCACGAAGCATAGGTGTAGGACCACAGGAGAATACCATATCACCTGTTACGTTATATTCCTTAATGCCGTCGATTACATTTCCCTTGATACCGACAGCTCCATTATCACTTGTAATATACACCGTCGCAATCTCCTGAAACTCTTCCAGAAGAAATGCAGCGTCCCTGTATCCAAGAACTACTGAAAGGTTCTCCTTAGAGATTCCCTTATCTCTAAGTTCTCTTGCCAGTCTCAGCATAGGTGGTATACCAATACCTCCGCCAAGAAGAACAGGCTTTTCGCAGTTCATATCATAGCCGTTTCCGAGAGGCCCGAGTATATCTACTGAGTCTCCAGCCTTAAGAGAACAGAACTCCAGAGTTCCTGCTCCTGCTATTCTATAAACCAGTCTAAGACGTCCCTTCTCCTTATCCAGATCACAGATACTGATCGGTCTTGGAAGAAGTCTGGACTTATCAGCAGAATAAACTGATACAAACTGTCCTGAATGAGCTGCTCTAACCAGTTCAGGCGCCTCAACCCATAAACTATAAATATCATCTATTAACATTTCCTGGTCTACAACCAGGCACTTATACTTATCCATATTTAGGCAATTGCCTCCGTAATATCCTTGATCATATCGATTGTAGCCTGTCTTGCAGCATCTGCAAAACCTTCTTCACCGAAAGATGCATACTTCTCATTCTTGTATGCAGCAATGATTCCTCTTGATGAATTAACGATTGCACCAAGACCATCCTCATTAAAGAAGCCCTTAAGATCACTTCCCTTTCCACCCTGAGCACCATAACCAGGAACAAGGATATATGACTTAGGCATACGACGACGGAGTTCGATTCCCATCTCAGGATATGTAGCACCTACAACTGCACCTACATTGCTGTAGTCGCCATCCATAGATGTCTCTCCCCATGCAGCAACTGTATCTGCAACCTCTTCATAGAGAGTCTTGTCACCGATTGACTTATCCTGGAACTCTCCTGATGAAGGATTTGAGGTCTTTACAAGAACAAATATGCCCTTGTCGCATTTATTACAAACATCGATAAATGGCTTAACACCATCTGATCCAAGATATGGATTAACTGTAACTATATCCTCATCGAATGGAGCAAATGTCTTGGAACCAACTGTTACAGTTCCGATATGACCGATAGCATATGCCTCAGATGTTGAGCCAATATCACCTCTCTTGATATCCCCTATAACGATAAGTCCCTTTTCATGTGCATAATCAACTGTCTTCTTAAATGCTTCTACACCTGAGATTCCGAACTGCTCATACATAGCAACCTGAGGCTTTACAGCAGGAATAAGATCATATGTTGCATCAATAAGACTCTTATTATATTCATAAATAGCATCACTTACAGCCTCTAAAGATTCTCCTCTCTCAGCTACTGCCTTATCAAGAAGGAACTTAGGAAGAAATGAAAGCTGAGGATCAAGTCCCACAACTACTGGTGCATTCTTCTTTTTAATCTCTGTTATAAGCTTTGATATCATGTTATTACCTCTTTCTATATTTTGTATCCTTATATTGGACCGTATATCCTAACTATTCTAACAAATTAATAACCCTTATTCAATCTTATCATTATCAACTATTATAAAAAGTCGTCTAAGAGTTTCTCTGCCAATAGGACTGAGACGTCTCGGCTCATCCACTCCATACAGGTATACACTGTAATAATCATAACCAATCAGATAATCCGGATTGATATAATCGCTCTGATTTATCTTTATAAATCCCTTATCGGAAATGCTTCGTATAATATTCTTTACGGCTCTTACGTCATAATGCCTGGTGGTTGTACATGTATTGATCACACATTCCTTTGAATGCATTTCAACCCATATTACGTCCTTAAGCATCATCACGTCCATTCTGTTTCTCTTAGAGATACATATGGATTCAGTTCTGAACCATAACTGCTTCTCCCAATACCTTCTTCTCTGTTTCAGATAGAGAATCTGGTTCAGAGCACATTGATATTCAACAGGAAGCATGATGAATCCTGATATATAGATTTCGGGATATTTAAAGCTCATGGCATCCATATATTCTCCGACCATAAGTATATCCGTATATTTATAGTTTTCAGTACCCCTTATCTTTCGGACATATTCCATTCCTGATATCACCTTATTCTTAGTGATACCTCCCATTATATCTACTATGAAAAGATCAACATTTTCTTCCATAGCCGAAAGAAGCGCTCTTTCATAACTCCTACATACGACTACTCTGCTACGCGGACACGCCATTGCGGCTGCTGTCTTTAATCTTTCAGATACTTCAGAATTACTTTCGAATATAAGTATCATAGATACTCCTCCTAAGAAATTCTTTTTTGAATCTAAAAAACTAAAAAAAGGTTTATGCTTAAAATATTAAGCATAAACCTTTTTGATTCATTATCAGCCTCCGTCTCCGCCTCCATTTGGATCAGGTTCCGGTTGTGGCTCTGGTTGTGGTTCAGGTTGTGGCTCCGGCTGCGGCTGTGGTTCCGGCTGTGGCTGCGGCTCTGGCTGCGGCTGTGGTTCCGGTTGTGGCTGCGGCTCCGGCTGCGGCTGTGGTTCCGGCTGTGGAGTTTCTGTATTTTCCTCATTTGGCTTAAATACAGCCGTAATGGTATGATTACGAGAAACCTCATTAAGCACAATTTCAGCCTGTGCTCCAACTGACTCTCCATCGACCAGTACATTTTCAATTATATATCCACCTGCAGGATAGATATGGATCGTAACAGATCCACCCTCTTCTACACCGACAGAACCATCAATAGATCCGCCTTCTCCTGCATTTGTAATTATTGTGAAGTCTCCTGTAAGTGCAGGATGAAGAGGACATGAAGAAGTAAAGATACTCTGATCATAGTCGAAGTCTGCACCTATGATCTCCTTACCACCATCATAATCTCCACCTGACAGGATACTGTATTCTGTTACATTAGGACATGCATTTGTTGCTCGCATATGTGAATCATTACAGATCTTGATGCTTGTCTCATGTCCACCCTTACATCTCTTTGAAGGTGTATTCTCAACTGCACACCAGTCAGTAGATGTAGGACATCCTTCTGTTGGAAGAAGTCCTGAGAAACGACATACTGTTACCTTGGTAAGTCCTTCAGGCTGTGGCCAGTCAAGGGAATTATCATGATTACCCTCATATTCGGCTATACCATCCATGATATCACGCCACATGTATTTATGAAGCTGAGTATCAGCATATACGTTTGAATCCATTCCGTACCATACAGAAGCTGTATAGTAAGGTGTCATACCACAGAACCAAAGGTCATAACAGTTAGATGTTGTACCTGTCTTACCTGCAGCAACACCACCGGTCTTAAGTCTGGCCTTAGTACCTGTACCCTTTGTAATAACATCCTTCATGGCTTCAAGAAGCTGCCATGCTGTTGTTTCCTTACAGATTGAATGTGTTGTTGAAAGTCTTGCAGGATTAGTATTATCTATTACAAGATTTCCATCATGATCATAAACCTGTGAATAATATACAGGCTTGATATATGTACCCATATTTGCGATAGCTGCGTAAGCTGCAGTTATCTCAAGATTAGTTACACCATATGTAAGACCACCGAGAGCTGTAGCCTGCTGAATATCAGAGAATACACTACCTGATGGTGAAACATACCTATCTACAAGCGTGGTAAATCCCATTCGTTCCAGATACCTGAAAGCCACCTCTGGAGTTACTGCAGTGATAGCCTGAACGGCAACGATATTCATGGACTGTTCAACACCCTTACGGATAGATGCCCAGCCTCTGTATCCGCCGTACCAGTTTCTAACACTAACACCATTCTGGAACTTATATGGCTTATCTTCGAACATGTTGCAGAGACCACCCATACTATCAATGAATGGAAGGAATGCTGCAAGAACCTTGAAACATGAACCAGGCTGTCTCTTAGCATCTGTTGCTCTGTTGAAACCGAGGTTTTCTGTTTTCTCACCACGTCCACCTGTTATAGCCTTAACATATCCTGTATGCTGGTCTATAACTGTTATAGATGTCTGCGGCTGAATAGCAAACTTAATCTCTTCACTTACAAATGTACCGCCATTCTCATCAAGAAGAGCCTCCTTATATCTGTCGGCCGCCTCTCTTGCGAGATCTTCTGTCGGATAAATGTTATTATATTTAGAATTACCTGATACATTCTTATAATAAGATACCAGAGTATTCTGATCATAGTAATGAGGAGTTACGCCATCTGCATCCATAAGTGTAAGCTTATAATTAAGGGCGTAAGAAACCTTTGATGGATAATACTGAGGATCATTCGCTACATTGTCACAGATTTCCTGAATACCGAAATCCTGTACACTGTAAATTGAATAACCACCTGTATACATCTCATTGAATGCTTCAGATCTGGACATGTCATTCATTTCCATAAGATCCTTAACGAAGGCATTCATTAACGCATCTTTATAATATGAGTTGTACTGGAAGTTCTCGTCGTTAGTCTTCTTAACTTCCTGTACTCTCGCATAAACATCATCATTACGTGCTGCATTATACTCAGTCTCTGTAATATAACCGAGCTCCAGCATCTTGTTAAGAACGTCAATACGACGGTTTGCGTTAGAATCAGGGAAAATTACAGGATCGTACTGATATGGGTTCTGTGTAATACCAGCGATCATAGCTATCTCAGAAAGATTAAGCTCCTGCATGGTCTTATCAAAGTATCTCTCTGATGCTGCTTCAATACCGTTAACACCCTGTCCAAGATAAATAGTATTAAGATAATACTCCATTATCTGTTCCTTGGTGTATTTCTTCTCAAGCTGAATAGCCAGCTGCTGCTCCCAAACCTTACGCTTGATACGGTCGAGCTTTGTAACCTCGCCCATACCAACGTTGAATACCTGGTTCTTTATGAGCTGCTGAGTAATGGTTGAAGCACCCTCCTTCATGTTACCCTGTATAACGTCACGATACAGAGCTCTGAAGATACCTCTTACGTCAATACCATTATGATCCCAGAATCTTTCATCCTCGATAGATACAAATGCATCTACAAAGGTCTTAGGAATATCCTGATAATATACATAGATTCTATTTGAATTAATTGTTGAAAGAGAGTCTATCTCATTTCCGGCCTGATCATAAATTATTGTCTTGAAGCCCTTCGGTTTAATATCGATGGAACTTACATCCGGTGCATCATCAAGGATACCCTTCATCATACCAAATCCGGCTCCGGCCATAATAATGATACCCAGAACTATGCAGCTAAGGGCAAGTTTAAACCCATAAACAAGCGCACGTCTGAAATATCTCTGTTCTTTTGAGATAAGCTTATCTCTTCTCTTTTTTACGGAATATTTATCTAAGTCCAAAACTTTGTGCCTCCACTATTTGTAAACAATCAAAGTTCATTATATCACTTTATGTAAATTATGCAAATTAATACTTCCTGAATATCTTATTTACCATATCTATAAATTCACGGTTATTCTTTGTTTTTGCAAAGAGTTTAACTATCTCTTCCACTATTTCATCGGTCTTATTTCCTCTGAAATTGGAATGGATAAGGTCAAGGGCGGCCTTCTCTTCAGGATCAAGGAGAAGGTCATCTCTTCTTGTACCGGACTTAGGAATATCAATTGCCGGGAAAATTCTCTTCTCTGAGAGACTTCTATCAAGAACAAGCTCCATGTTGCCTGTTCCCTTGAATTCCTCAAAGACAACATCGTCCATACGACTTCCTGTTTCAATGAGTGCAGTAGCAAGGATTGTAAGGCTTCCGCCCTCTCTCATATTACGTGCAGCACCAAAGAACTTCTTAGGCATATGAAGAGCAGCCGGATCAAGACCACCTGAAAGAGTTCTTCCACTGGCAGTAACAGTAAGGTTATATGCACGGGCAAGTCTTGTTATACTGTCGATAAGGATAACAACATCCTTCTT
>ONEC01000190.1 GCA_900316715.1 uncultured Eubacteriales bacterium
ACTTTGAAGTTACTGTAAGAGAAGTGTATGTATCAGCAGGCGCAGGCTTCGTAGTAGCTATCGCAGGTGCTATCATGACTATGCCGGGACTTCCTAAGAGCCCTGCAGCAGAGAGAATCGATATAGATGAGAACGGCGATACGGTAGGTCTTTTCTAAATTATAGATGCTTTATGGCAGAGCAGAGAAGTAAATCCAATAAAAAATTCATGGTACTTTCCGCAATCGGTATCATAATGGTAGTGGACCATCATACATTTACTGCCCTCAATATATTCGGAGATTATATTCCTTATAACTCGTTCTTTATGCCGATGTTTGTGTTTATATCCGGATATTTTAATAAGGTGAATGGTGATACACATTTACCGGCTTATTTGTGGAAAAAGGTTAAGACTCTTTTGATACCTTATGCTGGAATTACTGTTGCGGTGTTTATCATACAACAGCTGATGGACTTGTATAAAACAGGAGCTATAGAGAGGCTTCCCTCAGGGTATCTGCTTTATATCCTCGAACGGGTGATTACGGCAGGATCTCCGTTTGCGCTTGTTACACCAATGTGGTTTGTGATTACACTGTTTTTCACACTTACGGTTTATGCAGTACTGAAGAAGCTTTTATCTAAGTACTGGAACAGTTTTGCGGCACTGCCTGTTTTTGTCGCTCTTCAGCTTATAGCGGTATATATTTCGAAGACGCTGCAGCCTGAGACGATTCACTATTATCTTGTGCTTCTTAAGGTTATGTTCTTTCTTCCGTTTCTAGAGCTTGGAATTATCTACAGAGACCGCCTTGAAAAAAGGCATACAGGTCTTTCGGGAGGAGGAAAGCTTGGAGTACTGGTCATCTTACTGCTGATCAATATGATAAGAACGATGTATCTGCCGGCTGCATATGATGTTGCATTTGATTCCCTGGATGAAATGGCGGGGTTTACAAGTCCTTATATAGTGACACCGCTGATTTCATCGGTTGTAGGAATCCTTTTCTGGCTGACAATGGTTGACATTCTCGGAAGAATGTTCTACGACAGCCGATTTGTGAATTTCCTGTCAGCCAACACCTTCTGGGTCATGGGATTTCATATTATGTTCTATAATGTCTTAAATTGCATTCTGATGATGATCAACGACTGTATCATAGCGCTACCGTATTTTGATGAAGAGGCATTCAGGGAAACGGAGTGGTACTATTGGGAGATAAGCCCGAATTTCAAACTTGCTTATCTTGTTATCGGAGTATTGGGACCTCTGGGACTTAAATATATTTATGAGAAGATAAAGAAAAAAATAGAAAAGGAATTTTAGATATGGCAGAGATAATCGACGGTAAGAAAATATCGCAGGAACTTAAGGATGATGTTAAGGCTGAAGTTGAAGCTCTCAAGAAAGAGGGAATCGAGCCGAGCCTGGCTGTTATCCTTGTAGGACAGGATCCTGCATCTACAGTATATGTAAATAACAAGAAGAAGGCATGTGAATATACGGGTATCAAGTCCCTTTCATATGAGCTTCCTGAGACAACATCAGAGGAAGAGCTTCTTGAACTTATCGATAAGCTTAATGCAGATGAGGGGTGCGACGGAATACTCGTACAGCTTCCGCTTCCTAAGCAGATCGATGAGGATAAGGTTATAAAGAGAATCAGCCCTGATAAGGACGTAGACGGATTCCATCCTGAAAGCGTTGGAAGACTGTCTCTGGGTGAGAGAGGATTCAAGTCCTGTACACCTGCTGGCGTTATCGAGCTTCTTAAGAGAAGCAATACAGAGATCGACGGAAAGCATGCTGTTGTAGTAGGCAGAAGCAACATCGTAGGAAAGCCTATGGCTATGCTTCTTCTCAGAGAGAATGCAACAGTAACAGTATGTCATTCTCATACACCTGACCTCAGAGCTATCACAAGGCAGGCTGATATCCTTGTAGTAGCTATCGGACAGCCTAAGTTCATCGACGGCTCATACATCAAGGAAGGGGCTACAGTTATCGATGTAGGTATCCACAGACTTGAAGGAAAGAAGCTTTGCGGAGATGTTGATTACGAGTCAGCAGAGAAAGTTGCGGGAAAGATCACTCCTGTACCGGGCGGTGTAGGACCTATGACTATTGCAGAGCTTATGAATAACTGCAAAGAAGCAGCAGAAATGCATGCCGGACGCAGATAATACGAAAGAGATACAATATGCTTAAAATCATGCTTGTGTCCCTTGGATGCGATAAGAATACCGCAG
>ONEC01000141.1 GCA_900316715.1 uncultured Eubacteriales bacterium
AGCCGCTCCTGCCTCTTCAAGAGCCTTGGCCATCTCCGGTGCATTTATATTATCTGAGTCAAAACCAGCCCGGATCTTGACAGTTACCGGAATATCTATGCGGCTCGTCATAGCTCTCACTATATCTGCCGCCAGAGCAGGATTCTTCATAAGCGCTGAGCCTTCACCGTTCCCAACAATCTTCGGAACCGGGCAGCCCATATTGATATCTATGAAATCAAAATCCCTGTCCCGTGCTATCTTCTCTGCTTCTCCGGCCATTATATCCGGATCACTTCCAAAAAGCTGAACTCCTATCGGATGCTCGACCTCATCCGTAAGCAGCAGAATCTCAGTCTTATGATTGTTGTACATAAGTCCTTTTGCGCTTATCATCTCGGTTGTCATGAGGTCACAGCCCATCTCCTTACAGAGAAGTCTGAAAGGCAGATCCGTAACTCCCGCCATAGGTCCAAGTGCTATTCTGTTTTTGAAATCAATCGTCTTCATTTACTGCTTATCGTAGATGATTCTCAGTCCGTGAAGAGTAAGCTCAGGATCATAGATATCTATAGCATCGGTCGCTTCTGAAATAAGCTTTCCAAGACCACCTGTTGCTACTACCTTGATATCTGAAAGACCTGACTCTTCCTTCATCTTACGGATGACATATTCTGTCTGTCCGATGTATCCATAATAGATACCTGCCTGCATACTGGATACTGTATCTCTTCCGAGGATTGTATCCACCTTCTTTATCTCAACTTCAGGAAGCTTTGCAGTTCCATGCCAGAGAGCATTTGCCGCAAGTCTGATTCCCGGAGAAGTAACTCCTGCTGAAAATGTACCGTCTCCCAGTACAAGGTCGTGGGTTGTTGCAGTTCCAAAGTCAACAACGATAACCGGTCCGCCGTACATTTCATATGCTGCAACAGCATCTACCAGTCTGTCGGCACCAAGCTCCTTAGGATTTGGAATGGCAAGTCTGATGCCTGTCTTGATTCCCGGTGCAACAATGACCGGATTAACTTCAAAGTACTTAATGATACTGCTGGTAAGGGAATGCATAACATCAGGAACAACTGATGCGATGATTACGGAATCCACATCCTTGATGTTGAAACCATTGAGCATAAGCCACTCACCAAAGAACACACCGAATTCATCTGAGGTTCTGGAGGTCTTAGTGATCATTCTGAAAGTTTTTATGAGTTCCTTGCCATCAAAAAGACCGATGGTAAAGTTTGTATTTCCTACGTCTATCGCAAAAAGCATATTTTAATCCTCCGAGTCGCCAAAGAATAATTCATAGTATTGCTCAAGCTGTTCAAACAGCTCGCGCTTCTCTATCTGCAGTCTCTTTATCTTCAGTCCGCTTCCGATCTCGTCATAGAGGAAATCATCCTCGTTAGCCTGAGTAAGGATATCAAGGTTTCCTTCTGTATCAAAGTAAAGCATGATAACTCCGCCGATCTCCTCAGTGAAGAGAACACATGCTACTTTGAGTTCGTCCTTGATCCTTGGTGGAAGGTTTTCAAACTTTGGGTTTAGATAGAACTTCTCAGTGTACTTAGACGCACTACAGAGAATCTCATCGTTTTCGTACATTTAATCTACTCCTATTAAATCTGAGCTGCCTGATGTTAACTCTCTCAGGCATTCCCCTGGTCTGCAATCACGTCCTGCATATCATACATTCCAGGCTTCTTGCCGGCGAGGAACTTTGCTGCGCTGACTGCGCCAACACCGAAGATTCTTCTTGAATAAGCTATATGTCTTATCTCGATAACCTCGTCCTGTCCTGCAAAGATTACATCGTGAGTTCCGGGAATAGAACCTGCTCTTACTGCAGAGATTCCAAGTTCCTTCTTATCACGTGCCTGCATTCTGTCTGAACGGTTATATACATATTCAAACTGACCATCTGCTGCTTCGTTGATAGCATCAGCGAGTGCAAGTGCTGTACCTGAAGGTGCATCAAGCTTGTTGTGATGATGCTGCTCAACTATTTCCACATCAAAGCCTGCAGGTACGAATACCTTTGTAGCAGACTTAAGAAGGTTCATGATTGTATTTACTCCAAGGCTCATATTTGCTGACTTAAGGATAGCTGTTTCAGCAGAAACCTCTCTTACTCTGTCTAACTGCTCTGTGCTGAGTCCTGTGGAACAGAGCACTACAGGGATCTTCTTTTCGGATGCATAATCCAGGAGAGCATCAACTGCGGAAGCATTTGAGAAATCGATGATAACATCTGCTTCTACATCGCAGCTCTTAATATCCGAAAATACCGGAAAATCACATTTATTATCATTATATACATCAACACCTGCTACAATCTCAGCATCGTTATCAGCAGCTACTACCTCTGCTATAACCTTGCCCATTCTTCCGCAGGCTCCGTGCATTATTATTCTTGTCATATTGCCACCTATATCTTTCCGTACAAATCAGGATACTGAACTAAAACTGAATTCCGTACTCAAGCATAGCCTTCTCAAGCTTAGCTGCATTTTCAGGTTCCATCTCTGTAAGAGGAAGTCTTAACTTGCCGTTGCTGAGGCCAAGAAGCTGTGAAGCCTTCTTAACAGGAATAGGGTTAACCTCGCAGAAAAGAGCCTTGCAAAGGTCGATAGCCTTAAGCTGAAGTTCTCTTGCGCGCTCAACGTTGCCGTCAAGGAATGACTGGCAGAGCTCATGTGTATCCTCAGGGATAATGTTAGCTGTAACAGAGATAACTCCGATTCCGCCGAGAGCCATAAGTGGAACGATCTGATCATCGTTACCTGAATAAATATCTAAGCACCCGTTAGCAAGGTGAGCAAGCTCAGCAACCTGTGATATGTTTCCTGAAGCTTCCTTGATACCAACGATGTTATCAACTGTCTGTGCAATCTTTACAGCTGTTGCAGGCTGAATATTGCATCCTGTTCTGCTTGGTACATTGTACATGATGATAGGTGTCTCTACGCTCTCAGCAACCTTTGTGAAATGCTGGATGAGACCGCCCTGTGTACACTTGTTGTAATATGGTGTAACCATGAGCATACCATCTACACCACACTTCTCAGCTTCCTTGCTGAGGTAGATAGCAGATTCTGTATCGTTAGAACCTGTACCTGCTATAACAGGGATTCTTCCGTTAGCCTGCTCTGCTACAACTGCTATACACTCAAGATGCTCTTCCATTGTAAGTGTTGCAGCCTCACCTGTTGTTCCACATACGATGATCGCATCTGTGTGATGCTCTACATGAAAATCAACGAGCTTTCTGAGCTGCTCATAGTTAACGCTGAGATCCTCGTTAAAAGGTGTAATAAGTGCTACTCCTGATCCTTTGAAAATTGCCATTTTTCATTCCTCCTATTGATAAAACGTTACTACCGGTCTTTAATCATTATCATTGATCTTGGCTCAACCAACACATAAAACAAAAGACCGGAAAACTTCCGGTCTTTGAATAAGCTACACTGCTCTAATAATCACAATCTATGATATGTGTGCTGATATTCTATAAACCGTAGCTCTCCACTAATGTGATGATGCTACCTCTTGTGAATATAGCCCATCACTGTAAGTGACAGTTCTGCAGATCTTATCTGCAGACCCAGCACCGAATATGCTGAATATCCGGAACTTCGGCGGTTCATCCTTTCTCATATCTTCATCTGAGTCAGTCTCATCGGATACGGTACTTATAATCACCGCGCCTCTACATATAGCGTATATTAGCACTACAAATAACTTATGTCAATTTGTTTTTTTCTTCGGAATTTACTCCAGTCCGGTCTTGTCGATCAGCCGATCAAGAAGGCGCATACTCTTGCCGCAGTCCTTGATATTCTGTCCGAAAAACTCCGACGCCATAGCCGCATCGATAGTCATTACTTCATCATGTCCTTCTACGGAATATTCATATCTTACCCAGTCCAGATTGCCGGTCATGGCGATCAGGATATAGGCTATGGACTCCATATCGCTTTCCTTAAGCGCTCTGTCCTTCTCCGTATAATCCGGAAGTCTGAGGATCCATCCGTAAGGCTCTTCGGCTGTCATCAGTTCGTTTCTGTAGTCTCCCAGACGTCCCTGCATATTCAGGGCTCTTGCTGTCTCTCCGTTAGCAGGCATTTCTCCCACATAGTCGTGTCTTGTCTCATATACTTCCGATGCAAGAAGGGAAATAGCCTCTCCGTCCTCCCAGACGACTCTGCCATCCAGTACCACCTGATGTATATCGTTCTCTGCCTCGAACGTCTCAATATAGAATCCGCCTTTATGGATAAAGTTTTTACGAACGGCCTTGGTGGATATCGTAACCACTCCGTCTTCTTCCGTAATTATCGTATCCGACACCGCATGTGCAGGGTCTACCGGATAACCTTCTACAGAAAGACGTTTTCCGTCTACTGTAACTTTACAATCCAGCCAGTTGTCGTAGCGCGGTTCTCCCACAACAAAGAATCTGATGAATACTATTACTGCCAAAGTAAGTATCGCAGCCGACAGACTGAAGATCACCACCTTTACATTTCTCTTTTTATTCTTCTTGAGAAAATCGATTTCCTTCTTATCGCTGTCATCCGGTACATACTGTTTTTCGATCCCGTCTCTCATGCCTTCAAGGATCTGTCTGCACTTCTCACAGCTTTCCACATGTTCTTCTATCGCGGCATTTGTAACATCGTTTGTTAATCCGTCTACATATGACGGAAGCAGATCC
>ONEC01000031.1 GCA_900316715.1 uncultured Eubacteriales bacterium
ACTTCCTCCGGAACAGATACTCCTGTGCATACAATAGGATTCCAGTAACGGCAGGCTCTTTCAACAATTTCTGAATCAACATCCAAAGAATCCGACGGTGCAAACTTTTCAATATCCTCTGCCTGAATCATCTCTTCATCAGAGAAGTTTATAAGGTCCTGTGTTTTCCACAGAAGAACCTTTCCTACAGTCCGCTCATCAGTCTCGCCATTCTCATAGACTCTTTCTGCTGAAATGCCTATCACTCCATCTTCCATAACAAAAATCTTTGGATTCTTTACACCAAGGGGCAGAATAGTATTCTTCTCAGTTATCTCGCCCTTTGCAAAAAGGATTCCATAATTTCTGTTAAGCGCCTGTCTCTCTTCGCCCGAGTCAGCGCTGCTCTTTGTCCCGCATGCCATATGCACGCTTCTTGCGAGTCCGTCCGGATAAGAATCCTTATCGACTTCTCTTGTGTACACGTATACCTTCATACATACCTCCTGAATATCATTTTTAAAACCCATAATGTCTATTCTCTTGGTAATTTTATTCCACACGTGTCTGCTGGTCCCAGCTTGTCACACACGCATGGCCGGCAGTTCCATCTCATCTTTCATGCCGACGAAGCCGTACTTCTCATATAAAGGTCTTCCCATAGAAGTAGCTTCCAAAGATATATTCTCTATCCCGGAAGCTCTGCACTCCTGAATCAACAGATCCAGTGTCTTATATGCAATTCCATTTCTTCTATACTCAGGCCTTGTATACATATTCATAATGTATGCCTTCCATCCGCTTGGATTATGGTAGGTCGGCATAACCTGATAGAAACTTACTCCACCTGCTCCTGCAAATGTATCGTCATCAAATACCAGATATGCTACATGTGTTCCATCAGCCAGCGCCCTTTTATAATACTCGTAAGACGCATCTCTCACTTCCTGCATATCTGTATCTGCCGGCAGCTTATTAGCCGCCAGCAGAACCTCTATTCTTGACTCTGTAAGAAAATCAATATCATCTAACGTTGCTTTCTTATATATAAGATTCATACGTCAATCCTTCTCATAATACACTATATCCATGCGGTCATTTATCTTATCTATTCTTCCGGTCTGATGATAACCAAGCTTCTCATAGAGATGCAGATTTCCCTTCTCCTGTAATATAGTATCCAGGCACCAGTTATGCTCTCCATAGATTCTCTCAGCTTCAATCATTGCTTCCTGCGCATATCCCTTGTTGCGATATTCTTCCATTATCCATATCGGAGATATTCGTTTTCGGCTGCCGTCCTTCTTATCAACTATGCGGATGGCACCGACTCTGTCATCGCCGGCCATAATAAAGTAGTAGGTTGTCCAAGGCTGAAGATATCTGGCAACGATTTTGTCCAGTTCTTCCGCTGCAGGGCTCATATCATAGTCCTGATACTTTTCCAGCAGTCCGGAAAATGCTTTAACCTGCATCTTCCATAATTCTTCCAGTTCTTCTCTTTCTACCGACTTTAATATTATACCCATCCTGTCCTCCTGTTTCTACTAAAAAATTGGATATACGTACTTTTCTATAAACTCTATTCTGTCCTTCGCTCTTGGATAAAAAAGCGATGTAATGGCAACTACCATATTCTTTTCCGGACTTACAAAGATGATATTTCCTCCATCGCCCATGGCAGCGAAACCATCCTTCTCTCCTATCCACCAGAGGTATCCATATGGAAGATTCAGCTTCTTCCATCTAGTCTTCTCCGTTGTGCTTTCAGTTACCCATTTCTCAGATACGATACGCTGTCCGTTCCATACTCCCTTATTAAGATACATCTGTCCGATTTTAGCCATATCAACAGGTGATATCGTAAGTCCCCATCCGGCTGTATTTGTACCTGCCGGATCTGCCACCCAGCCATTCATACTGGTAGACTTATAGAAGTCCATCTGTTCTTCCTTGCTGTCAAAGGTTATATTCTTCTCTACATTTATGCCTAATGGTTCAAACAGATTCGCCCTGGCAAATTCAAGCACTGACTGACCTGTCACTTTCGCAAGGATTCCCGACAGAATATCCGGACCGATGATCGGTGCGTATCTGAACTCTCCAATGGTTCCCTTTCCTCCCAGCTTATCAAGAGAAAACTTCACCCAGTCCGTACTGGTAAAGTACTTTGTGTAAGGATTGAACTTATACTTATACGGTACCGTCATGGTAAGCATATCTTTGATTCTAATGTTCTGTATAGTCTTTTCTCCCCTTTTAACTGTATAGTCCGGGAAGAAATCCAGCACCTTCTTATCTATACTTTCCAGCAGTCCTTTATCCAGTGCTATACCAAACAGTATAGATACAATACTCTTCGTTACTGAAAAAACATGAATGCGGCTTTCTGCAGTACAGCCCTTAAAGTAGTTCTCGTACGCCACAGCTCCGTCTTTCATAATGACCATGCCGACCATGTTGTTATAATCACTGCTGATGGCGTTCTCCATCATCCTTATCTTATCCTGCTTCATCTTTCCCTCCGATTCTCATCAACGTCTAATTTCCGGATATCTTTTTGACAGGATAATAAACTTCGGTAATGTTATCTTTTTCATCTGTAACCTGGGATGGATCAGTCACATAGGCCTCAAACAGAGGTCCGCTGCTCCTATATCCTTCCCTGTCTGCCCACTCTGTCTGCTTGGTATAAACTGAAGAAAGCTCAGAATATGGTCCCTTAACAACAGTCTTTAAACACAGTCCCGGCGTAAAGTCCCTTGTACCCGTTACATATTCCTTCACCGGAATCGCAAACTCAGTATCAAGTCCGGCCGGAGTGAACTCTGCGCTGTGGAACAGAACCATCGGAGCTCCGCACATAGTAAGATTCTCGACTGCAATACGCTTAAACAGCTTCTCATAACATTTCGCATATTCCATCGGATAGTCTTCCTGCATAACCTTCTTTCTGATATTCAGGATGCACATATCCGGAACATCCACCAGCTGGACATCAATATCATCCATATATGACATGATGGAACGCCCATGCTCTATGGCAGTTATATCATTCTCCAGCTGTGACAGTATCTGCGTGTAATCAGTTAACTGCTTTTCGATTTCCTTCTTCTTATGCAGAAATGCTTTGTGCAGTATATCGTCCTCCTTCGCCTCTTCGTTGAGAATCTCTTTAATCTCATCCAGCGAAAAAGAGTAAGCCTTAAGCCTGTTGATAAACAGCATTTTCTCCAGCTGTTCAATAGCGTAGTAACGATATCCGTTTTCAGGATTCACTTCACTCGGTTCCAGCAGTCCTATCTCAGCATAATATCTGAGCGTCTTTGTCGATACCTTACAAATGTTTGAGAATTCTCCTATTGATAACATTCAAAGTCCTCCTTGTCATGAGGGAGTATAAACCTTGCCGTAAGGGAAAGGTCAACAGGCATTTTACTGTATTATTATAACACTCAATGTCGTAAACGTAGCATTTTATGTCGTAAACGTTTCTTTATATATGAATTTATATCTGATAGAATTGAAATGATCGCATCAAGGGGGATACGGCAATCGCACCGTAATGTCATTTATGAGGGACCTACATTGCAGCTTAAGAAGCCTTACCGTATAGCAGTATCAGCAATTCTTTTTTTCTCGGTCATTTTATTGATCATCTTTTCCTATGCCCAATATAATATCCGTTCTAAAAAGATCAGCAGCGGCTATCTCAATCTGACAAATGCATCCTTTGATAACACAGTTTATTCTCTGGACGGAACGTGGAATTTTGTCCCGGATTCTTTCGTATACCCTTCTGACAACATTTCAGATTATCCCGATGTTTCACCTATCAAAGTACCGGGTTATCTATACCAGCTTCCATCTTCAGACGCTGATTCCATAAAGTTTGGAACATATGAACTGCATATCACACTGCCATCTCCCGGAACTTACTGTCTTAAAACATCTCTCATTTCAGGAGCCTATCGTCTCTATTGCAACGGAGACTTTATAGCTGAAGTCGGCGAGATCGGCACTACCCGGGATACTGAGGAGAGCGTATGGCAGCCTAATGTATATCTTCTTAATACAGATACCTGTGACATGACAATCACCATCCATGTGTCAAACTTCTATTTACAGCAGGGCGGTCTTGTTAAGAGCCTTTACTTCGGAACCGTGGATAACATTTACTTCTTCCAGTCCATGCAGACTATAAAGAGCGCTGTTATCATCGGCATATTCCTTGGAATAGGCATCTATCTTCTGCTGCTCACATGCATGAACAAACATAGACGTACAGGACTATGTCTCTCTATCTTCTGTATTGGCAGTGCACTGCTGGAGACTCTTCTGGATGAGAATATCTTCTTTTACTTCTTCAGAAATCTGCCGCTTATAATCCCTCTGAAGCTGCAGTATGTGGCCTATGCCATTCTTATTACAAGTATTTTTTATTTCTTTAAATATATTGACCCACAGAAGAAAAAAAATATTATAATATCCATTGTGGGGATTCTGAATATTACGTATCTTATTCTTATGATATTTGTCACTTCATATGCTGTCGCTTCCATCGCAGCCAGCTTCAGTATAGCTTTGCTTATCATAAATATTCTGATACATATCTGCCGGATTATTCAGGCTATACGCTCCGAAAAGAAACATGCCTATCTCTCATTGATAAGCATAGTTGTTCTTTTCGCGTTATCCTTCCTGCAGTTTTACTCTATTGATACCGGAATGAACCTGCATCTTTTTCCACAGGAGAATCTGTTCATCGTCGGAATTCTGTTTTTCCTGCTCTGTCAGATTAACATACTTCTGGCAGATGTAGACGACGCTTACCAGAACGCAAAGCAGGCCTACTCCATGGAAATAGCTTATCTGCAGGCACAGATATCACCACATTTTATGTTCAATACACTGAATAATGTATCTTACCTGATGGAACATGATGTTCCAAAGGCCCAGGAGCTTCTGCTGCGCTTTTGTGATTATCTGCGGACCAAGTACAAGTTCGATTACAGAAATCAAGTCGAGTATTCACTTGAAGAGGAACTGAATTTCCTCTCATCCTATATATACATAGAAAACATCCGGTTCCACGACCTGATAAATCTCGTCATAAATGTACCGGATACACTGAAGAATATCCGTATCATGCCTCTGATGCTTCAGCCTCTGGTAGAAAATGCGATCAAGCACGGTTTTTCTTCGAAACCTCTTACTATTGAAATAACTGCCGAAGAATATCCGGACCATTATCACTTCACGGTAAAGGATAATGGAAAGGGCATGAATTCCATGCAGCTTCTGGATGTAACCCGAAACAAGGGCACCGGTGTGGGAATAGCAAATATCAATTACCGTCTCGGAAAACTCTGTGGAGAAGTGCTGCATTTCGAAAGTGCTCCAAGTGTCGGAACTACAATAACTTTTAACTACGCTAAGGAGGCCTGACATACATGAAAGTTGTAATAGTTGATGACGAATATAACTCAGTAGAAAACCTTAAAACTCATCTGGAAGACTATCCGGAGCTTGAGGTCATCAGTACGTTTACTGATCCGGTAGAGGCTTTGGCATATCTTATCCGTGAGGAGGTCGACCTGCTGTTTCTGGATGTGGAGATGCCTAGTATAAGCGGGCTGTATATAGCAGAGCAGATAACTCTTCTGCACCCGAACACTAAGATATGCTTTATCACTGCTCACACCGAAGGAGCCATTAAAGCCTTCGAGCTAAACGCTCTTGACTATATTCAGAAGCCTTTTTCAGATGAGCGGCTGAAGAAATGTATTGATAAGATACGGAAGGAATCTTCTGTCCAAAGACCGGATTACGATTCCATCTCCCACGATATAGAATATCCGCTGAATATAATCTGCGGGTATCATGATGAAGATATTGTTCTTATAAATGCCGAGGATATCTTCTACTTAGAGACTATCCAGAGCAATGTATATATCCATACAAGAGATAGCGTATATCGCGGCAACAAACCGCTTGGCTTCTATGAAGAAAAGCTGAAGCCGCTATACTTCTTTAAAACTCATAAATGTTATCTTGCAAACCTATCCAAAGTGGATTATTTTAGTCCCCGGATAAGCTACACGTACGATATATTCTTTAAGGGAATTAAAGACGTTATCCCACTAAGCAGAAACAATGTGAAAGCACTTAAAAATCAATTACAGTAAAGGAGGATGTAACATGGCTGACACAATCAAATTAAACGAACTGAAACCCGGAGACCTTATTCTATATGAAGCAGATTATTCTGATTTCATATCCAGCGCAATTGCAATGCTCACGCATTCAACCGTAACTCACACGGCGCTGTCATATAATAATCCTGCCTACATTGTTGAAGAGGGTAACAAATTCGCCGCTAAGAATACTATTGACCCACCTGGATCAAGGGTTATGCACATTCGCAGATTAAAGGATACTCCGGATACATCCAAGGTAGTTGATATCGCCATGAAGTATGTTGATGCAAAGCTCCCTTATCCGGATGCCAATCTTGTACTTCTCGGCATCTATATCATTATCGGAGATTTTATACCTGATACCATATCCGGTGATATCATAAAAAATATTCTGAAGATCATTACTTATGAACTCATCAAATTCTGCAACAAGATTAAGGCACCGGACTCTGATGTACCTCCAATGGTATGCTCAGAATTTGCAACCTTCTGCTATGATGAAGCAGCTATGACCTATGGTCCTGAATATAAGATTCACTACAATGAGAAGGTTAACACCATCTCTGCTCTTATAAAGAGAATAATAGATCAGCTTATAAGTAACCCTGACAAGACCTTTAAGTCACATCATCTTCTTTTCGGAGCCGCTCCGGAAGTTGACGCTGCTGAGGATTCTTCTGAAGAGCTGAAAATGTACTGCGAACAGCTGATGGATCATATGGCTGAGCATAGACTGGAAAGCACTCCTACAGTAGGCGCTGCAAAGGAAATCTCTGATGATGTCATTATGGCAATATTTAATTTCGTAAAGTGGTTCCTGAAAGCCTTTGATAAGGACGCTGCTGAAGATAAAGCCGTTGAATCAGACGCCATAATCACAGCTGACGAAGTACGTACTCTGTTAGAGGAGTTCCTTCGTTACCAGGAAGCTTTTGTAACACCAGAAGATATATATTCAAACTCAACCAATCTTGAGGATCTGGGTGTACTCACCTATACTCAGGAAGATATCGACGCATTAGTTAATGCTGAATAATGTCAATATAAAAATAGCCGCTGGTCAGATCATATCCGGCCTGCGGCTTCTTCTATTACAGCTTTGTTGTCCATTTTGTGCAGTCCCATATTACAGGGGTGAGTCTCTCATAAAACTCAGGTTCATGACATACCATAAGGATGCTTCCCTTATACTCTTTAAGAGCACGGAGCAGTTCTTCCTTTGCATCTACATCGAGATGGTTGGTCGGCTCATCAAGAACCAGCAGATTAGACTCGCGATTAATCAGTTTACATAATCTAACCTTTGCCTGTTCTCCTCCCGAAAGAACCTTGCACTTACTCTCTATATGTTTTGTCGTAAGACCGCATTTCGCAAGGGCTGATCTTACTTCATACTGTGTAAATCCCGGGAATTCATTCCAGATTTCCTGAAGACAAGTAGTCTCAATATTCTGTGACATCTCCTGCTCAAAGTAACCTATCTCAAGATTTTCTCCCAGTTCAACGCTTCCCTTAAGAGGCTTGATAAGNGCTCCCGTAAGAACTACGCAGTAACCTCTTTCCATTGAAATATTAAGCGGAGAAGAAAGCGGCTCGTCATAACCGATAACAAGATCCTTTGTCTCGAAAAGAATCTTACTTGGAGTTTTAGCCACTCTGAAGTTAAACTCCGGCTTCGGCTTATCATATATCTTTTCGATAATATCCATGTTGTCGAGCTTCTTCTGACGTGACATTGCCATATTTCTCGTAGAAACTCTGGCCTTGTTACGTGCCACGAAATCCTTCAGCTTAGCTATCTCCTGCTGCTGCTTGTTATAAGCCGCCTCGCGCTGGGACTTCTTCATCTCATATACTTCCTGGAATTTATCATAATCACCCACATATCTTTCCAGAGTGTGAGTATTTCCATCCATGTGATATATAGTATTGATAACACTGTTCAGAAACGGAATGTCATGAGATATAAGGATAAATGCATTCTCATAATCCTGAAGATACTTAGTCAGCCAGGCGATATGCTCCGCATCCAGATAGTTTGTCGGCTCATCAAGAAGCAGAATATCAGGCTTTTCCAGCAGAAGCTTTCCAAGAAGAATCTTAGTTCTCTGTCCACCGGATAACTCTGTAACATCCCTGTCGAGTCCGAGCTCAAGAAGTCCAAGAGCTCTTGCAACTTCCTCAACCTTCGCATCGATCATATAGAAATCACGATTTGTCAGCATATCCTGGATAGTTCCGGTTTCTTCCATATAGGCAGCCATTTCATCCTCAGTGGCATCACCCATTTTTTCATAAAGCTCATTCATTCGGGCTTCCATCTCATAGAGCGGATCAAATGCACTGGCCAGCGCATCTCTCATAGACATGCCTTCCTTAAGAGCAGCATGCTGATCAAGATAACCTACCTTTACATTCTTTGCCCACTCGATTGTTCCCTCATCAGGCATGAGCTTACCGGTTATAATATTCATAAAAGTGGACTTACCTTCGCCATTGGCTCCGATAAGTCCGATATGTTCACCCTTAAGGAGTCGGAACGATACATCATCAAATATCGCTCTGTCTCCGAATCCATGAGTTAAGTGCTCTACATTTAATATACTCATAAAACTCCCTTTTCCTTCAGCAGCAATTCAATTTTTTCAGTATCAGATTTTTCCCTGTATTCATCAATCATCTCATATGTGACATCCGGTGAATTCCTGTCTATCACCCAGTCAATTCCGCTGTAAGAACTTCCCACACAGATTGGTTCTCCATCATCTACAGTAATGTAATAATATAATATATCCTGGTATCCGCCCTTATCAGCAAATGGTTCTGCATAATCAAACAGGAATCTAATCCGCTTATCATACTTTTGAGAAAGCTCCTCGACCGCCTCCACATAGTCGTCAATCAAATAATCCCAGCATTCTCTTGTTTTCAGCAGATAACCCAGTATAACAAGTTCCATGTTATCTGCAAATGGAATCTTATAACTTCCTATCTTAAGCCACAGCTTCATGGTATCTATACGTTCCTCTTTCAGCTCTGCCTTAATATTATGATCTTCTGCATATTTAATAACTCTGTTAATAAGAGCCTGTAATTCATCACCATACATAATGGTTCTCCCTGTATCAATGATTATTAGCTTACAGCTTTGCTACGGAAGAAGTATAACACAATTTTCCCGATGATACCAACTACGCATAATATCGCACCGATTAAAAATAGAATATCTCCAACACGCATATTTGCCGCATAATTGATCTGCATCTCCGGTGTGGGGTCCTGAAAAGGGATTCCGGCTACTACAACCAAATAAAACACTCCTATTAAAATGTTAATAAAACCAGCAACAACAAATCCGCTGAAAAAGTTCTTAAATCTCTGTTTCATATAGTTGCTCCTATCATTTATCTAATATACTTCACGGTTTCTTATTATCATTATGATAATATGTTAACATTTAAAAAGAAGCCTGTCAAGATAAAATCTAATGACAGACTCACATTAAAACTGCCACCGCAGATTGCAGTGGCAGTTTTACAAAATGAGTTACAGTTTAACACCAGATGTGGCTATACCCTCGATAAACTGTCTCTGGAATATAACATAAAGTATGATCATTGGTATACAGGATATACTTAGCATACTGGCCCTGCATCTTAGCAAGAGCACTTGCAAGTGTAGTAAATCTGCTGTCCGGACAAACTATCATAGGCCACATGAGTTCCTTATATGCAAATACTGCTGTAAAGATTCCAAGTGCAAGCATAGAAGATCTGGAAAGCGGAACCATTACATAGAAGAATGTCTGTGGAATACTGCAGCCGTCAAGCTTTGCAGCCTCTTCAAGTTCCTTAGGAAGTCCCATATACTGCTGACGCATAAGGAAGGTACCAAATGCTGATACAAGTCCCGGGAAGACAAGTCCGAACATGGTATTTGTAAGATGAAGCTTGCTGACCATTACATACTGAGGGATGATAAATATCTGTACAGGAATCATCATCTGGAACAGTACCAGGGCAAATACAAACTTCTTTCCGAAAAAGTTCAGTCTTGCCAGAGCATATCCGGCCATATTAGCTGTAATTACTGCCAGAATAACTCGGATAGCTATAAGGACTATTGTATTCAGGTACAGTCGCAGGAAATCCATTGACTTAATTACTGTTGTAAAATTTTCAAACTTCCATTCTTTCGGAATGATAACGAAGGGATCAACCTGCGTAGTCTCCGAAATCGTCTTAAATGATGTGAGAAGCATCCAGATAAATGGGATGAGCATCACAATTGAAAAACCTATAAGAATAATATAGATTATCGTATTATTTACTATCTTTTTATTCATCTATCTGCGCCTCCTTAATTATAGTGTACCCATCTCTTCTGGCCTCTGAGCTGAATAACTGTGAGTAACATGATAAATACCAGAAGGACAACTATAACTGTGGCACCATAACCCTTGTTACCTTTATTAAATGCATAGTCATAGAACAGATAAACAAGTGACTGTGTCTTCTTAAGTGCCGGGTTGTTGTAATCGATGATCATATATATAAAGTCAAATACCTGTAATGCCGCTATTGTTCTCGTAACTACAACAAAGAATAAGGTTGGCGATATCATCGGAAGCGTGATGTAGAAAAATCTCTGAATACCATTTGCTCCGTCAAGGGCTGCCGCCTCAAAGTAATCTTTCGGAACTTCCTGAAGTCCTGCCAGGAACAGTACAACATTATATCCGATAACTGACCATACACCGATAATAGCTATAGAAAATACAGCGTACTTAGGATCGGATATCCAGTTGAGATTAAATGGCAGAACATGGTTCAGAAGTCCAAACTGAGAGTTATACAGCCATTTCCATACCATTGCTATTGCTGCAGGAGCTACAACCATTGGGAGGAAGAATATTGTTCTAAATATTTTATATCCCGGAAGCTTACGATGTATGAGTGCAGCAAGCACAAGTGCTATAACTATAGAAAATGGAACCTCGACAATTGCATACTTGATCGTATTCCATAATGCCTGCCATACCTCTGTGTCACCGAATACCTTCTTATAATTTGCCAGTCCGACAAATACATTTCCTTTGCCGAAATCGCCGGTCTTAAAAAAGCTCTGATATACAGTATAGATCATCGGATAGAAGTTCAGAATCGCCAGACCGATCATTGTCGGAAAAACAAATATCCAACCCCAAAATGTTTCCTTTGTCGCAGATTTTGTTAATCTTTTCTTTTTAACCACTAGGATATCCTCCTAATCTAAAACCTACTCTTCAGCCAGCGTAGCATTCATCTCCGCTGCTATATCTTTACAAACTTCTGCTGTATCCTTATCTCCTGTCCAAGCCTCCTTGAACTTCTCTGTCTGCATGTCTTCCCATACTGTTGTGTACTTAGAATATGGTCTGAATACAAGCTTTGCGTTAAGCATCTGCATATGTCCGTCAAGATTGAAACAGTCAACACTGTTAACCCACTCATCAGAAACGCCCTTATAAGCTGCCATTGTTACACCAAGCTCTGCCTGCTTGATCTGTGCTTCCTTGGTTCCAAGGTATTCAATAAGGCTCCATGCTGCATCAGGATTCTTTGTATTTGCTGATGCTGCCCATCCAAGTCCATTGTAGATAGATACACGGTCATCAGGTGTATTTGTATATGGAAGAACTGCTACATCACAGTTGTCATGTGTATATTCATTGTCCTTAAATGCTGCAAGCATCCATGATCCCTGTGTTACCATAGCAACCTTGCCTGCCTGGAAAAGTGCATCTGCACCTGTCTCTGATATAGTAGCAAGATCAGGGCAGTATCCCTTATGAACAAGATCAGTTACGAATTCCATAGCCTTAATTGTATTAGGATCATCGTATCCTGAAGTCTTCTTATCATCGCTTATTACATATCCACCCATTGAATAGATCACGTTGTAGAATGAATCCTGATTGTTACCAGGGGCAATAGCATATCCCCAATGTTCTTCTGTAGTAAGCTTTGCTGCTGCATCTGCGAAGTCATCCCATGTCCATGTATCATCAGGATAAGGAACTCCACACTCATCAAACATGGTCTTGTTATACCATAATGCGATAGTATCTATATCCTTTGGCACTGCATACTGCTTGCCATTGTAGCTGTAAAGGCTTGTGATGCCTTCATAGTAATCATCAAGCTTGATCTTGTTGCTTGCAGCTATTCTGTCTGTAAGATCAAGAAGCATATCGTTCTCCATATACTTCTGAGCCTGATTTGAATGCATCCAGAATACGTCAGGAAGCTCTCCACCTGAAGCACCAGCCTCAAGTAATGTCCAATAATCGTTCCAGTCAACAACCTGAATGGTTGCCTTTACACCTGACTCAGCTGACCAGTCATCAACTATCTCCTGCAGTCCTGCTCTCTGGTTGTTATCCCAGATTGTAATTGATATCTCACCCTCAACACTGCTTCCGATAGAATCAGGCTTCTCTTCAGATGCTGCTTCTGAAGCTGCTTCTGTGGCAGCTTCTGTAGCCTGTTCCTTTGTAGCTGCCTCTGTAGTTCCTGCATCTGACCCGCCACAGCCTGCCAATGATGCAACAAGCGCCATACTGAGTATAGCCGGTAAAATCTTTTTTCTCATAGGTCCCTCTCCTTTTGTAGAAAAATATATAACCCTTTCATGTTATTTGCCCTAATACGATTTTCATTCTATAACACAAAATTATCATTTGGTATGTTCATATGTGTTCTTAATATGTCAAAATGTGACATGCGGCAATCGCTATTCTGCCTTAAACACTATAGCAGCTGAACTTCCGTCATTGTTTATGCAGTATCCGGATATACACTCCTGATTCATCGGAATACCCATCTGCATAAGCTCATCCCCGTAATATTTCTTTCCGTTGCATTTATATTCGGCATCAGGATCAAGTCCCTGCAGCTTCAAATATCCCGGAAGTTTATTTATAACCGCTCTCATGGTATATACAGCAAGAATCGCCTCTTTTTTATCCTGAGATACTACCATCCAGGCTGCCTGATCTGCCTCAAATGGAGATCTCAGTCGATACAATGTTCCATACTGAAGAAGCTTTCGATGTTCCTTTACAAATCTGATCTGGCTCTGTACAATCTTAAATTCTTCTTCACTTATATGATTAAGATCCAGCTCATATCCAAAAGCTCCGAACATTGCCACATCGCCCCTCATGGTAATAGGCACTGTTCTTCCTGTCTGCTGGTTAGGAACTGCAGAAACATGTGCCCCCATTGACGAAATCGGATAACCATAGGATGTTCCATACTGAATGAATATTCTGTCCTCGCCATCCGTATTATCGCTGCACCATGCCTGTGGTGCATAATAGAGCATTCCCGCATCAAATCTTCCACCGCCGCTGGCGCAGGATTCGAAAAGAATATCAGGGAATTCACTCATCAGTCTTTCATACAGACTGTATACTCCGAGAATGTACTTGTGATATACCATTCCCTGCTCTCTTCCGGACAGCTCTCTGCTGAAGCACTCAGTTATCGAACGGTTCATATCCCACTTTATATAGCTCACCTTGGAATCCTTAAGTATCCTGTAGAGCATGTCGTGGATATAATTGACCACTTCTTCACGAGAGTAATCCAGCACCATCTGATGTCTGCTGAGGGTCCTGTTTCTTCCCGGAATAGAGAAAGCCCAGTCAGGATGAGTTCTATAGAGATCACTGTCAGGATTAACCATTTCCGGCTCTATCCAGAAGCCGAACTTAAGGCCCATTGCTTCTACCTTTTCAGCAAGTCCTTTTATTCCCTCCGGAAGCTTATCAGGATTCTCTACCCAATCTCCAAGACCTTTTGAATCATCATCTCTTGCGCCAAACCAGCCATCATCAAGTACAAAAAGTTCAGCTCCTGCCTCTTTTGCCTTTGAAGCAATCTTAAGGATACTTTCTTCTGTAAAATCCATATAGGTTGCTTCCCAGTTATTCAGAAGAATAGGTCTTTCGCTGTTCTTCCATTTACCTCTTACCAGATGATTATTATATAAGCTGTGGATTGTCTGGCTTAATCCGTTCAGGCCCTTATCGCTCCATGTAATCACCGATTCCGGAGTCACAAAGCTTTCACCGCTTTTAAGGATCCAGGAAAATGTGTCCGGATGTATTCCTGAAAGGATCCTGAGTTTTCCATCTGCATCACTCTCAGCCTGCATGATAAAGTTACCGCTGTAGAGAAGCGAGAAGCCCATTGCCTCGCCATTTGTTTCATCTGTATTAGGTCTTTTGATAATAACAAAAGGATTCTCATTCGCACCGGAATGGCCTCTTCTGCTCTCAACAGCCGTAATTCCTTTATCAAGTTTTTTTGTAATAACATTTCTCTCGCGCGCCCATGCCCCCGAGAACTGAATCCATTCATAATCGCTGTCCGGCAGGTCAAGGCATAAGCTGAGAGCCTTGTCCAGAACTGCCTCTTCAGCTCCTCCATTAACAAAACGTGCACTTCTTGTAATGACCGGATAGTCCTTAAATATGGAATATGTAAGGAAGAGCTGCATATCATTCACATCATCCTTAAGCTCAATCTCCAGGCTGAGGGCTTCTCCCTCGTCTGCATATGTAGCCGGAAGACCCGGAAGCTTCTTCTTAACAGAGCTTATAGAGTAAGTTACATACTTAAAGCAGCTGACTCCTGATCCGTTCTGATCTATAATCTTAAAAGCAGGTGTACCAAAATCACCCGTTCCGAAAGAAGGGTATTCCTGTCGGTTCTTTTCCAGTGAAAAAAATGTACTTTCATCGTAATATGGTGTTACAGCCATCAGACAGCAATTAACCAGATGACTGAAATCCTCCCTGTCATGTATCTTTTTTCCGAAATATAACTGACCCAGCTCACCATTTGGCTGTACATACATGACATAACTGATATAATCATTACATAGATGAAACTGCTTTGATTCTTCGTGTACTATAATATTCATTTTGCTTCCTTCCTGAATGTTAATATGTGACATCAATATGGAAAAATTATAAAATACACATTTTTAAATAGTAATGTTATAATATGATATAAATATGTCATAATGCGACAATCAGATATTTGTTATAAATGGGGTGTTACTTATGGATGAAGTTCTTGTCGGGGTTGACTTTTGTAAATTTATAAACTGGGAAAGCTCAGATGATTTTTCATTATATGAGATGGGACGTTATGCCTGTATTCCGAATTACTCATATGAACGTACGATATCACAGCGATCTATTATTCATTTTGTAGTTTCCGGAAAAGGCCATCTTGAACTTAATGGTGTGAGACACGATGTTCACAGCGGCCAGGCATTTATAATCCCTGAGGATATCCATGCCTTTTATCAGGCCGATGACAAAGAACCATGGGAATATATCTGGCTTCATGTAGGCGGTCCAAAGCTTCCTGTAATATTCAAAGAAGCCGGAATATCTGAGCAGCATCCTATATTCACTCCTACTGAGCATTGGGATGATATAGTGGATCTTCTTCTGGATATTCTTGATAATGATGACAAGGAATATTATTGTCTGGGAAACCTCTATAAGATTTTCTACTATATGGCAGAATTCTCCGACAATAAAATAGACTCCTACGTGGAGCCTTCTCTTCTCTATATCAGAAATGTAATCGGCTACATCAAACTGAAATATTCCGAACCGATCACTGTTGAGCATATCGCTTACGCCTGTGGCCTTAACAGAAGCTATCTCACCAGATTATTTAAAGACGCCACCGGCTATACCCTGCAGCAGTACCTTATTATATATCGTATGAAAATGGCCATGAATATGCTTACCAACACCAACAAAAGCATACAGGAAATATCCAGTTCCGTAGGATATAACGATCTGTTTACATTTTCCAAAGCATTTAAAAGACATTTTGGTCATTCACCAAATCACTACAGGAAGAATAACGAAAGTTGAGATATAGATATGAATATAAAATTAGCAGAAAATATCCGAACATTCAGAAAAGAGAGAAGCCTCACCCAGGAACAGCTGGCCGAGGTACTTGGTGTTACAGTTGGTGCGGTATATAAATGGGAAGCAGGTCTGTCTGTACCGGAAATCACGACTCTGGTTGAAATTGCCGATTTCTTTGATATATCAATAGATGTTCTTCTCGGTTATGAGATGAAGGACAATCGAAGTGAGGCTGTGCTGAAGCGCCTGACAGTCTACCTGGCAAAAAAGGATATGAGCGGACTTTCAGAGGCTGAAAAGGCGCTTAAAAAATATCCTAATACCTTTGATATTGTATATTGGAGCGGTATTATGTACATGACCTTCGGAATGGAAGGCAGTGACGAAAAGCTTATCCGACGCGGCATAGAGCTTCTTGAATCTTCCAAGCTCCTGCTTTCTCAGAATACAAATCCAAGAATCAGTACACTCAGCATAGCCGGTTCTATAGCTCAGGGATATGTAAAACTCGGCGAGATCGACCATGCCATCGACCTGCTTAAAGATAATAATCCAAACGGTATCTATGACAGTATTATAGGCATTATACTGGCCAATAATACCAAGAGATATAAAGAAGCCGGCAATGCTCTGACAGAGGCACTGCTCGGCAACATGTCCAATCTTATGAATATTTCTATTGGATTCATAAAAATCTATATCTCAAATAAGCGCTACAAAGCAATCAAAGATATGGCTGACTGGGCAATCATATCATTCAGCGGTCTGAAAACCAATGATAACCCATTTTATCTTGATAAGATCATCAGCGTTCTATACATATATAAGGCCTATGCTGAATTTAAATTAAAAGATCCGGCTGCAGCAAAAAATAGTCTTCAGCTCGGCATTAGGACTGCTGAAAAGTTCGACGAGGCACCAAATTACAGCATGGATCTTATACGTTTCACTGAACCAAAGGGCTATACTGCCCATGATGATCTCGGAACCACTGCGCTGGAGGGTCTGACCGAAACCTTGAAGGATATAAATGATAAGGATTTCTCATCTTTTTGGGAAAAAATATAGTTTTATTAACAGTATGTTTACAA
Organism: uncultured Eubacteriales bacterium; assembly: GCA_900316715.1. Taxonomy (GTDB): domain Bacteria; phylum Bacillota; class Clostridia; order Lachnospirales; family Lachnospiraceae; genus Eubacterium_Q. The sequence goes on from ONEC01000031.1 coordinate 17,220, forward strand.
ATAATTTAAAAATCGGCAAACACTTCAAATCTCATCACATCATTAGACTTCACATCAACTGTTTCACAGGTCTGCTTCAGGTGTGCATCAAAAAATGCCACATGGCACCTGCACAGATTCTCATGCATACTATCCGCATCAAGCTTGCCTGTCATACTCGACAAAAACTTCGGAATTGCATGCTTCATATCCGAAAAGCCAACGTGCTTCATATTCCTGAACACTGCCTTATAAGCAGGTACCGAATGCATACTGCAGACTCTTGCCGCCAGCACCTCATGTTCAGCACAGGCTATCATAAGGAACGGCTTATCCATAACCTTATCTTTATACCGTCCAAACAGCATACCATCTATATTGGCACCACACTTAAACTGGGGATCCTTCATGCAAAGATAATAAGCAGCCGCCCCTCCCATCGAATGGCCGGCCAGGCCGATGCCCTTATCAAAATCAATCATATCCCCCATATTCTGCTTAGCATAGTTCAGTGCAGTATAAATATCCTTCTCCCATTCAGGAAGGCGCCTTATCATAAACCTCCCAAACCTCTCCTGGTATTTGTCAATTGCATTAATAAGTTCTTTATCTGTACCTTTCATTTTACAAAGCTTGTTTAGCGCTAGAATATTAGGAATCAGCGGTTTATTCGCCAGCTTTAACAGCTTCTTATCCCCAAAAATCGGAGCTGTGTCATCATACTCAGTGCAGACTCCCTCCAACGGATGACCTACTGTCATGACCACATATCCGTGAGACGCAAGCTCAATACAGAGAAATGAATTGCCCTCCCTGAAGGACTGATATCCATGATTGAATATGATAAGCGGAAACTTCTCGCCAGAAATCTGTGGAGCATCCTTGTAACACTCAGAAATATTATTTCCTGCCGCTGTTTCCTTATCGTAATTAAGTGGAAACTTAAAGGCATCTTTCAGCCCCTTAAACATATCACGAGACATGTACATTGTCTTCTTGAGGCCTTTCACAGATTCCTTTGTTACGGGATAGTAGACGCGTGCTGAAATTTTTCTTCTGGTACCGGGACGAAGTACTTCATCTCTCTCCTCTTTTGCCGTAAATGTTGTCGTTCCGACTGCATATATCCCGGTTGGCTTTGGATTCGTTCCCATTATTCTTCTCCTCCGCATAAGTAAATGATTGATTTTGCAAGAGTATCAAAAAGCGGTCTTGGCTTACACTGTGCTCCCATAGGTGCCTTATAGCAGGCTGTAAGGATACAGTTCATTTCAATTCCTGTATATGCAGACGAAATGAAATTTGATATATTCTCCGGCTTATCCCTGAGCTTATATTTTCTCTTTTTGCTTTCCATAAACAGATTAGGAATTGCCACTTCAGCCAGATAACCGAAACTGCTCTGTCCTTTTATTCCGCCGATAATTTTTTCTGCTCTTTCAGGTTCATTAATTGCAAGGACAGTAAGGTCAAAATTAATCTTCTGAATATCCATCAGATGCTTTTCCATCACATCAGCCAGAATGTCACAGATCTTATGCACTCCTTCTTCAAAGCTCAGTTCTTCCTTTGCACTAAAGAGCTGTTCCATGTCATCAATGATGTTATAGTTCAGTCTCATTCCGGCTATAACATCACTTAAGATTTCTTCCAGATCCTTATAAAATCTATAGATACCTCCCTGAGAAAGGCCAGTCTTTTCAATAACATCCGTCATTGTCACCATCTCAACCGGCTTACGGAGACATACCTGATAAGCTGCATCTACGATAAACTTCTTTTTATTATCTATGTATTCCTGTGTAACTTTAGGCATTCCATCCACCTCGTCAAAAAATGAATATAGTTTCATTTTAAATACCGACTTACTTTTTGTCAATATAAAAAATGAAAACACTTTCATTTTTATTTAGTGTATAAAAATAGGGAACTTTTTATAGTAATGTCTCTATAAAAGTTCCCTACTCATTCTCTAATTTTCAAAAGGTCTTACTCTTAATGTAACACCCAGTTCATCGCATATCTTCCGGCATATCTCTATTTTTTCTTCCGGCATAACCTGTTCAACTACTGTCATTACCACATTAGGAACATATCTTTTAGCCAGAACCGCAAATTCCTTCAGAGCTTCATAGGACTTAATGCCGAATCTTGAACGAGTCAGCTCCAGAAATTCTTCTTCATTAGGTGCATTCAGTGAGATTGATATAGTATCCACTCTTCCACTGAGTTCCGGTGTAATATCGCGGTCATAGATCAGGTTTGCCAGACCTATGGTATTTACTCTTACCTTCAGTGCCGGATATTTCTGCTTTAACGTATCAACCACAGTACAAACATCATCAAGTCTTTCCAGCGGTTCTCCGAATCCACAGAATACCAGCTCATTTATAACACTCAGATCATACTGAGCAAAAAGTCCGAGAACCTCATCTACTTCAGGCTCCCCATCCTTAAGCCAGAGGTTGTTGCCCTCCATCATTTCCTTTGTATGGCGAAGGCAGAATGTGCAGTTACATGGGCACTTGTTAGTCATGTTAACGTATATATTCTTACCTGTCAGGTCTCCGCTTTTCGAAATATCCAGATATCCTTCGCTTCCCACATTTCCGGTTACTGTATATAGAATCATAACTAATCCTCCATAAGGTCTTTCATGTACATTTCAAAACAAAGTCCCCAATAAGATGGAACCTTATTATCTTCACAGTACTTTATGCACTTTGAAGCAAACTCTGCAGCCTTTCTGACTGAATCATAGAAGCTGTGGCCGTTCATGTACATTCCTGCGATAACGGAGCTTATGACATCTCCCGTACCGCTTCTGTCTTCTCCGATCCTGTCCACCATAACGATCTGAGGATCTTCGCCCTTACTGTAGATATAGTTCATTATCTGTTTTTTATGGAATGGAATTCCCGTAACCACTATATGATCCGGGCCTTTTTCTGAAAGTTCAAGGCACATATCATGCAGCTCGTCTATACTGAACTTTCCGCTGCCGTAATCTCTGCCCAGAAGCGTGCAGAGTTCTGTAAGATTCGGTGTAAGAATATTCGCATATCCTACCAGTTCCTTCATCTTCTCACACATTTCCGGTGTATATGTCTTATAAAGCTGTCCGTAATCACCCATTACGGGATCGATAAGGATCACTGACTTATCTGTCTTAAATGTATGAATAAAATCTATAACTATATCAACCTGTTCCTTGGAACCAAGGAATCCCGTAGCAATCCCGTCGAATTCCATCTTCAGATTCTTATATGTCTGTATGTAGTCCCTCATCTTAGGAGTATAGTCATCAAAGAAATACTCCGGGAACTGTGTATGTGTCGATAAGATTGCCGTAGGTACAGTAACTGCCTGTATCTTCATGGCTGATATGATCGGCGCCATTACCGCTATGGAGCATCTTCCAAAGCCTGTGACATCATTGATAAGCGCCATCTTCTTCTGCTGCTGCATTTAAGTTTTTCCTCCGTGTATACACTACTTCAAACTCAGCTGAGCTGTTTAATGAAGAATAGTATACCAATATAGGAGGATTATTAAAAGCTTTAATTACAGGTTTTTATTCCAATAAATGGTTCGTACTTTTTTCTGACTCTTTTTACCATTTCATTAAAACTATTCTTTTTTATAACAACATCATATTTTCCTGCAACAGTTCCAAACGTTAATGTCTGGGTAATACCACAATTGTTTTTCAAATATGTAAGCATCTTATCCTTCGATGCATTTTTATTATATATTTTTATATAAGAATAGCCTCTATGCTCTTCCGAAGAATATCTGACTATCTTTAATATCTTATCGTATTCCTGTTTGATCAGTTTATCATAAAGTGCGTTGATCCGTTCATCTGTATCAAGCAGCATGATATATACAACTTTTTCATCACACGGATAATCCCTCTTAATATAGTTTCTATAGGGAGATGTCCGCATGGTCTTAACCAGATTCTGATTCACCTCATCAGGCGTATCGTTATAATATATCAGCAGCGTATCATCTATTATGACATTTATATAAGGATCCATGCTATCTGCACTTATCAGATCAACCAGCTCTTTTGCTGTATCAGGTGATATTACAAAAACAGATTTATATTCATTATTCTTTACGTCATAAAGAGCCGCTCCATCCATTACAACTATCGGATATTTAAGGTTTATGTCTGATAAAGGCTCCAAAACTGAAGCCGGCGTGCGGACTGTAGAGAGTGTAAATCTCATTCCATCTTCAATCATTCTGTTCAGCTCAACCTTGGAAAATGCACTCACCTTATTATTCTTGTCAACTAAGATATCATCTACTCCCGATACAAACAGCGTTTCTCTATCAGGGTTGAAACAGATTCTCATATTATTTAAGAAAAGTCCTATGACTATTCCGATCATTGTATCCAGAAATCTGTTCCATACAAAACAATACGGATTAATATCCCCGATATGATTTATGACAATACTTAAGAATACCACGCATGAAAAATAAGAAGCCTGCTTCTTATTTATTAGCACCGTCGAATATATTACCAGTATCACACCTATAAAAATAAAACCAATATTAAACAGAACACCGTAAGCTTCTCCGGAAATATGGTGAGGATATATCAGAATATATATCAGTCCGTATACCGCACCGACTACGGTTCCTGTCATTCGCTGTAAAGCATTTGATAATGTATTGCTCCGGTACATTTGTATGCACCATAAAGCTGCAAGCTGGGAATAAAAAACCATGCCGCCTTCACCGCGTATGATATTGATCACCATACACAGCGAGACAGCTACGGCTGATTTTATTATTCTCATCCCTATTCCGGGAATTGCAAACTCATGCTTATCTTTCATAGATTATGTTCCAATGTTTCCCTGATTGCTTTTATAAAATTCTCACTGTTAAGAACAGTAACTTTTTTCAAAGATGTAATAAGAGCCAGATCCTTAGTCATTTTTCCCGATTCAATAGTGCTTATAGTAGACGCTTCCAGTTTATCAGCAAAATCAATAAGTTCCGGAATCTTATCCAGTTCACCTCTTTTTCGAAGTGCACCTGTCCAAGCAAAAATAGTAGCTACCGAATTCGTTGATGTCTCTTCTCCCTTCAGATGCTTATAATAATGTCTCTGAACAGTTCCGTGAGCTGCCTCATATTCATATACCCCACTTGGTGATACAAGAACAGAAGTCATCATAGCCAGCGAACCAAATGCGGAGGAAAGCATATCACTCATTACATCACCATCATAGTTCTTACAAGCCCAGATAAATCCGCCCTCAGATTTCATAACTCTGGCAACTGCATCATCAATCAGTGTATAAAAATATTCTATACCTGCCTCATCAAATTTTTCCTTATATTCAGCTTCAAATATCTCATTAAAGATATCCTTAAATGTGTGGTCATATTTTTTAGAAATAGTATCCTTCGTTGCAAACCACAGCGTCTGTTTAGTATCAAGGGCATAATTAAAACAGCTTTTTGCAAAGCTTTCAATAGATGGTTCCAGATTATGCATACCCTGAACTATTCCGGCAGAATCAAATTCATGAACCAGAACCGAATCTGTAGATCCGTCTTCAGCTGTATATACCAATTCCACCTTTCCCGGTCCCGGAATCTTCATCTCAGAAGCCTTATATACATCTCCATACGCATGTCTGGCTATTGTTATAGGAGCCTTCCAATTCTTTACACATGGTTCAATACCTTTGACAATGATAGGCGCTCTGAATACTGTACCATCAAGGATAGCTCTGATAGTTCCATTTGGACTCTTCCACATTTCCTTTAGATTATATTCCTCAACACGAGCAGCATTCGGAGTGATCGTCGCGCATTTTACAGCAACGCCATATTTCTCTGTCGCATAAGCTGAATCGAAAGTAACCTTATCATCCGTTTTATTCCTGTTTTCCAATCCCAGATCATAATACTCTGACTTCAGGTCTATAAATGGCAGGATAAGTTCATCCTTGATCATCTTCCAGAGGATTCTGGTCATTTCATCCCCATCCATTTCTACCAAAGGTGTTTTCATCTGTATCTTATTCATAATTCTTTATTCCTCCTCTGTTTATCATGCATGTTCAATTAGTTTTATTACCGCCGTATTAGCATAGGTAATCGGTTCATTATGAATAAAAAAGATAATTCCATTGATCGGAGAATACAGTGTTTCTATAATGTTCCCCTCATATGGATTTATAATATTTGCCAGCGGTCTTCCGGCCTCAACCATATCCCCGGCTTTTACCAGCGGCTCATAAAACCCTGACTTAGCTGTCCTGACCGAGATAAAATCCTTATCATCGATCAATCGGATATTTTTCTCGCCGATAGCACTGTACTTTATCATTCCGCTGTTTGCCATAAAGTTCATCACGGACAGCACGGCCTGACCAGCACCTGTACTGCTGATCCTTGAAGTTGTATTTGTGTACAGGGAAAATGCAGTCGTATCCCACACCTGCCAGTTATAATTAAGCGTTGCTGTATCATATGGTCTCACAGTTCTTTCAACTATATATTTAAGCCCGAACTTTTCAGCTTCTTCTCTTTGTGTGAATCCCTCTTTCATATACCTGATATGCGATACAAAATCTCCGGGCATATAAAACGAAGTAAACTGTATTCCGTATTTATAGTCTTTTATTTCTTTAAAAACTCCATCTGCAATTCTCTGAGTTGTCTCTCCCAGATCGTAACCGGGAAACATTCTGTTAATATCCGTATTGTCTGTAGACCAGAATCTTTTCTGAATATTGACTGAGTATGGATTGATGGATGGAATAATCAGTATTTTCACTCCATCCTTTATTCTCCCCTCTTCCTCAAGCTGTTTCATTTTTTTTACAAGCTGGGAACAGCAATATATCTGCTGCACTTCATTTCCCCTTGAATTACCTATTATACAAACTGATTCTTCCCCCTGACCGAATTCATAACCGGTAACTCTGAAGTCATCACGATACATTCCTTTTATCTCATATATTATTCTCTTATTCATAGATGCAGACCTCCTCATTCAGTATTCTTCCCATGAGTGAACCTTCATCTACTATAGGATAATCTCTGATTGTAAAAAGCATTCCTCCCTGAGGTGCTCTCACCTCATCTAGCACTTTCCCCTCCAGGGGATCCACAATTCTGCCAACCAAATCTCCCTTTGATACAAATGCACCATGCTTTACCTCTGGAACAAAAAGCCCGCTAGCCGATGCATTTAAGTAGCTTACATCCTCCGGATTCTCTGATATCATCGGAGATCTTACTTCAGGCACTTCTCCCTTCCACATTCCGAGTTCTTTCATCGTATAAAATATGCCGTCTATCAGCTGCTCTCCATATTGTCTGGTAAGTCTCATTCCCACACCCATTTCAACTACAAGCACAGGTGTTCCGATACTGTTCAAACTATGCGCAAATGTAGCCTCCAAAACTGTACTGGCTCCGTGTACCCATATAAAATCTACATTTGAAAGTTTAGCCAGTGGAACAAGGGTTTCCGCATGTAGTTCATTTATTCTTATCTGTGGTATTTCCGTAAGATATATATTGCTTGCATGGATATCAAAAACCAGGTCAGAACCGTCCACATCCTCCATAATTCCTGCAGCTATATACTCTGTCATATTGCCATCTTTGTTTCCGGGAAAGAGTCTATTCATATCAAGATCAAATGCAGGTATTCCTCTGGTAATGGAATCAATTCCAAGAGGATTCATAGCCGGATATATATCAACTATTCCCTGCAGATTATCATATTCTTCCATTATCCTTCTTTGAAGCTCGTAGCAGACATACTGCCCTTCAAGCTCATCACCGTGAATACCTGTAACGATGCTGATCCTTTTTAACGACGCATCATCTTCACTCATTATCTGGGGACATATTCGATTCTTTTTAATCATCAGTTTTTCGTCAATAGGAAGATCTACCGATGTTACAGTCTCTATCATCATGTACTCCTTTTTCAGTTTATCTGTTTGCTGCTTATGACATCTTTATCAATAGTATTTCTCTACGATGCACTCTATCTCCTGGGTCTGAAGTCCACCACCCCACATAACACCTCTGTTTATGGCACAGTCTGTAGCATCTCTTCCTACCCCCAACTTTATATACTCATCCGTTATCTCTCTGTTATGTGTCGGATCAAAGGCTATAAAGCTTCCATCGCATACTGCTTCAACCCAGGCATGACTCTGTCCTTCCCCCACGATAAGGCCGCATACGTATCTTGCCGGAATAGAAAAGGCTCGAAGAAGACTGATATATATATGGGCATAATCCTGACATACACCTTTCCCATTTGCGAAGGCCTCTTCAGCTGTAGTTTCTATCTCAGTGCTGCCTTTTTCATATCGTATTCTTTCATACAGCTGATTCATAATAAAACGACATTTTTCTTTTTCATCAGTTAGCCCTTTCGTCTCGGCCGATAGCTCATCCACAAATCCCATTATCTTTTCTCCCGGAATGCATTTACCATAGGGATATTTATACATTCCTATCTTGCCGGTGTTCACCCCTCCCTGAATATTTACCTGATAGGTTTCGACAAGACCCTTGATGACAAATTCAAATTCCGAATGGCTCTCCGGTTCCTGACCGATAATCTGAATATTTCCAAACGAATCAACGCCTTCTGAATATTGGACATACGGATTTATGCTTATTTCATATGATATATTTCTTTGTCTGAAATCATCTGCCGGTATTGACTTTATCGTAAAATAGCACTTGTCCACCGGCTTTGAATATTTGATTTTCATCTTATATTCATAGTTCAAAAAAGCCACATTATCACCTTCTTAATATGAAATTATTTTTTCAACATTCGTGATTATTTTTTCATAATCAAGATTTACGTCATTTATCAGTGTACTCACCCTGCTGAGTGACATATCATCATACTTCATTCCACTTCTTAACACTCGTGGAATCATTCTGCGAACCTCCCGAACCAGACGTGGTTTCTCAACCTCCAGCCTTGCATACAAATCAATTCTCTCGATTCTTTTTCCTGCTTTAATGATATTTCTTATCTGATCTGAATCGATCTGATCATCAACCAGTCCCCAGAATGAAAGAAGATCATCCATAATCTGCTGAAGGTCGATAAGGGGAGCATCGCTTACAGATGCATTATTCATTGCATATATCGAAAGCTGAATATATGAAAGTGCCTCAGAACCTATAGTTTCTCTAAGAACTATGGCATTATCATAAGCCCTGTTTAGATTACTTATTATGGAATCCGGCACACTGATATCAAAGGGATATCTCTTTAAAAAATCTTCTTTTGATTCATATATATTCGGAATATCCAGGGAGTCACAATATTTCTGATAGCTGTCCTCCGATTCATCAATCATTCTGTCAAAGCTTTCAGAATATATTTTTAGTGTTGTATATACTCTCTCTGTATATCTTCCTAACCAATAAAGGTGGTCAACCTGTTCTACTGAGATAATACCCATGTATCTTTAAATCCTCCTCCCTGAGATGAATTGACAATAAATGAATCCGGATTTCTTGAAAACCTGGTAAGGCCACTCGCCCAGACGTAAGGTTCATCAGCCATCAGGACAAACGCTCTAAGGTCTGCCTTCCTTGGTACTATCTCACCCTCATCCAGAATCTCAAGATCCTGAAAATCTATAATCTCCTGTGCTATAAATCTTCTCGGTTCATTCTTTAATAAAACAATAAAATCTTCCTTCTGTTGCTTTGTCATGGTATTTCCAAATACCACCCCGTAACCACCGGCTTCGGCCACATCCTTAAGAACCAGCTTGTCAAAGTTCTCAAGAACATACTGCATATCCTCTTCGTAAAACGGAAGATATGTCGGTGCATTTTTAAGAATCGGCTCCTCCGACAGATAATATCTGATCATCTTAGGAACAAAATAGTATATTCCTTTATCATCTGCGACTCCATTTCCCGGTGCATTTATCAGCGCCACATTGCCTTTTCTAAAGACATCATAGATATGTGGTATGCCTATAAGAGACTCCGGATTAAAGTTCATCGGATCAAGATATTCATCTGATATTCTTCTGTAGACCGCTCCAACTTTTTCCTTCGAGCCATTTGAACTGATATAATACAGAACATCATTTTCAACAAAGAGTTCCGCCCCTGTCACAAGATGTGCACCAGTCTTTTCAGCAAGATATGAATGTTCAAAATAAGCTGCATTATATCGTCCCGGCGTAAGGATAACAGTATGTCCGCCGGCATTTACATAGTCCATGGTCTTTCTCAGAAGATCTGCATAATTACGGTTATCCATCAGCTTGACATTATGGAAGGTTTCCGGCGAACTCTTTCGGCACAAGTCTCTGGCAATCATCGGATAAGATGCACCTGACGGCACTCTGAGATTATCCTCCAGGATATACCATTCATTATCTTTACCCTTTACCAGATCTATTCCTGAAATATGAGAATATATTCCTTTCAGCGGCATAACATCTTCACATTCAGCCATATATCCTGAAGACGCATATATAAAATCTTCAGGTACCACACCGTCCTTAACAATTCTTTTATCTGAGTAAATGTCCTTCAAGAAAAAATTAAGGGCTAAAACTCTTTGTTTAAGCCCCTTTTCCAGCATTTTAAACTCGGTATATTCAATAATTCTCGGAATAGAATCAAATGGAAACAACTGTTCCTTAAATGTATTATTCTTATAGATACCAAACTTAACACCATAGCGGGCCAACAAAGTATTTATCCTGTCAGTATGCTGAACAAGCTTCTGATTATTCATTTTGTTCGTCCTCCCTTCATGACTCAGGACATTTACGGTCCATTTTTTATTCATTGTTTTAAAAACAAAAAGGCGCCGGTTGAAACCAAAGTTTCACCAGCGCCTTTGCTAGTCACTATAATAAACAAAACTCAGATGCTTTACAATGTGCAATCTGCCCAGTCTTGTTGGATAATATATACAATTCATCCTCTCATAAAGTGGAGGCATCAACAAATTTCTTAAATATCATTCTGCTCTTTTCATCCGTTTTATAAGAAAACTCCGGATGCCACCCGCCTGACTAATTCCCTCAAAGTATCCGGGAAGCATCCACATACTATTCTTTTCATCATCCCATAAAGGCATTACTCCTATAATCGGTTTAGACATTATTGCCTCCTTTTAGCTCCTTTGCAAAGCATATTGCTCCATCAAGTTTGTCATATGGAGGATAGTTTTCTATCTGTTTATATCCCAGTTTTTTATATAGCCCCACTGCATCTTCCATTATCTCTCTGGTCTGCAAAACTGTTCTTTTGTAACCTTCATTTACGGCTCTCTCTTCAATCTGTGCCATCATATCTAATGCTATATGCTGTCCACGATTCTCCGGATTCACCCAGACTCTTTTTATCTCAACATCTTCTTCCGAGTATCTTTTCAATCCGGCACATCCTACAGCTGTGTCATCAATATATGCAATAAGTACCTCAGTTATACTTTCAGAAATATTATATGGAATAAATCCTTTTCTATTCTCTATTCCTCCAACAATGCTGCTGTAATACTCTTCTGTTTTGAGATAAAACCTTTGAAAATCTTCGTCATTTCCATCGCTCCATTTGTATATGATCATTTTACCTATCCTCCAAAAAAAGAGGCGTTTCACCAATAAGATGAAACGCCTTTGCTTCTTGAAGTAAATTTAGCATATTTTTTTATTTTGTCAATATTTTGCGAAGTTTTGTCATCTTTTCAAATCTATTCAAATGACTCTTTAGCTTTTTCAGCTGTCAATCTTCTTTTCTCTAATGTGTTATTAAACAGTTCCTCCATTGTCTCTGGGAACTCTCTATATATCACCTTGGTTCCTTCTTCTGTAATTCCGCCTTTAGTTGCAACTCTCGAAACCACTTCTTCATATGACATATTCTTCTCGAGCATAAGTTTTCCTGTCGCAATCATAGTATTCAGAACCATTTTCACTATTTTATCCTGTGGGATATCAGTATGACTCTTAGCGGCAGTACATACCACATCAAACATAGATGCTATGAATCCCGGCATACAGCTTACCAGTTCCGATCCCATTCCAACCTCATTTTCCGGCAATTCGATTACATTTCCAATAATCTCAAGCAATGAGGTAAGGTTATCTTTATCCGACTGATTCACCAGATCGTTATAGCACACTATTGTCTGTGATTTATTAATTTCTGCCGTCACACTCGGTATTACTTTAGCTGTTCTATGATTTATAACTTTTTGGATCATTTCAAATGTAATGCTGCCGTTCAAAGCTACAAGCAAAGCATCCTTATTGATACTTGATGCAATTTCAGCTAATACTGCTTTCATATCACTCGGACGCACACAGACAAAGACTATATCAGCCTCACTTGCAGCTTCTGTGTTGCTGCATATAGTCGCAATATCTCTTACTTCTTCAAGTTTATCTACTGTACGGTTAGCAACCAGCAAGCTGTCTTTACCGTATAATCCGGATTCTGAAAACTTCCAAAGCAGCATTTTTCCCATGCTTCCATAGCCTATTATTCCAATCTTCATGTCCTTATCCTCACTTATGTATTTAATCTAGTATAAATTCATCCATTTTAAGTTTATATTCATCCGTATGGTCTTCCCATATGCACGCATGTTCACTATCATCCACTGTCCAGATTTCCTTCTTGTCACAGCTTATATTATCATAAATCTCTTTTCCCATAAAATACGGAGTTAATTCATCAACCCTGCTGTTTATAACCAGCGTTGGAATATTAACCTTTTGGGCGATTATTATAGAATCGGCTTCCTCATAGGAAAATCCCAGCTTCTGCTTATTGACTACATTTCCCCACCAGAGCATATAGTCCGTCGGAATACCTATATTCATATTTTCCAGTTCAGCAGAAATCATATATTCAGCATTTCCGAGAGGACAGTCAAGAATCATAAAGTCAATCCTACTCTGATCATCCAGCGCCGCAGCTGCCTGAATAGCAGTAGCTCCACCAAATGATGTTCCCCATATTCCGATTCTGATTCCCGGATATTTTCTCTCAGCGTATTCTATTAAATCAATGACATCATACTTTTCCCAATAACCATATGTGGTTCTTTCAGCCGTATTCTCGTTTGAACTTCTTTGGTCAAATGTTATTACATCATATCCCTTTTCAACAAAGTACTTTGCTACGGGATAATTAGTATATCTGTTGCCGCCAAGACCATGTATAAGTATAACTAATTTATCATGTTCATCTCCGGCATTGATATAATCCCCGGGAATTATATGTCCATCAAAAGCAGAAGTCTCAGATATACTTTCAATCACATAACTTGCCTTAAACTCTTCCGGGTCCATATTCATAGTTGTCCAGAAACTGTCTTTAACTTCATTCGTGTCTTCTGGGGTAACAAGCTGCGTTGAACCTTCAAACACCTGTAATCCTATATAATATGAGCCTCCAACAGCTAAAAGTAATAATATCACAATAACTATAGAAAAAATTATCAGAAATCTTTTAACTCCTTTTCGCATCTCTAATCTCCTCCAACTGCGACAGGCACTCATCACACCACTCTACGATCATCTTTGCTCTTCTGCGTCCATAAGATATGGTAAAGCCCCAGAACATAGTTTTATACGCATCCTGTAACTCATCACTGTACTGGTCCTGGCTTTTATCCGCTTCAATAAACCCGTCATACTTTTTCTGATATGATGTTTTCAGCTTTTCAAAAAAGGCTATATTCTCATCCAGCGATTTTTCACCTAAGAAGAATGTCTTCATAAGAAGTGGAATTCTTGTAGATTCCTTCAGGTCTTCAGAAAGCCATTCAGCCAGCTCAACACGACCATCATCTGTTATAGAATATGTCTTCTTATCCGGCTTACCACTCTGTTCTATCCACTTTCCCTGTACATATCCGACATTTTCCAGAGCTGTAAGCTCCCGGTAAACCTGGCTTTTCTGAGCATTCCAAAAATGATTTAATGAATGTCGAAAAGTTTCCAGTATTTCATAGCCATTCATATCTGCATAATTAAGCAATCCTAAAATACCATGTTTTAACATCCGGCACCTCCCATAGTCCACTTGTGGACTATGCTAACATTTTTCTTTTTCCCTGTCAATAAAATATAAAATGGGACTAAAAAGGGCCAGTACTGACCTTTTTTAGTCCCAAAATACTAATCTATATTATTTCAACACTGAAATCATCATCCCCGGCTGTCAGCTTAATTCTACCGCCGTTCTTCAGTTCACCGAAGAGAATGCTGTCGACAAATAGCGGTTTGATCTCATTTCTGATAACTCTTTCAACCTCTCTTGCGCCGTATTCCTCATTGATTCCCTTCTTCTTGATCATCTCAAATGCTTTCTCGTCAACTTCAAGCTTAATACCCTTAACGTTCAGCATTGTCTCAAGCTCACCCAGCTTCTTCCTGATAATCCTTTCAGCCATATCATCATCCATGCTGTTGAAGATAACTATCCTGCTCAGTCTGTTTCTAAACTCAGGAGTGAAGCATTTCTTAATATCCTCCATCATAACAGACTTATCTTTCCTCTCGCTATGGAAGCCAATGGTGCTCTTACCCACCTTATCAGCACCAATATTCGAAGTCATGATTATGATTACATTTCTGAAATCAGCTTTCCTGCCCTGATTGTCCGTGAGCGTCGCATAATCCATAACCTGCAGAAGAATATTGTAAATGTCCGCGTGTGCCTTCTCTATCTCATCCAGCAGAAGCACCGCAGACGGATTCTTCCTTATGGCTTCAGTAAGAAGTCCACCGTTTTCATATCCCACATAGCCCGCATTGGCTCCGATCAGTTTAGATACCGCGTACTTCTCCTCATATTCACTCATATCAAAGCGGAGCAGCTTAACACCCAGCTCGTCAGCCAGCTTTCGTGCAATCTCCGTCTTTCCGACACCCGTTGGCCCAACGAAAAGAAGACTTGCCAGAGGCTTACCGTCCTCGAGAAGCCCCGCCTTCGAAAACTTAACAGCATTAGTAACCTG
>ONEC01000002.1 GCA_900316715.1 uncultured Eubacteriales bacterium
CGGATTGACCAGAAGGATAAGGATAACTCCAACCACACATCCGATGATTGTTCCTACAATAGGAACCAGTGCTGTAACACCTATCAGGAGACTTATGAGGAGTGTATACGGAATTCTGAATATAGTCATGACTATAAAGAACAGAAGTCCGATAATGATAGCTTCCACACACTGTCCTGATATAAAGCCTGTAAATGTCTTGTCAGCTCTCTCACCGACCACCATCATCCAGTCTGCTGTCTTCTTCTCAAATACAGCATAGATGATCTTCTTGAACTGATCTCCCAGCTTTTCCTTCTGTACAAGTATATACAGTGAGAAGATGAAAGCGATCAGGAAATTTACGACTCCGGATACAAGTCCCGATACAGCACTTATACCTCCTGCTATTATCTGATTAATATAGTTCTTTACAAAAGTAGTAATGCTTTCCAGAATATTCTGCCAGTTAGCTGCCCAGTAATCAATCTTCTCTGTTATAACCGGATACTTGGAAAATGTATTCTCTGCCCATATGGTAACATTCTGAACACCTGCAGGTATCTGCTTTATAAGCTGTGCTATCGTATCAGCCAACTGAGGTATTACCATATAGAGCACGCATCCGATAACCAGAAATGCAATCGATATCGTAATAAATATGGCCAATGCCCTGCGTCTTCCATGCCATTTAGGTCCCGAGAACTTATTCGGATTCTTGAAGAGTCCTCTTTCAATCTTTCTCATAGGTACGTTAAGAATATAAGCTATAGCCGCACCTACTATGAACGGGCTCATAACATGAAGCAGTTTCGTAAATACTCCATATATATCACTTAGGTTATTAAGAAGAAAATACAGCACCACCAGTATCGAACCGGAAACTATAATTCTTCTTGTTTTCTCATCTTTTAAAAATTTCATATCAACCCTCTAATGTTTAATGTCCGTTCCTATTTTCTCATATTTGACGCCTTCTTACAAGTGAGAACACGCCTCATACGTACACCTTCAGATATTCTTAATTTGTATGTAATATTTGATTTTGATAGAATAACTGCATTATGAAGAAGAAAAAACTCCTTAAAATAGCAATAATACTCCTTATCATCTGCATTACTGCAGGTATAGCAGCTCTTATTTTAAATGCATATATTAAGAACCATACCAAAGGCCGTATAATCGATGCCCCGGAAGCTGCAAAGCTCAACGATGTAGACTGTATCCTGGTACTTGGATGTGGAGTTAATCCCGATGGTTCTCTCAGCTATATGCTCCGTGACCGATTAAATCTGGCCTACGACGTCTATACTCTCGGTACATCCGATAAGATACTCATGTCCGGAGATCATGGAAAGACTGATTATAACGAAGTCCGTGCCATGAAGAACTATATGATGAATCAGGGTGTCACCGAAGAATCTGATATATTCATGGATCACGCAGGCTTCTCCACCTATGAGAGTCTTTACAGAGCCAAAGAGATATTCGGTGCGAAGAAGATTGTGATCATATCTAACACCTATCATCTTTACAGATCTCTTTATATAGCAGAAAAGTTGGGAATTGAGGCCTATGGCGTAGGCGTAACAGATAAGTATAGCGGAAAGGAATACAGAGAGTTTCGCGAAATCCTTGCACGTGACAAAGATTTCCTCAAATGCATCTTTAAACCTGAGCCTACCTTCCTTGGAGAAAAGATCGATATCCACGGAGACGGAACCGTAACAGATGATGAAAAGTAAATATCACCCTGATCAGGGCATAATAAGAGCCGGGATATAATCCCGGCTCAATTAATTTTACTGCTTTGCGTTTGCTTCGATTTCCTTCTTAGCAACTTCATCAGGTGCCTGCTCATATCTTGCAAATTCATATGAGAAGACGCCGCTTCCTCTTGTCATAGAGTAAAG
This sequence comes from uncultured Eubacteriales bacterium, assembly GCA_900316715.1. Taxonomy (GTDB): domain Bacteria; phylum Bacillota; class Clostridia; order Lachnospirales; family Lachnospiraceae; genus Eubacterium_Q. The sequence goes on from ONEC01000002.1 coordinate 1,893, forward strand.
CTTTGTATCATACTCATAAAGTTCAAGATAAGGAATATCTGCAAGTATTTCATGATATCCATTACCAAGAGGATTCATTCCGAGAACTCTTGCACGGCGCTTATTCAGATCGCCCATGATATCACCTGTATACTGATCAGGTACCACAACTCTGAGAGACGCGATAGGCTCAAGGAGAACCGGACCTGCGTCCATGAAGCCCTGCTTGAAGGCCTGCTCTGTAGCAACCTTGAATGCAAGCTCTGATGAATCTACTGCATGGTAGCTTCCATCATAGAGATTAACCTTAACTCCGAGAACAGGATAACCTGCAAGAGGCCCAGCCTTAACTGATTCTGCAATACCCTTCTCAACTGCTGGGAAGTAATTCTTAGGAACTGCTCCACCGACTACAGTCTGCTCAAATACATAAGGTGTCTCCATATCGCCCGATGGCTCGATAATGATCTTAACGTGTCCGTACTGACCATGCCCACCGGACTGTTTCTTATACTTATACTCTGTATCAGCTTTCTTTCTGATTGTTTCCTTAAATGCAATTCTTGGACGTGAGAGCTCAATCTCAACCTTATACTTCTCAGCAAGTACGCTTCTTACAACATCGATATGAGTACCACTGATACCATAGATAAGTGTCTGTCCGTTCTCACTGTCGTTTACATACTTAAGGGTAAGGTCTTCCATCATCATCTTTGTAAGAGCCTGGGATATCTTATCCTCTTCACCCTTATTCTTAGCTGTATACTTCAGATATACATAAGGCTTTGAAATCTGAGCACGGATATAAGTTACAGGAGTCTTCTTTGTTGAAAGAGTATCTGTTGTCTGGCTTACTGCAAGCTTAGCGAGAGCACCGATATCTCCTGCATGAAGTTCCTTAACTTCTTCTACCTTGCTTCCTGTGATAACATAGAGCTTTCCAATCTTCTCTTCTGTATCACGGTGATAATTGAAGAGTGTATCGTCCGGCTTAAGAACACCTGAATTAACCTTTATAAGTGAATACTTTCCAATATATGGATCAACTATTGACTTAAAGATATATGCTGACTTAGGCTTTGAGAAGTCATAATCAGCTTCAAATACTTCATTATTAGTAGTATTGATTCCTGCACACTTACACTTATCAGGACTTGGGAAATACTTGATGATATCAGCCATCAGAGTATACATACCTCTTGCCATTGTGTTAGATCCCATAAGTACAGGAACAACTGAACCGTCACATACGCCTACACGAAGTGCTGAACGGATCTCATCCTCTGAGAAGGTATCTCCTTCAAAGAATCTTTCCATAAACTCTTCACTGGTCTCAGCTACTGCTTCAACAAGTGCATCACGACAGATATTGAGGTTTTCATATGAATAATCAGGTACATCAAACTTATCAACTGTACCCTTGTCATTCCATCTCTTTGCCTTCTGCTGAATAACATTTACATATCCGACAAACTGCTCATTCTCACGGATTGGAAGATGGAAAGGAGCAATTCTCTTGCCATACATTTCCTGAAGCTTCTGAACTACTTCTCTGAAGCTGGCCTTGTCATCATCCATACCTGTTACGAAAACCATTCTCGGAAGTTTCTTCTTCTCACATGCTTCCCACGCACGTACAGTTCCTTCTTCGATTCCGGTCTTTCCTGATACAACGATGATAGCGGCGTCGGCTGCTGATACAGCTTCCTCAACCTCACCTACAAAATCAGGATAACCAGGTGTATCCAGCAGGTTTATCTTATACTCTTCCCAAGGAACAGGAACCACTGTGGTCTTCAGAGAAATCTTTCTCTTAATCTCTTCCTTGTCATAATCACTTATCGTATTACCGTTCTCGACTGTTCCCATACGATTAGTAAATCCGGCCAGATAAGCAATGGCTTCAACAAGTGAAGTCTTGCCACAACCCCCATGTCCCAAAAGGACAACATTACGGATCTTATCCGTGGTAAATACGTTCATGCTAACTACCTCCATAATATTGTTGTTTTTTGCCTTAATTTGATAATCCCCAATATCTTTTCAAAGACATGTCACTATTATATCAGAAATTAGCCCTACTGAATACGAATAATTCAGAAAAATTTAAAAAAGTGGCAGAAATTGTCTGCCACTTCTATACAAATCCATTATATTATCTTTTTTCTCTATGCTTTTAATGTTCCCGGAATCTTATTATCCTTCGTCGGAGTATCCTTGGAATATAAGATTTTCAGAATAACCGGTGTAAGTATGGAACTGCATATGATAAGAAGGATAACAGATGTAAAGTATCTGCTGTCCATAAGTCCTACTGCAAGTCCCTTCTGTGACACAATGAGAGCAACCTCTCCTCTTGTCATCATTCCAACTCCAATCTTAAGTGTGTCCTTGCCCTTAAAACCTAATGCTCTTCCTGCCAGGCCACATCCTATGATCTTTGCAAGCATACCCGTAAGTACAAATGCCAGAGAGAACAGAAGTATACTCATATCAAGAGTCTTTATATTGGTCTGAAGACCTATACTTGCGAAGAATACCGGTCCGAAAAGCATGTATGAGTTAACATCCATCTTTCTGTCGATATACTTGGAATCATCTAATGAACTAAGTATAATACCTGCCACATAAGCTCCGGTAATATCTGCCACACCGAAGGTTTCCTCTGCCAGATAGGAAAGCGTAAATGCAAGAGCAAGTCCAATGATAGGAATTCTTCTTGTATGAGGATGCTTCTTATCTACTATCTTAAGTACTCTGTATATTCCATATCCCACAACAGCCGAAAGAATAAAGAACAGAGCTGTTTTCACAACTACCATTCCAATGGAATTAGAAGGATCCTTAAAGGATATAACCATTGTAAGCACAAGAATACCGATAACATCATCGATTATGGCTGCACTGAGAATAGTGGTTCCTATCTCATCTGACAGCTTTCCTAATTCCTTAAGTGCCTGTACTGTAATACTTACAGATGTAGCTGTAAGAATGGTTCCTATATAAACAGCTTTAAGAAAGTCCTCCGTTCCCGGTGCTGAGAAACCATAGAAACACATGAACAGAACTGTTCCGCTTACAAGAGGAACAAAAACTCCCGCACATGCTATTACTGTAGCTTTAAACCCTGTTCTCTTAAGCTGTTTGATATCTGTTTCCAGGCCGGCACTGAACATAAGCATGATTACACCTATCTCAGCCATTCCTGCCAGAAAATCAGATTCGCTCATCAACTTGAGGAAACTTGGTCCAAGAATAAGTCCTGCAATTATCTCACCTACAACCTGTGGTGCCTTAAGCTTTCTTGCGATAAGTCCGAAGAACTTTGCAAATACAATAATAATTGCAAGTTGAATAAGAATCTGCTGGGTATCCATTACATCATCTCCAAATAATATTATGATATCCCCCTCAAACACTCTCTCCTAAGTGTTCAACTCAGCATCTTACTCTATAACTTGCATTTTGTCCACAAGGAATTACCCTAATTTTTGTAGGATTTTTAATCTTCCGAATTTCCGCACCTCTTTATGCCTCCGTAGTCTGTGCTTCCACAAACCACCTGTTATTCCCCTCATAATATACATGACTGCTGTGTCCGTCTATTATACAGGTATATCTGAGTCCTCTTCCTCCGGCGGCAAGACAAGCAGCATATCTTATGTCAGTAACTCTCTGGATCTCATACAGACTTCCGTCCCGCCATCTGAGACTCTTGGGAATTATATCGCCGTTCCGCGTAAATACAGCGTCAACTTCTACATACACCTTGGCCCTGCCACAGGGTTCGATGACGTCATTCATGGTCCTGCCTCCTTTCTCAGCGCTGTTACAGAGACTCTCTCTCCCGGCTCTGCACCCTCCTTGCGCTGTCAATTAAGCAGATTATAACTCCAATAATTTTAGATTTCAAGAATAAATATCTAATATTGTTAGATTTTTATTGAATTATTCCAATATATCTGTTATAGTTATGACATGAGATTCCAGACATTTTACCGGCATTCATGCCATATGGAGGTTACAGATATTTATGGAGAAGATTAATAACACCTTACTCGGAAGCAGGCTGAAGGAGCTGCGTAAGTCCGCAGGCTTATCCCAGGTTGAGGTAGCCGACAGGCTTTCTTCCAGGGGCTACATCGTTAAGTCAGGTGCAGTAAGTGCATGGGAGACCGGAGTGAGCCAGCCTAACTCGGAGCAGTTTCTCACACTTTGCGATTTATACGGTATTACAAATATAAGACAGAACTTCAGGGAATATTTTAAGATAGCACCGGTTGATCCGATGAATGAACTAAATCAGGAAGGCCAGCAGCTGGCTATGAATTATGTAAACCTACTTATCAAGAGTGGGGATTATATGAAACGTCAACGCACCATCAGACTCTTCAACCTGCCTGCTTCTGCAGGAACAGGTGAATTCCTTGATGGTGATGATTATCAGACTGTGGTGATCGGAGATGAAGTTCCTGATTCCGCAGATTTCGGAATAAGAATACATGGTGATAGTATGGAACCCCGTTATACCAACGGACAGGTTGTTTATGTACATAGGACTTCCGAGCTGAGCGATGGCGACATCGGAATATTCTACCTGGACGGCTCAGCCTACTGCAAGATTCTGCACAAGGCCGGAAGGAAGCTGTCACTGGTATCCATCAACTCAGCATATAAACCTATACCTGTCAGAGAGACAAGTGAGTTTAAGGTATTCGGAAAAGTCGTAATATAATTTATATATTCAGATATCTCTTCAGATCAGCCAGAACTCTCTTACCCTCTCTTCTTCCCATCATATAAACTCTGTGAAGTTCCTTTGGGTTCCTCTCGGTTCTGCTGATATTAAGACTTTCAGGAGGTCGGATAACGAACACTGAGTTCGATGCCTCTCGTTCCTCTATATATTTAAGCGTCTCGTTATACATTTCGGGGCGCTTTTTTAATGTCTTTGCCATTCCCGGTCTCTTAATGCTTACTATAGCTGTTGTAAGCTTATGTCCCATACTGCTCTTCTTAGTATATCCGGCAGGCTGGGTAAGAATGACTACATTTTTATTATAGCCTATGCTTTCAAAAAATCTGATAGGTACGGAATCTGCTATTCCGCCATCCATCATGTCGTGCTTGCCGATCTTTACGGAATTTGCCACCAGCGGCAGTGAGGCTGAAGCCCTTATCCACTCCATATCAAAGAAGCCGCCGTTATTTATCTTATGATATACCGGTTTTCCGTTCTTTACTTCGGTCGTAACTACATAGAACTCCATCGGATTCTTCTGAAAAGCTTCCACATCAAAATAGTCCAGTTTCTTCGGAAGATAATGATAACAGAACTGTGCCCCGTACATATCTCCTGTTTTGATCAGCGACTTCAGACTGCAGTATCTGTCATCACGGCAGTACTTCATATTATATCTGATGGCTCTTCCCACCTGATGGGATTTATAATTGCAGCCAAATACAGCGCCGGCAGATACACCAACTGCACCGTCAAACTCTATTCCGTTCTCCATTAAGATATCAAGTATACCGGCGGTAAATAATCCACGCATTCCGCCGCCCTCAAGTATTAAACCCTTTTTCATATTGCCCTCCATAAAATACCTACGCCGTTCGGACCGCATTTCAACGCACAGCCCTCGCCCACTATTGTACCAAATCACAGCGCATTTTGCACATTTTAAAAGAAGAACTTTAGGCATTTTCAATTTTGACACCATTTCTATTAAATGATAAAATCTAAAAAGTTGAGGGAGATTAAAAATGAATAATAAAAGAAAGCGACCTAAGAAGCATAAGCGTCTTCTGACGACGATTCTTATGCTTATTCTTATATTTTGCTGTATATTTATTTCGACTATGATTTCTATCTGGAGATATGGCAAGAAAGACTCAAAGCAGCAGGCTGACGTAGCTATCGTGCTGGGGGCCAGCCTGTCATCCGACGGTGTTTCACCTGTATTCCGTGAGAGACTGAACCATGGAATATGGCTGTATCAGAACGGATATGTAGATAAGATCATTCTTACCGGTGGTCTTGGCGAAGGAAGCTATCAGAGTGATGCTTTCGTTGCCGGCCAGTATGTAAAAGATCAGGGTGTTCCTGAAGACGCGATCATTCTTGAAGAAGAATCAAGGATTACTCAGGAGAATCTGATCAATTCAAAGAAGATAATGGACGATCTGGGTTATTCCACTGCTATAATAGTCAGTGACCCGATCCATATGAAGCGTTCTATGCTGATGGCCAAGGACGCGGGAATAACAGCTTACAGCTCTCCTACGCCGACATCCATGTATCAGAGCCGTGAGAGCATCCTTCCTTTCCTTGCGAGGGAATCCATATTATATATGGGCTATGGTGTATATCGTGTATTTATAAAGCTATTTGACCTTTAATGCTTCAATATAACAGGAGATTAAAATGAATATACTTGCAGACCTCGAACCGGCATCCGTATTCAGCTATTTCGAAGAGATATGCTCTATACCACACGGTTCACGCGATACAAAAAGAATAAGTGATTATCTGGCCGGATTTGCGGCAGAGCACGGGCTCAGCTGTATCCAGGACGAATATAACAACATTATCATTAAGAAGCCGGGTTCTGCCGGACGTGAATCAGAAGTCCCTGTCATTATCCAGGGTCACATGGACATGGTCTGTGAGAAGGAACCTGACTGTAATATAGACTTTTCTACAGACGGGCTGAGACTAAAAATAGAAAATGGCATGATAACAGCCGACGGAACTACTCTCGGTGGTGATGACGGAATAGCCGTTGCTTACGCTCTTGCCATCTTAGATTCTGATACCATAAGTCATCCTCCTATCGAAGCAGTCATTACTGTTGATGAGGAGATCGGCATGCTGGGTGCAGCAGCTCTCGACATGTCAGTTCTCGAAGGAAGACGACTTCTCAATATAGACTCCGAAGATGAAGGCCATCTTCTTGTAAGCTGCGCCGGCGGAGTTACAGCATCCGTTAATCTTCCGATAGAGAGCCAGAACATGGATGCACTGTATAACGACCCTGTATTCATAAAGCTTTCCGTTACCGGTCTTATGGGCGGTCACTCGGGCGTTGAAATTGATAAGGGCCGTGCTAATTCAAATGTACTGCTGGGCAGAGCTCTTTATGAAATATCCGGCAGCACTGCATTTAATCTGAAGAGCGTTTCAGGCGGACTTAAGGATAATGCTATCCCAAGGATGTCCGAAGCTGTTCTTGTTACAGACCGTACATCGATTGATAAGATAAAAGATATATGCGAAACTCTTACAGCTGAGCTGCATGCGGAATATTCGCTGACAGATCCGGAGATACTCATTTCTATAGAAGAAACTCCTTCCAGTGAGGCTCTTCCTACAGCAATGACTACTGAATCCGGCCGCAGGGTGATCACAGCCATCTACAACATGCCTTCCGGAATACAGAACATGAGCTTCAGCCTTCCGGGACTTGTGGAGACATCTCTTAACATGGGCATACTTTTTACCGAAGCGGACAAGGTTGTAATGTCCTATTCCGTACGAAGCAGCGTAGGTTCCAGAAAAGATGAACTGGTGAACCGTCTCCGCTGTCTGGCAGAAGCCCTGGGTGGAAATGTGACCACTGAAGGAGCTTATCCTGCCTGGGAATATCTGGAGAACTCTCCTCTCAGAGAGGCAATGATATCAGTATATGAAGATATGTATAAGAAGAAGCCTGTGATAGAGTCCATACACGCAGGTGTAGAGTGCGGACTCTTTGCTGACGGCCTTCCGGGGCTCGATGCCGTATCCTTTGGTCCGGATATTCATGACATCCATACACCTAAGGAAGCACTCGATATAGAAAGCGTAAAGAGAACCTGGGAGTATATTCTCAAGGTACTTGAAGTTATATAAATTCGTTCAATCTCATTGAACATTCTGAATGCTGCGAAGAGTTCCTGTATGTGCGTCGAATGGGGGAAATAAAATGGCAAAATATCAGGTAAATTCAATCAATGAATTCAAAGATCGAGCAATCGAGAATAATATCACTCTTGAGGACAAGCGTTTCTTCATTGGAACCGACTGCCATGAACCATGCTGTTTCGGTGTATACCAGGATGAGAACAGCGGTGAATGGGTAGCCTATAAGAATAAATCAAATGGTGAGCGTATCGAACGATACAGGGGACCTGAAGAGGCTTTGGCATGTCAGCTGCTCTGGGATAAGCTTGAAGATGAGATAGACATGCGTCTTCGTAAATACGGTGGTTCACTGGGTCCTGACAGCTCCAGTCCCTATGGCAAGACCACCTCGGGTGAGATAGTACCCAGAAGCACCTATACTCCCACCACCAGGGACGGACAGCGAAGAAGTCCCGCAAAATTAGTTATCATCGTTCTCATAATATATGCACTGCTGGCAGGATTTTCCGGAAAACTGCTTTCATTCTTCCGAAATAACGTCCATACCACAAGGTATAACGACAGTACTCCATACGAAAGTACGTATGACTATAATAATGACAGCTATTATGATTCCGACAGCTATGACAGCAGCTACGACGGTTATAATTATAACTATAACTACGATTACTACTATAATTATGACTACGACAATTCGTATGACAGCTACGACTCATACGACAGCTACGATTATTACAACTATGACAGCTATGATTCATATGACAGTTACGACAGCTACGACTCTTACGACAGCTGGGACTGGGATTCCGGTTCCGACTGGGATAGCTGGGACAGCTGGGACTCCGATTGGGATTCCGACTGGTAAAGTATGAAAAGCAACAAAATTTCGTAAAAGGGCGAATATTGTTGCCAAGGCCTCTGATATCAGGCAGCTCAGTGCTGAGAAGCTCTTATCAATATAACAAAAAGCCCCTGAGACACGATCTCAGGGGCTCTTAACATTCTATACGGTTACATCCCAGAAACCATCGAGGGTTGCAAAGTAATCCTCTATTGTCTGGGCTCTTCTGATCTCTACTATACTTCCGTCCTCTCTCTTCAGCAGCTCTGCTGACCAAAGACGTCCGTTGTAGTTATATCCCATAGCGAAGCCATGTGCACCTGTATCATGGATTACAATGTAATCTCCCTTATCGATACGTGGAAGTGCACGATCAATGGCAAACTTATCATTATTCTCACAAAGTGATCCTGTAACATCATATACATGATCGCATGGCTCATTCTCTTTTCCAAGAACTGTAATGTGATGATATGAACCATACATAGCAGGTCTCATAAGATTTGATGCACATGCATCTACACCGATGTACTCCTTGTAGATATGCTTCTCATGAACAGCCTTTGTTACAAGGTGTCCGTAAGGTGCCAACATAAATCTTCCGAGCTCTGTAAAGATCTTAACATCGCCCATTCCAGCAGGAACAAGGATTTCCTCAAACTGTTTTCTTACACCTTCACCGATTGCAAGGATATCATTATCCTTCTGATCCGGCTTATATGCAACTCCGACACCACCTGAAAGGTTGATGAATGAAAGGCTGATTCCTGTCTTCTCCTTGATCTTTACTGCAAGTCTGAAGAGGATTCCTGCAAGTGCCGGATAGTATTCATTTGTTACTGTGTTGCTTGCAAGGAATGAGTGAATTCCGAATTCCTCTGCGCCAAGATCACGAAGACGTACATAAGCTTCTGTAATCTGCTCTTCTGTCATTCCATACTTAGCATCTCCGGGATTATCCATAACCTGAACATTTTCACCGCTCTCGCCAAGCTTAAAGAGTCCGCCCGGATTGAAACGGCAGCATATTCTCTTAGGAATACCTGTGATGCCATTAAGAAAATCTATATGTGTAAAATCATCGAGGTTAATGATTGCTCCCATCTCGGCAGCCTTCTTAAACTCCTCAGCCGGAGTATCATTTGATGAGAACATTACATCTGTTCCCACGATACCACTCTTCTCTGACATAATAAGCTCAGCCAGTGATGAACAGTCAGTACCACATCCCTCTTCATGAAGAATCTTCAGGATAGTTGGATTTGGAGTAGCCTTAACAGCAAAATATTCCTTGTATCCCTTATTCCATGAAAATGCCTGGTTTAACTTACGTGCATTTTCTCTTATACCCTTCTCATCATAAATGTGAAATGGTGTAGGATATGTCTTTGCAATTTCTTCGACTTCCTCTTTTGTAACAAATGGTACTTTCATAATTTATCCTCCGGTATTACAATACGTATAACAATAGTAAATAGTTTATTCACTCACCCCTATTTAGTCAAGAAAAAAGAACACAGATTTTCTTAAAAAAATAAAAACATTCACCATTTGTTCACAATTACAACTTAAATAAGACATAATTTCTTAGTATTATAAAGATGTTCCAAATGAAGGATTCTATACCTTCCCCCACATTTTTTCATAAAAGAGAAGAGCCGCAGTAATGCGGCTCTTTTTCTGTGCGTAAGCGAGCCAAGGTCCGCATATGCGCAGCATATGCAAATGACAAAGAGGGTTGCGCCTGTACACTTGTGTACTACGGCGTAACCCCTTTGTCATTGTAAATCTGCTTTCAGCAGATATGGGACTTTGGCGAGCCCGCATCATCGAGAAGGGGAGCATGCCGGCATGCTCCCCTTCTCGATGGTTGTATGATACTCATCATTTCATCCACGTATATATTTCATTTCCCGATTTTCTTACAGTATCTCTGAAGCCTCGTCTTCCGACTCTCACTTCTTCTCCTGCAATCGGATCATAATATCTTATATAATCTGCATTATAACTTATAACCAGAACATATCTGTCTTCCAGCTTTGTTATAAAGGCCGCTCCATCACTGAGGAAACCGATAGCCACATCCAGATCTGCGCCTGAAAGATTAAGTCCTCTTACCGTTCCGCCTGACAGCTCATCGATAAGATTATTCCAGTCTTCTCTTCCATCTACATCATTATAATCTGCATTTATGCCTGCCTGAAGCAGTTCCATATATTCACATCTGTAGAAGGTTTCCTTAAGCGAAGCCCCTTCTCCTGCCTCACTGTAATCAAAGGTTCCGGCTACTGTAAAGAATGCCTTTGCCTCTTTTTCACGGTAGATCACATTTCCGGCGGAATCAACAACGAAGCCTCCGCCCTCAGTAACTGCAGATATGGCTTTACCTGCACTAAGTGTCATGTCCTTAAGGCCTGAACCTGTAAATACATAATATACGTCACCGCTAATCTCACCGGATATCTGAGTCTTCTTAGGCTTGTCACCACGGGCAAGTCTGGTTATTATCTCGTCCGGATTTCTTCCCACATATACAGTATCCGGGAAATCCAGATAAAGACCTGACAGTCCTATATCATCTGTATGGATTGCCGTATGTATATCACCGGATGCAGCAACAGGATTACTTGTAATATAGTCATCACCTATGGTTGTTGTCTCACCTGTTGTACCCTGCTTTATGATCCTGTTCAGATACAGGTTATCGCTGTCAAAGCTAAGACCTGTGATATAAATGCTTTCCTTATCATAGTTCTTCTTAACATTGCCCTGCTTATCAACGATGATGATCTTATCAAAGATGAATCTCGGAACATTATCAGCACCGAGAAGCACATCCTCAGGCTTTGCAGCTCCATACACAAGATCGTTGCCCATAAAGCCTAATATACTCAGCTTCTCTCCCGGAACCTCTTCAACTCTCTTTATTCCGTCACGGAGAGACAGGATGGTTATACTGTCCACATCCTCAAGGTTCTTGGTATTCGGATAAGCAAGAACCGTCTTATCCTTAGATACATACATATCATAGAATGGAAGCTCTGATATAAGCTCATCCATTTCATTTGTAAGAACATCTATCTTAAGGAGTTTATCAGAGAAAAGCGTATAGAAGTTGTGACCTTTTCTGTCATAGTAACAGTATCTTCCTGCCTGCTGCTTAAGGGCATCATACGGAAGCTCCGTCTCTATGAAATCTATCTCCTTAATGGAATTGCCTTCCATCATATAACTGTATAGAACGATTCCGTTATGGGCCATATGTGACCCCAGAGGAATTCTTCCATAAACTATAAAGTCTATCTGATCATCTGATATGGTTATGATCTTAATACCATAATCCGTATCACTCATGGTCGTTACATCACTCTGGCCATAGAGCTTCGCATAGTAGTTATCTGAACTGCTGTAATACCAGAGAGCGTTGTCCATAACGAAAGCAACCTTCTTGGAATCCTTGGATGCCGCATACTCCGGCTCCTCATCTGCGACAAATCCCAGTCGGAGTCTTCCGCTTCCGCTTATCACATCATCCTTGTTGAAGGCTTCCTCAATGGTTCTTTCATAATCCACGAGGTTATAAGTATCAAGGCTTCCACTGTACTCAAGGGTATAGAACTCATTTACTGTAAAGTATCTTGCCTTTTCTCCCACTCTGTTTACGTATCTGGCAGATAACTGTACAGAGGCACTGGTATCACTGACCTCACGGATGTTAGGAATCACCTCAGATATCCTTGCCATGGCCACGCCTGACATAATGACTGTATCATAATCTGAACTGAGCACTGTATGACCGTAGGTATGATACTTGTCATCTTTTCCTGAAAAACTGTCTGTTACAATAAGCGGATCAAGCGTTGCATCTGTCTCAGAAGAAACGCTGTAAGTTCCCTCTGCATCCTTTCCATAATATCCACCAAGCTCTGTCTCCTCCATCGGAGCTGTCAGCTGGTTCTCACTGAGAATGGTATTACTAAAAGCTTCGGCATAGGCTGTAAGATCATTCAGTCTTGTCATGCCGCATCTCTTGACTCTTGTATAGTAATAGTAATTCTCCGGTTCCTTCTTGCCCTCTGTCTCATCAGCAAGCACAAAAACAAGGCTGTACTCTCTGTCTGAGGTCATGTCCATACGCAGACTCACACTGTACTCGTTGCTTGATGCATCATCGGATACAAGTGTCATATCGCCCTCTTCTATGAGATTACTGCCCTGCATATCCCTGAGCTCATACTTTGCCGTATGTCCCTTAGATATACTGTCCGGAATAATTACATTTACAGTCTTCGACTCATCCACCGGAATTATACTGTTGCGCCTGAGTCCTGTAAGAAGCTTAGTGCTGTATACTTCCATCGGATTGTACTTCTGCCCATCATAAGAAATGTACGCCTTATCCAGCGTACTTTCCACAACCTCGACGGACTTAGTCTCGTATTCCAGGTTTCCTATAAAATTAAAAGTCAGGGCAGACCCTATAAACACAAGGATAAAGAGTACTGCCCCAATCATATACTTCTTCATGTATTCTCCGAAACTGATGTTTTATTTCCGGAAAAATTAATCACCAAAACTGATTCCAAGAGATTTTGCTTCTTTGATCATCTGGCAGTCCGGATCAACATACTTCAGTTTTCCTGCTGTCTCCTCAAGTGGAATTGCTGTTACTTCGTTGTTAAGATAAACTACCAGCTTGCCATAGTCCTCATCGCGGATAAGTTCAGCTGCCTTAGCACCGAAACGGCTTGAGATGATTCTGTCGTATGCATCCGGTGCACCACCTCTCTGTGTATGTCCCGGAAGAGCAACTCTTACATCACCTGTAAAGCTCTCGCGGATCTTATCAGCAATCTCATATGCAACCGACGGATATGTGGATTCCGCAAGCTTGGCCTTACGCTCTTTCTTAGGAAGCTTTGCGATTTCCTTAGGAATAGCACCCTCTGCGGCAACAATGATAGTAAACTTCTTGCCCTGCTTCAAACGCTTATCGATAGTTTTCTTAACCTTCTTGATATCATAAGGAATCTCAGGAAGAAGGATAACATCGGCACCTCCGGCTACACCGGCGTAAAGAGTTATCCAGCCAACCTTATGTCCCATGGTCTCAACAACGAAAACACGGCTGTGTGATTCAGCTGTTGTATAGATACAGTCGATAGCATGTGTTGCAACGTCGACCGCACTATAGAAACCAAAGGTCATATCCGTTCCCCAGATATCGTTATCTATAGTCTTAGGAAGTCCTATTACATTAAGTCCTTCCTGATAGAGACGGTTTGCTGTCTTCTGAGAACCGTTTCCGCCCAGAACTATCAGGCAGTCCAGTTCAAGCTTCTTATAAGTCTTGATCATAGCCGGAACCTTATCAACTCCATCCTCTGTAGGAATATCAAGTTCCTTAAATGGAACTCTTGATGTTCCGAGGATTGTTCCGCCCTTACTCAGAATACCTGAAAAATCCATAGGCTTCATCTTCTTATAATTGCCATAGATCAGTCCCTTGTAACCATCCAGAAATCCGTAGATTTCAACATTTCCGAAAAGTGTCTCCAAACCCTTTGCAACACCTCTCATTGTAGCGTTGAGTGCCTGGCAGTCTCCGCCACTTGTAAGCATTCCAAACCTCTTCATAGTAACGTGTCCTCCTCTGAATTATTTTCGCTTTCTAACCCGCCATTAGCAGAGTTAAAGCATAACACGCCCATCCAGTGCACGAAGCAGTGTAACCTCATCTATGCACTCCAGATCTCCACCGACCGGAACGCCGCTCGCTATACGCGACACCTTGATACCGGCAGGCTTTACCATCTTGGAAATGTACATAGCCGTTGCTTCGCCTTCCACACTGGAGTTAGTTGCTATTATAAGCTCATCCACGTCTTCTCTGAGACGTACCATAAGCTCCTTCAGCTTAATCTCAGCCGGTCCCACACCCTGACTGGGATTGATAACTCCATTAAGCACATGATAGACACCGTCGTACTTTCCTATTCTCTCATAAGCCGCAAGATCTCTTGGAGATTCTACAACCATGATCACCTTGTGATTTCTTGTCGGTGAAGAACATATCGGACATTCTTCCCTGTCTGTAATGGTACAGCAGGTCTTACAGTATCTGATATTCTTCTTCGCATCGAGAATAGAATTTGCCAGTGCAGCAGCTCTATCTTCAGGCATGCCTATTATATAAAATGCAAGTCTCTGAGCCGTTCTTGTCCCTATTCCGGGAAGTGAGCTCAGTTCCTCGATAAGGCGGTTAACCTCTCCTCCGTAAATATCCATTTAGAAGAGGCCTCCAAGTCCACCTCCGAGTCCGCCTGTGATCTTTCCAAGCTGCTCCTTCTCATCATCAGACTGCATTCTGATTGCTTCATTAACAGCAGCCATTACGAGATCCTCAAGCATCTCGATATCTTCCGGATCAACAACTTCCTCAGCAATCTTTACAGATGTGATCTCCTTGTTACCGTTGATCTTAACAGTTACAACTCCACCACCTGCAGTAGCCTCATACTCCTTCTCCTGAAGTTCAGCCTGAGTATCCTCCATCTGCTTCTGCATCTTCTGTGCCTGCTTCATAAGGTTGTTCATATTTCCCGGCATCATGCCTCCCGGAAAGCCACCTCTTTTTGCCATTATTATTTCCTCCCTAGTGTTATATAAATTACTGTTTAATAACCGTATCTTCAAAATCGATACGATTCAGAAAAGCTTCTTCCGATGAATATGCAGCACCAACGCTCGCATTCTTCTCACGGAAATTCAGCTTGATCCTTCTTCCTGCAATAGACGCCAGCTCATCCATAAGATCCAGCTGGTTCTGCTCTCTTTTGGCATTATCCTTACCAAGATAATAGATGTATCCCATGTTTTCCTTACCATCCCTGTCCCTGTTAGGAATAATGATGTTAAGGACCGCCAGTTCACCACTATCAGTAAACTCCTTACCGGCCTCCAGGTCAACACCTTTCAGATATCTCTGTGATATAGGATTCAGCTTTGCGTAGTAATCACTCTTCCAGAGTCTCGCAAAGTTAAGTACTTCTTCATACTGAGCAGCCTCGAATCTGTCTTTGAGAAGACTCTTAACATTATCACTTATCTCCTCATCGGACATACTTGAAGCCGGAACTACGACCTTCATTCCTTCAATCTTTCTCTCAAGAGTTCTGACTGCGGAATCTATCTTCTCATCCATTATGCCTTCCAGTTCCTCTATACGGGCACCGCTGGCGCCGGACGCTCCCGGTGTTATACCCTGCTCAAGCTTATCCAGTCTGGAAGCCAGTGCATCATAATCCTTATCGGTCTCCGGATGCATCATCTTGATCAGGCTCATCTCTATCGTAACTCTCTTTATATTTGAAAGTCTGACAGCCTGACTGAGTTCCTGCAGGATAGTAAGATATCTCGTAAGTTCTTCTCTCGTATAATTCTCAGATAGTTTTATTATACGCTCAATATTCTCTCTTGTAAGGTCCATTCCTGATGTAGAATCCGGGGATAATTTGATAAAAAGCAGATTCCTCATGAACCATACATAGTCATCTACATATTTTACCATATCCTTGCCCTGCCATACAGCAGAGTTTATAAGATTTAATACTTCATCAGCTGCAGAGTTATGAATTGCCTCTGTCAGATTTATGTAAACCTCTATATCAACTGCGCCAACAGTCTCAAGAACACTGTCATAGGTCAGCTTCTCATTATATCTTGAAGCTATGCATTCATCCAGAATAGAAAGCGCATCTCTCATAGAGCCGTCACCTGCTCTTGCAATAAACTGCAGAGCATCGTCCTCAGCATCCACGCCCTCTCGCTCCGTAAGATCCTTCAATCTTCCGAATATGGTCTCAACAGATATCCTGTGAAAATCATATTTCTGGCATCTGGACTTAATAGTGATCGGAATCTTATGATCCTCGGTGGTTGCAAGAATAAAGAGACAATATTCAGGCGGTTCCTCAAGAGTCTTGAGAAGTGCATTAAATGCCTCTCTAGTCAACATATGCGCCTCATCAATTATGTAAACCAGTTTCTTGCCCTGTGATGGGGCATACTGAACTGCTTCCTTGATCTGGCGCATATTATCTACACCACTGTTGGAGGCAGCATCTATCTCAATAACGTTCATGGCATTTCCGGACGCGATAGCCTTACAGCTCTCGCACTCGCAGCATGGGTTGCCATCCTGCAGGTTGTCACAGTTTACTGCCTTCGCCAGAAGCTTGGCCATGGTGGTCTTACCTGTTCCTCTTGTGCCGCAGAAAAGATACGCATGTCCAACTCTGTCAGATCTCATCTGATTCCTAAGTGTTGTAACTATATGATCCTGTCCCTTTACTTCGTCAAATGTATCGGGACGGAATTTTCTATATAAAGCAATGTATGACATTCCGATAATTCTCCTGATCTCTGGAATTCGGAAAGCATCTACTTCTGTCTATGCTTCCAAAAGCTCCACTAATCTATCATAACAGAAATTAACGCTTACGTCACGCACTACATTTCTACCCAGAGCACCAAATTCCTGTCTCCAGGTGTAAACTTCGCCATTTATGGCTATTCCAAAGCATACTGTACCAACAGGCTTTCCCGGAACAGCCCCCGATGGGCCTGCAATACCGGTGATACCCACTCCCACTTCCGAGCCGGTGTTTTTCGCCGCTCCAAGTGCCATCTCAGCAGCCACTTCTTCACTTACAACGCCGAAGTCACGTATGGTCTCCGGATCAACTCCGAGATACTTTACCTTTGCCTCATCTGCATAGGTTGTAAAACTCACATTAAGTACTTTTGAGGCGTCCGGTACATTTACCAGCTTTGCACAGGCAAGGCCGGCTGTACAGGACTCCGAAAAGGTTATGTGGTATCCTTTCTCAATAAGTTTTTCCACAACCTTATATTCTATATCCATCTTATTCTATTCCTCCTCAGCATCTGCCTCTTCCAGGAAATCATCATCTGTTCTTTCCATTTCCGGCACATCCAGATCTTCCTCTCTCATGTCACGCTCTCTGTTAAGTGCATCATAAATACAAGGAACTACAACAAGTGTAAGCAGTGTACCATATATCATACCACCAACGACAACAATTGCCATAGGCTGTGACATTTCTGTTCCCTGTCCCATACCTGCTGCCATGGTAGACATGGAAATGATGGTTGTAAGGGCAGTCATGAATACCGGTCTGAGACGGGTCTTGGATGCTTCTATTATGGCATCACGCTTAGCCATTCCCTCACGTCTCAGCTGATTGATGTAGTCAACCAGAACGATACCGTTATTAACTATTATACCCGAAAGCATGACAAATCCAACCATGGCTATTATACTCAGCTCTTTGTTTGCAAAGAACAGTGCAGCAAAGCCTCCTGTAAATGCAAGCGGTATCGTAAACATTATGATAAATGGTGACAGAAGACTCTGGAACTGTGCAACCATTATAAGATATATGAGAATAACTGCAAGAAGGAGCATGAGCAGAACCTGTCTCATAGCTTCGTTGATAGTCTCATCCTCACCGGTTGTCTTTATGGAATAACCTTCAGGAATATCCATCTTCTTTATGGCTTCCTTTACGTCGCTTCCCACAAGTCCGACATTGTAACCGTCCTTAAGCTCAGCTGAAACCTCAAGATATCTTACCTGAGCATCACGTGATATAGATGAAGTTTCCTTTCTCTCTGTAAATGTAACTATTCTTGAAAGCGGAACTGTCTCTGTTTCACCTGAGATTTTATCCGTATATTCAAATGTGAGTTTTTCGATATCATTTATAGTTACTTCGGCCTGATCGTCTGTATTAACATAGATATCCAGATCCTTTACATCAGTTGAAATGCTGGTCATAGACTTAGTATCTGAAAGCTCGGCAGATACAAGTGTAAATACCTGAGCTACTGTCATGCCATATTCAGCAGCCTTTACCTTATCTACTGATATGAAGAGTTCATCTGTAAGATCACCCAGACCTGCATCAACCTTCTCTATTCCGTCAATATCACTGATCTCTTCTGCAACCTGTTCAGCCAGCTCTGCCAGCTTATCAAGATCACGTCCCTTGATCTGAACCTTAACACCTGATCCTGTCATCATGGACATATCCATCATGTTTGTATTAACTGATACATCACAGTCCAGGTCCTCTGCATAGCTCATGATCTGCGCGGATATCTCATCATTTGAGAACTTTGTATTCTCATCCAGAAGAACGTACATGGTAACGTCGTCTCCGCCGCCTCCATCCAGTGAGCCCAGAAGTGATCCGCTTCCCATCATGGCTCCGACGGTGTTAACACTTTCAATATTCTGTACACGGTCCATAAGAATGTCCGCATAGCCTGTCATTTCCTCAAAAGATCTTTCTTCATCCTCAGGAACACTGAGAGTAACTGTAACCTGTGTACTTGTCATCTCCGGGAAGAAAGCTGTTCCCTTTGATACAGAGAGCCATACGCTAAGAGCAAGAGCGCCGATTACAATAAGAAATACAACAATCTTAAACTTCAGTGCCATTCCTACGAAACGTCCGAAGACATCGTAAAATCTTCCACGGCCTGTGCCCTTCTCTTTAGACTTTCTGAGAAGACCCTGAGCCATAGCAGGCACCAGCGTCAGCGCTACAACAAGGCTGGCCGTAAGTGTATACGCTATGGTAAGACCCATATCTACAAAGAGCTGACGTGTAAGTCCTTCAGTAAAAACGATCGGAAGGAATACACAGATTGTAGTAAGTGTAGATGCCGTGATAGCACCTGCAACCTGACTGGCACCATATACAGATGCCTTCTTAACAGACATTCCCTCTTCCTTGCGGAGTCGGAATATATTTTCAATAACAACTATGGAGTTATCCACCAGCATTCCTATACCCAGCGTGAGACCGGACATGGAAATGATGTTAAGGGTAATTCCTGTAAAGTACATAAGTACGACTGCAAATATAACCGATATAGGTATAGCGCAGGCGATAATGATAGTAGGCTTAATATCCCTCAGGAATATAATAAGTATGATGATAGCAAGTCCCGCACCCAGAAGCATGTTCTGCGCAATGGACTTAACTATGATGTCAATGTACACACCCTGATCCATCAGGATTGAGAACTTAACCGGCTTATCAAGATTTCTCTCAAGTACTCCGAATCTGTCAATGATGTTGTCAGTAACATCACCTGTAGAGTAACCTGTCTGCTTTTCAAATGTAAGGAGCAGCGCTGCCTCTCCGTTAACCTTTGCATATACAGAATCAGCATTATTAACCTTCTCTACATCTGCTATATCAGAAAGACGGATAACATCTATTCCATCCATTCCCAGATCTATAAGAACCAGATCCTGAAGAGATTCTACATCTGGAATATCCTCACCGACTCTTATAAGATAACCACCTGCATAGCCTGCAGGCATATCAAAGTTCTGTGCTATAAGAAGTCCGTTAACTGTATCAAGTGACAGAATATTGTTCAGATCTGCCGCTGCTTTAGCATCTTCCTTAGCCTGATCTACAGCTGACTCAGCCTGTGTAAGTCCGGCCTCACCCATCATGATCTGTGACTGAGCTTCTGCTATCTTCAGCTCACCAAGAACCTCATTCTTGTTCAGCATTATCTCGGCCTGACTGATCTGAAGCTTTCCCTGCTTGATCTGATCCTGAGCACTCTTTATAGTTTCTATTCCCACATTCAGCTTGGTAAGTGCCTCTGAAAGAAGCTTAACAATCGGCTGAACATCCAGCATTGCTTCAAGTTCTTCAAATCTTTTATCAGCTTCAGATGTAAAGCTTTCTCCGGCTTCCAGAAGATTCTCTCCGGTTTCCTGGATCAGCTCACCGGTTTCATCAATCTTCTGCTGTGTCTCTTCGATAACTTCTCCTGCCTTCTGAATATAAGGATTCTGTGCTGCCTCTTCAGCTGCTGCTCTGGCCTGATCCAGGATTGACTGTGACAGACCATCAAGATTGATTCCGTACTGCTCTGCTACCGGTTCTACTGCGGTACGAAGTTCCTCGTACTTATCAATAAGCTGAAGTCTTAGTTCCGTCACTCTTGCCCTTGCAGCTTCGATGTCCATTCCCACTGATTCTGCAAACTGCTCAGCTGTCATGATACCATCATCCACAAGACTTATAAGAGATCTGAAAGACTCTATCTGTGCCTTTATCTCAGCTATCTCACCTGTGAGTGAATTAACTGTTGTTATTATCTGTTCAAGGATGCCCTTTCCGGCTTCCATAACCATCAGGTTCTGATCCATATCAGCTGAGGTCGCATAAAGCTGTGTCTTCTGGGTATCCAGCTCAGCCTTTCCTGATGCCAGCTGTCCGGCCATCTGATTCTTTCCTGATTCCAGTTCTGCCTTACCACTTTCAAGGTCGGCCTTGTTCTTATTTATCTCTGCTTCAGCATCAAGGAACTGATCATCAATAGCCTTCTTTATCTTTTCATTAAGCTTATCAATCTTTTTCTGGTTAAGTGTAACCTGAACTGTTTCCTCAACATTTCCGGAAGCTGTTACCGATGCTACACCTTCAACACCTTCGAGCTGTGGTACAACATCACTCTTAACATAGTCTCCTGTTTCTATGCTGTCTGATCCCTCTATTGTAACAGCTGCAACCATAACCGGGATCATATCCGGATTGAGCTGCATTACCATAGGAGCAGCCACTCCATCTCCAAGTGTGCCCTTGACCTGATCCAGTCCCTGCTGGATCTCTATCATGGTTGAATCCATGTTTGAAGTCTGCTCATATTCGAGAATGATCGTTGAATAACTGTTCCTCGAAACTGACTGCATATTCTTCAGGTTGGAGGTCGTCGCCAGAGTTGCCTCAAGTGGTGCTGTAACTTTCTGCTCCACCTCTGCCGGACTGGCTCCCGGATCCACCGTGATGACTACAACATATGGAAGCGTCATATTAGGAAGAAGATCCATCGTCATCTTCGTAACAGCCACTATACCGATGACGATGACCGCGATCACGGCCACGAATACTGTATATGGCTTTTTAACACTAAACTTCGAAATCATTATCACTATACCTCTTGTTTCAATCTATACCCTTTAGTCATATCATCAATCAGCAAGACATTTCTCAATATTTCGCTTAACAATTCTTTTGAGCGTCTTATCATCTGTCAGATCTATTCCACATGCTTCCTTTATCTCTTTATGTCTGAGTACCAAAAGCTCATGAGCACTGGCTATCTCATAAGCGATAAGCATGCATTCTCCATCAGTCTTTTTCCCGTTAAAATGCTGCTTTACCAGTGTTAATGTTCCATCATCCATATCAAACTTTTTATTCAAAACGCAGTACTTCACTACTGCCTGAGCCATGCTGAAATAATCCAGCATAATCTTGACCATCTGATATGTTCCCTCTATAAGTTTTTCCTTAGGAGACATATCACTGTTAACTATCTCTGTCAGCTCCGGCTGGCACTTTACAACCTTTTCCTGAAGTTCACTGAAAACCTCAAAGAATAAAGCATCCTTTGAACCAAAACAGTAATTGATCATGGCAAGATTTACTCCTGCCTCTTTAGTTATCGCCCTGGCCGTTACTTCTGTCCAGTCATTGCAGGATATCAAAAGTTTAAATGCAGCTGCCTTCAGGGCTCTTTTAGTTGATTCGCTTGTATTTTTTTCCATATCTATTTCTCCGTATCTTAAACGCGTTTAATTAAACGCGTTTAATAGTAATACTTTGTGCCCCGGATGTCAAGGTGGAGAATTCTGCACTTTATATAAAAAAACTGCTGGATGCCGCTCTATATACGCACGCCTGGCAGTTAGATGAAATACTATATACGCACGCCTGGCATCTGGATGTCGCGCTGCACCCGCGTGAGATGCCGCTCTGCAGCACTCACCAGCCTGCCAGGCTGAGAACGACTAAATATGCCCGAGGCAGTGTGCGCTTACCAGAGGGGATTTTCCCCGGGTGGGAAGCGACATCACTGCGAGGGCACATAAAGCACATCATCTAACTGGCAGGCGTACGTATAAAGTGCATCCTACTGGCGGGCGTATAACAAAAAGAGGCGCTACATATGTAGCGCCTCCTGCAGTGTTTCATTAGAAGTTCAGCATATCCTCTTTGAGCTTTGCAACCTTAGCCTCTGAATCCTCCATGCTGCTTCCCTTTACTCCGAAGTAGAACTTGATCTTCGGCTCTGTTCCTGAAGGACGAACACAGCACCATGCATTATCCTCAAGCTCATAGTAAAGAACGTTTGATGAAGGAAGTCCTGTTGAAGTCTTCTCTCCTGTTACAAAGTCAACTCTCTCGTCTGCCTTGTAATCTCTTGAAGCAAGTACCTTGAATCCTCCAAGTTCCTTAGGTGGATTCTCACGGAATGTCTGCATCTTCTTCTGAATCTCAGCAGCACCGTCGATACCCTTAAGCTCAAGAGTAGCAAGTCCTTCTTTATAATATCCATACTTCTCATAGAGATCAAGCATAGCATCCCACAGAGTCTTGCCCTGCTTCTTGCAGAATGCAGCAACCTCGCAGAGCATCATAACTGCTACGATAGAATCCTTATCTCTTGCGTATGTACCTGTAAGACATCCGTAAGACTCCTCAAGACCGAATACATAGTTGTTGCATCCTGTCTCTTCGAAGATCTTGATCTGCTCACCGATATACTTAAATCCTGTAAGAACCTCGATGCAGCGTGCATTGTACTCTGCAGCGATAGCCTTAGCAAGATCAGTTGTAACGATAGTTGTAACAAGGGCAGGATTCTCAGGCATGGTACCTGTAGCAAGCTTCTCTCTGAAAATGTACTCAGCGATAAGCATACCTGACATGTTACCAGTAAAGCTTACATACTTTCCTGTCTTTGTATCCTTAGCGTATACACCAAGTCTGTCTGCATCAGGGTCTGTAGCAAGAACGATATCTGCATCAACCTCATTTGCAAGCTTAAGAGCAAGCTCCCATGCCTTTGGATCTTCAGGATTAGGATAAGCAACTGTAGGAAAGCTTCCATCAGGAATCTTCTGCTGTGGCTCAACATAAACCTGTGTGAATCCGAGGTCCTTAAGAACTCTTCTTACCGGTACATTTCCTGTACCATGAAGTGGTGTATAAACAATCTTCATATCCTTAGCCATCTCAGGGATGATCTCAGGATGAATACTCTGTGCCTTGACCTGTGCTATGAACTTATCATCGAAATCTGATCCGATAACATTGAAAAGTCCAAGAGATCTTGCATCATCCTCATCCATGGTCTTAACCATAGAGAAGTCTGTGATCTTTGCAACCTCATCCATAATACCTGTATCATGAGGAGGTGTAACCTGTGCACCATCTTCCCAGTAAACCTTGTATCCGTTGTACTCACGTGGATTGTGGCTTGCTGTAACCATGATACCTGCGATACATCCGAGCTCTCTAACTGCAAATGAAAGCTCCGGTGTAGGTCTGAGTGACTCAAAAAGATAAGTCTTAATACCATTTGCATTAAGACATTTTGCTGCCTCTCTCGCAAATTCCGGTGAAAGGATACGGCTGTCGTGTGATATTGCAACACCCTTATCCTGTCCGTTATGTGCAACAATATAGTTTGCCAGTCCCTGTGTAGCCTGACGAACTGTATATATATTCATTCTGTTTGTTCCGGCGCCTCTTACTCCTCTGAGACCACCTGTTCCGAATTCAAGACTGCGATAAAAACGATCTTCGATTTCTGCTTCATCACCCTCAATGCTCTTCAGTTCTGCCTTGGTCTCCTCATCAAAATAAGGATCATCCAGCCAGCTCTGATATAACTCACGATATGTCATTTCGTACCCTCCTAATTCAGTTCAAAGATATGCTTATTTTAAATCTATATACGAATTCAGTCAAGGAAAAGCCCTCACCGCCCCTAAAAAATATGCTTTATATTTGAGCCTCTTTTGTGTATAATCCCATGTAGTAAAAATCTAATTATGAAAAGAGATTTATTTATGAAGAAAATCGTACTAACCGGCGGTGGTACTGCCGGACACGTAACACCGAATATGGCTATAATTCCCCGCCTCAAGGAAATGGGCTACGAGATAAGCTATATCGGAACTTATAACGGTATCGAGAGAAAGCTCATCGAGGATATGGGAATCCCTTACTACGGAATATCTTCAGGAAAGCTCAGACGTTACTTCTCATGGAAGAACTTCAGCGATCCTTTCCGCGTACTGAAGGGCTACGGCGAAGCTAAGAAGCTTATCAAGAAGCTGGCTCCGGACGTTGTCTTCTCCAAGGGCGGGTTCGTATCCGTACCGGTGGTTTTTGCAGCAAGCAAGCGAAAGGTTCCTGTAGTAATCCACGAGTCTGATATGACTCCGGGACTTGCCAATAAGCTGGCCCTTCCAAAGGCAAGCAAGGTATGCTGCAACTTCCCTGAGACCAAAGACACCTTCCCTGAAGGCGTTGCAACGGTAACAGGTACACCGATCAGAGCTGAGCTTTATCAGGGAAATGCAGCGGCAGCCAAAGAGTTTTGCGGCTTCCAGTATGATAAGCCGACTGTTCTTGTCATCGGAGGAAGTACCGGAAGTGTTGGAGTAAACAACGCCGTTCGTTCCTGCCTTGACAGAATTCTTCCTGAATACAATGTTATCCACATCTGTGGAAAGGGCAAGACTGACGATAGCTATAACAATAAGCCCGGCTACATTCAGTACGAATACATAAAGAAAGAACTTACAGATATCTTCGCTCTTGCAGATATCGTTATATCAAGAGCAGGTGCAAATGCTATCTGCGAGCTTCACGCTCTTAAGAAGCCCAACATCCTGATTCCGCTCCCGCTTAAGCAGAGCCGCGGAGATCAGATTCTGAATGCCCGTTCCTTTGAAAAGAGCGGTTTCAGTAAAGTTATCATGGAAGAGGATATCACAGATGATATTCTGGTTGATGCCATTCATGAGGTAATGCGTGATAAGGATAAATATATAGAAGCCATGTCAAAGGATAAGGAAGCTGATTCCATTACTCTTATCACAGGCATTATTGATTCACTGGTTAAATAATCCACCCCCAAAAAGGGCACAAAAAAAAGGTCGGTACATTGTACCGACCTTTTAATATGTCTTTATTATTTGCACATAGAGTCAAGGCAAAGCTGATAATATGGATTATCCTGACCATACTCTGTCTCATTTACCATAACTGACTTAAGTGTAGCCTTTGTAAGCTTTCCGTTCTCTCTCTTAACATCGAAGATAAGTCTTACATGTGCATTTGTAAATGTAACATTCTTATCATCAGCCATCTGGCTTGCCATAGCAACTGTACAGTTGAATGTATCACCATATACAGTCATTGATCCGTTGCCAAGATCATCAACTACATCATCTGCTATTGTCCAAGCAGAATTTGAATATCTTGAAAGCATAGCTCCGAAAGACATGTCATTGTTTGGAACCTTAGCGTTCTTAAGATCATTAATAACGTCTGCTGACCAGCTTTTTGTAAATCCCTGAATTTTCTCGGTAAGAGGCATCTTATATTTTGCAGGAAGTATAATGTAAATACCTAATAAGAGACCCACCGCAATAATGATACCGATAACGACTCTAAGAATCTTGTTAACCATAACCCTATTTTCACTCCTTAAAAATATATAAATTTAAAAAAGTTCTTTTTCAAGCTGATATATATAACTCTCTATCAGCTGCATACGCTTAACATATTCCGCTCTTGCAGCTTCCGTCTTGCATCTCTTAATCTTCGGCTTATTCTTCCTGTAGAAGTCCTTGATTCTGTAATAAGCTCTCTTGTAGCTTGCTTCATCCTCAAGTGCGGTTGCCATACAGTCCCACATGATTCCGATGGCACCAACCTCATCCAGAAGATCTGCATCCATAACGATCTTAGCCTCGATTGAAAGCTCTCTCTCAGTATCCTTGTCGGAGTGCTGAAGGATAATCTCACCAACCTTTGTGATAAGCGCCGGATCAACTCCTATACTGTCCAGATATTCAACTGCAATCTCTGCGCTCACTTCGTTATGCGGACGCTCATCTTCCCATCCTACATCATGAAGAAGTGCTGCCAGAACGATCACATCCAGATCTCCTCCCAGTTTCGTCTGGAGTCTGATGGCCCATCTGTAAACACGCATGGTGTGCTCATAACGATTTCTGAACGGATATAGATTCGGTCTTCCGTTTTCAGAAGATGTTTTTTTCACAAACTCAATTACTTCTGAGTAATCCATGAATAAGTTTCCCCTTCACATTACATTTACGGGTATAGTATCCCCATCTGTAACAACTAATTTACATAATAACACTATTATCAGATTATTGCAATCAAATCTGTTTATTCCCCATTAACTAAAAACCACGCGGCTGAGACTTCGAAATGCCTCAATAAGCGTTACCTTGGCAGTTAACTCAGCCCAGGCGCCCTCACGGCGCACAGAGAAATCCTACTTAGTGCTGCTTTGTTCCCAACCTGACACGGTTCGCAGGCACCTGTCGCGTAAGACCCAGACATCAACATCACTTACCAAGGGCAGCCAAACTGAAACACCCCTCGGACCAGCCATCACCCCTGCTATAGCGGATTGCAGGTACAGGGCACCGCTAACTCCCCGGCTGCGTGGTTTCTCTAGTATAACCAAGTCTGGAATTCATGTCAAGGTTTTTCCCGTTATAAAACCCGCCTGTTATCCCGTCAGGCCTGAATCTTTCCGGCTCTCAGATCAGCGAAAAATCCCTTCATCAGGCTGCTGCACTCCTCTTCCAGAACACCCTTTGTAATATCGACCCTATGATTAAATCCATCCATGTTGAGAAGATTGATAACCGAACCCGCACAGCCTGCCTTTGGATTCATGCATCCTATCACAACTTCCGGAATACGGGCCTGAAGTATGGCTCCCGCACACATCTGGCAGGGTTCAAGTGTCACATACATCCTGCACTCCTCCAGACGCCAGTCTCCCATGATCTTACTGGCCTTCTTTATGGCAAGTATCTCAGCATGGGCAAGGGTAGTCTTGTCCTTGTTACGCCTGTTATAGCCTCTTCCTATTATCTTATCCTGATATACAATTACACAGCCTATGGGAACATCCCCGTTCTGATAGGCCTTCTTTGCGAGTTTTATGGCCTCGCGCATATATTTTTCATCTTTATCCATAACCGACTATCCTCTGAACTTATGTCCTGTGCCTTACAGCACCAGTATCACTTCCGTACCTTCACCCTCTTCAGACTGAATCTCCATATCATGCTCCAGTCTTCTGCAGAGCTTTCTGCACAGATAGAGTCCCAGGCCTGTTGAAGCCTTGCCGGCTCTTCCGTTGGTACCTGTAAAGCCCTTATCAAATACACGTCCCAGCTCGGCTTTCTTTATGCCGCAGCCGTTATCCTTTATATGAAGCCTCGTCCGTCCATCCTCTTCAGCAAGAAATACAGACAATTTCAGCTGTTCGTCCTCTTTAGCGTACTTGATGCTGTTATCTATGATCTGCCCGATAATAAAGCCGAGCCACTTTCCATCACTCTTTACAGCCTTCGCCGGTTCCAGATCATGAATATCCATGGCCGCTCTCATGGAAATGAGAGTCTTCTTCCTCTTTTTTATGCAGTCCCTTACTATTCCGGCAATATCCACTTCCTTTATAAAGTAGTCCTTCTCGACCTCTGCACTTCTGGAATAGAACAGCGCCTGCTCCACATAACCTTCTATCCTGTCTATCTCAACATCGATGTCACTGCTTCCCACCGGGTCTTCCCTGTGATTCTCCATGATCATCTTCGAAGTTGATATAGGAATCTTCACCTCATGTACCCATGTCTCTATATATTCCTTATATTCTTCCAGACTCCTCTTATATCCAGCCACATTGTTGCACATGGATAATTCAGCCTCATTCAGGATATCATGGAGCTGCTGCTCAACCTGTGAACCCGCCTCCTTCATAACCTCCGGAATGAGATACTTCTTATCCAGGCCGTCCATAATGGTTTTCGTTCCTTCGAAGATCTTCTTCAATCTGAGATAATCCACATAAAGGCACACAAAAAAGCACAGCACCAGAGCTGCTGTAGCATATAACATAAGATAGACAGATCCCTTAAGAGTCATAAGGAAAATGTCTATCGAAATAACAAGCAATATGAGTCCCACCAGCCAGTACCAGTGTTCTTTTAAATATTTCCCGAGCTTCAATTTAATATATACCCCATACCACGTCTCGTGGTCACTGCATTTACTATACCGATCTGCTCCAGCTTGCCCTTGAGCCTCGTCATATTAACTGTAAGAGTATTATCATCAACATAGGCATCGTTGTCCCATAAGAAGCTGATGATATCATCTCTGGATACGATCACGCCCTTCTTTCTCACAAGGAGTGTAAGTATCTGGAGCTCATTCTTGGAAAGGATCACTTCCTCCCCTTTCTCTCCTTCTATCTTGCCCTTCATAATATCCAGGGTAAATGCATCGCCGCTCTCAAGTTCCACCTTCACAGTGTCAGCGTTTTCCTGACTCTTATAGGTTCTCTTAAGAACACCTTCCATACGTGCGAGAAGGATTCTCGTATTAAATGGCTTCGGAACAAAATCATCCGCTCCGCTCTGAATACTCATGAGCTCAGTAAGCTCGCTGTTATCACTGGTTATCATTATAACCGGCGTAGAAGTCTTATCACGATAAGCCTTGCATATCTTTATTCCGTCAAAACCCGGAAGACCTATATCCAGAAGAAGGAGTGACAGCTTATCTTCGATCAGCTTATCTATAAGCTGATCCTCCTTCAGACCTACATATTCAGCCGGTTCTATGAACCGGCCGATGTATCCGTTTGACTCCAGGAAGAGTTTAAGTTCTTCTCCCATCTTCATATCGTCTTCAAGAATTCCTATTTTATACATACCTGAACCTCTCTGTCCTTCTGAGACAAATGTATTTCATTCCTAATCCGATATTAACCCTTTACTAGTTTCTTACATCCTTCATACGTTGTCAAGAAGTATCCTCCGTATACAATTATCATGATGATAAAGGTAAAAAGAATTCCTGAAGTCATATTTACAGTACCTATTGCAGATATAAGTCCCTTAATATATCTGAGTCCGAAGAAGGCTGTAAATGCCGCCATAACAAGCGGTATCAGATAGTTCATGAGAATCTGAACAAAGAGAGCCTTCTTCCTCATATTCTCACCTGCTCCTATTCTTGAAAGAATACGGAACTTCTGAACTGAGTCCAGAGAATCGGACATAACCTTAAGAGCTATTATCGCAGCACATGCCACAACAAATACTATTCCGATGTAGAGAACAAGAAATACTGTAATAACAGAGGTTCCTACGCTTGCTTCTTTAATCTCTGTTTTTGTTGAGAGTCTGACGCCTGTTTCGCCTTTCTCCAGTTCACCGTTTGAGGCTCTGTCACTTATCTCCCCTAAAGCAGCCTTAAGCTTTGCATCAATATCCGCCTTTCCCTCTTCTGTCTCGGCATTATAATCTGCTATGACAAGGGTTGATGAGCATTCCAGCCCGCTGCTTTCTGAATCCACTACTGCGTCCGGTACTATGACCGCTCCCATATCCGCACTCATTCCGGACATAAGGATGAACTCATAACATACCTCCTTATATGCCGGGCTGAGCTGATAATCACCGGGTGTAAGTACATTTCCCTGCTCCATTGAAGGATTGATCAGTGTATTAAGAAGATCAAAATCAGATACCATCGCATACTGATCATCACCCAGCACCAGTTCATCTCTTCCATACATTTTCTCTATCCTGTTGTAATCTGAAAGCTTTATAACATTCTCATGAGCTGTCCAGTCTGCATACATAAAGGTCTCTTTAGCCTTATCCATAACAGGTGCAACGGTATCACTGATGGTAATGGAATCACCTTCATATACAGGAATCTGAAGATAGTCTCCTGCCCATTCATTGAGGGGAACCCCCTTCTCCTCTAGGAAGCCTTCCGGATCCGCTGAACTGATCTGCATAGTCACATCTACAGGAGTCGCATTTCCAAGACGGTTGTTCAGATATGTTCTGATAGAAAAGCCGCTTGAGAAGAGGCACAGTGATATGAATAAAAGCAGTGATATAAGCGCCATGGATACAGCAGATGTATTCATATTTCCGCTGAACTGTCTTACAATATATGAATTTAATCCCTTTTTATAAAAGCCTCTTCTCTTCTCCATCAGCTTCTGGAAGAATCCTGCGAAGGAAGCAAATATTACAAATGTAGCCACGATCAGTATCAAAGAGCAGGCTATAAAGCCATTCTTACTCATATCTTCTCCGAAGAATCCCACTTCAATGCATGCTGCAGTAAGTACTGCAAATGATAAGATAAAGAGAACAACGCTTAGCTTTGTATTTCTGATAATCTGCTTCTCACGAGCCTTCTCGGCATTCATGAGATCTATAAGTTTATATCTTCCGACCATCTTTGTATTAAAGATAAGAATCACAAGGAATATGGCTGCAAAGCAGAGGATTGTGATCACAGCTGCCCTGCCTGATATATCGAAGGTATAACCTGTCACATCCACAGCAAACATCTTTGCAACTACGATTGAAAGGAGCTGGGAACCAAAGATTCCTGCTATCATACCGATAACCAGTGATACAAAACCAACTACGCAGGTCTCGCTTATAAGTATCTTTGAAACCTTCTTCTTGCCCATTCCAAGAAGCATGTATATTCCGAATTCCTTCTTACGTCTCTTGATAAGAAATCCATTCGCATATATGATGAGCATTCCCAGAATAACAGCTACTCCCACTGAAACTCCGCCCATAACCGATATAAGCATCTGAACGTTTTCATTACCGGACTTTGAAACATCCTCCATAAGTCCCTGGGTGCCTATAGAATTAAACATATAAAATATAGCGACACCGATGATAAGCGTGAAGAAGTATACTGAATAATCACTTCTGGACTTTTTTATATTTTTTAAAGCAATCTTAAATGAGTTCATCCAGTTCCCCTCCAAGTACAGTTGTAACATCCACTATTCTCTTAAAGAAGTCCTTCCTGTCTTCACCTTCGTCCCTGACAATCTCAGTAAAGATCTTTCCATCCTTGATGAAAATGATACGTCCCGCATAGCTTGCACTGAAAGCATCATGTGTAACCATGAGAATTGTTGAACCAAGCTCCTTGTTCAGTCCGATAAGGCTGTCCATAAGTGCCTTAGAGGCTTTTGAGTCAAGTGCTCCTGTGGGCTCATCTGCAAGCACCAGAGACGGATCCGTAACTACAGCTCTTGCCGCAGCCACTCTCTGCTTCTGTCCGCCTGACATTTCCGAAGGGAACTTCTTAAGGATTTCAGAGATGCCCAGCTTCTCAGCTATTT
This sequence comes from uncultured Eubacteriales bacterium, assembly GCA_900316715.1. Taxonomy (GTDB): domain Bacteria; phylum Bacillota; class Clostridia; order Lachnospirales; family Lachnospiraceae; genus Eubacterium_Q. The sequence continues at coordinate 33,989 of ONEC01000002.1, forward strand.
CACTGATCTTTGAATCTATCTCGGACACCTTTACTCCCTTGATAGAAAGTGCAAGAGCGATGTTTTCCTCTGCTGTCATGGTATCCAGAAGATTAAAGTCCTGGAATATGAATCCCAGTCTGCTGCATCTGAACTCATCCAGCTTCTTTCCCTTAAGCTCATTAATATCCTGGCCTGCAATAAGAACCTTTCCTGCTGACAGTTTGTCTATAGTTGATATACAGTTAAGCAGTGTTGTCTTTCCGCTTCCGCTGGCTCCCATTATTCCTACGAATTCGCCTTCCTCTACCGAAAAGCTGAGGCCCTGCAGAGCAGCTGTGACATTTGCCTTATTGCCGTAATATTTCTCGGCATTAATAACTTCAAGTATCTTTTCCACTGATATTTCCTCCCGGTGATATGTTTCTGTCATGTACGACTTTACCACTCCACCCGTATCCAAACAATTTAAAAGCCCTACAAAACCTTACAATGTTGTAAGGTTTCATAAGGCATAAGGTTTACAGGCTGTCTGCAAGGAGTGCGAACTGTTGAAGGTTCAGTGCCTCTCCCCTGATCCTTGTATCTATTCCGAGGTCTGTCAGCACCTCTTCAACTCTTTCTTTCGGTATGTCCAGTTCCTGAGAATTCTTAACTGCATTAAGAAGAGTCTTACGGCGTTCCATAAATGCAGCTCTTATAAGCTTGAAGAGAAGTTTTTCATCCTTCACCGCCACCGCCGGAGTCTCTCTTCTCTTAAGACGTATGACCGCGGAACCCACAGCGGGTCTCGGCATGAAACAGTTTGGCGGTACATTTGCAGCAAGATATGGCTCAGCATAATACTGTACTGCCAGGGACAGGGCTCCATAGTCCTTTGTTCCCGGACCTGCCTTCATTCTGTCAGCCACTTCCTTCTGGATCATGACTGTCAGGGAATCAAAATGGGATTTACCCTCCAGGAGTCCCATGATGATAGGTGTCGTAATATAATACGGAAGATTTGCCACCACCTTGAACGGACGTCCTTCGAAGATACTGTCTACATCACATTTAAGGATATCCTGGTTTATAACCTCTACGTTATCATACTCCGCAAGGGTTTCACCAAGTACCGGGATAAGCTTCTCATCTATCTCGACTGCCACAACACGTCCTGCTGCTTCGGCCAGATACTGGGTAAGAGTTCCTATTCCAGGGCCTATCTCAAGCACATTATCCTCCGGACCTATCTCGGCAGCTCTGATTATCTTCTCGATAACATGGCTGTCTATAAGAAAGTTCTGTCCAAAGGATTTCTTAAAACTGAAGTTGTGCTTCTGTATTACCTCTATTGTCTGTTTAGGATTACTTAACTTTAAATTATCTTCCACTATTTTTCTCCAACATTTCGTATTCTATATAATCTGCAGGCATTGTTCCATGTAATCTCAGCCACCTCTTCCGGTGTGATGCCCTTTATCTCTGCCAGTTTTTCTATCACATGGATAAGATATCCCGAATAGTTCCTCTCTCCTCTGTGAGGTGACGGTGTAAGATATGGGCAGTCAGTCTCAAGAACTATCCTGTCCATCGGCATTGCCTCAACGGCGCGTACCAGCTTCTTTGCATTCTTATATGTAACTACTCCGCCTATTCCGAAATACATGCCTGTCTTCATAAGAATCTCAGCTGTCTCCCTGGAATATGAGTAGCAGTGTACAACTCCCGGGCTGAGCTCTCTGTCCTTTTTGCCATCTGCAAAATACTCAAGCAGAATATCCACTGTATCCTCTGCTGCATCTCTTGAATGGATAACAACCGGAAGATTCAGTTCTCCGGCCAGATCAAGCTGCGCCCTGAACCACTTCTTCTGCACATCTCTCTCCGGATTATCCTCCCAGTAATAGTCCAGTCCTATCTCTCCGATGGCTACGATCTTCTTATTTGCTTCTGCGATACTTCTGAGTCTCTCTATATCGCTGTCCTTCATATCGCCGCACTCAGCAGGGATGACACCGATTGCCCCATAGAAGAAGTCATACTTCTTCGTAAAGCTGTCAACCACCTCTGAGCTTTTCATGTCACAGCCTATATCTGTAACAGCGCATACTCCTGCATTATGTAAACCATCTATGACCTGTTCTCTGTCCTTGTCAAATGCCCTGTCATCATAGTGGGCATGAGTATCAAAAATTTTCATAGTATCCCTTAATTCCTTGTATTTTTCCTCTCAGTATTTTATAATGATTCAGGTCATAAAACAACTATTTTATGGCACTTCGCAAGGCGAAGGATTATTACCGCAGGAGGAAGATAAATGATCTCACAATTCTATAAAGAGATGACCGGCAAGGAATCCGTAATCAGAAAGTTTTTCGATTACAGCAGACAGCGTGCTGCAGAACTTGGTCCGGACAGTGTATATAATTTTTCAATCGGTAATCCATCAGTTCCTGTACCACAGAAATTTACGGATGCCATGACAGAGCTTCTTGAGAAGGAGGATCCTGTAAAGCTTCACGGCTACAGCCCTACTCTCGGACAGCCTACCACAAAGGACTGCATAGCAGATTCCCTTAACAGACGTTTCGGTATGAACTATACCGGCGCACACATTTTCCCAACATCAGGTGCAGCAGGTGCTCTCAGCCATGCCCTCAGATGTGTGGCAGGACCTAACGATACTGTCCTTACATTTGCACCATACTTCCCTGAGTACATTCCTTATGTAACAGGAACAGGTGCATCACTTAAGGTAGTACCTGCAGATACTTCATCATTCCAGATCAACTTTGAGAAGTTCGAGGAGATGCTTACTCCTTCTGTTGCAGCAGTCCTTATCAATTCACCAAACAATCCTTCGGGAATTGTATATACAACAGAAACTATCAAGCGTCTTGCTGCAGTTCTTACTGCAAAGCAGGAAGAGTTCGGTCATGAGATCTTCCTTATCACTGACGAGCCTTATAGAGAACTTGTATTTACAGGTGTTGATTCACCTTTCGTATCTGCTTACTATGACAACTCTATCTGCTGCTACTCTTTCAGTAAGTCACTTTCACTTCCTGGAGAACGTATCGGATACATGGCAGTTAATCCTAAGGCTAAGGATGCTGAGTACCTTGTTGCCATGGCTGGTCAGATATCACGTTTCACAGGTCATAACTGTCCATCATCTATCATGCAGCTTGCAATAGAGAAGGTAATCGACGACACCTGTGATCTTTCAATCTATGAGAGAAATGCAGAGCTTCTCTACAATGCTCTTACAAAGATAGGCTATGAAGTAGTTAAGCCAATGGGTACTTTCTATATGTTCCCTAAGAGCCCTATTCCTGATGCCAACGAATTCTGCTGGAAGGGTGCAAAGGAACTTGGTCTTATCATCGTTCCTGGTGATAGTTTTGAATGTCCTGGATACTTCAGAATATCCTACTGTGTACCGACAGAATTAATCGAAAAAGCTATTCCTCTGTTTGAAAAGCTTTACAACTTCTATAAGTAATCATCCTGCCTTCGGGTGGTGGGTATAAAATATGAATGTGAGGATATTTTGATGGATGTTACTAATCAGGTAGACAAGGGACCTAAGCGTTACGCAGGAATCCTTGTTCATCCTACTTCTTTTCCTGGTCCTTATGGAATCGGTGATCTTGGAAAAGGAGCCTATGACTTTATTGACTTTTTAAAGAATTCAGGTATGACTGCATGGCAGGTTCTGCCGCTGGGACATACAGGCTTCGGTGATTCACCTTATCAGCCTTTCTCTTCCTTCGCAGGTCAGCCTCTTATAATAAGTATCGATCATCTGAGAAAGTTAAATCTTCTCTATGACAGTGATTTTACAAACATGCCGCAGTGGAATCCTGAAGATATAAGCTACGGCGATGTAATTGCATTTAAGACTAATCTCCTTCATACAGCTTATGAGAGATTCTGCGATGAATCCGTTGCAGACGGCTTTTCAACCGATGCTGAGATGATGGAGGATTATAAGAACTTTATTGAAAAGACCGAATGGCTTGAAGATTATTCACTCTTCATGGCCGGAAAAGATTATCATGAAGGCGCTCCATGGTATCTGTGGGAGGATTCACTTAAAGCTCCTACAGCTGCAGAGAGAAAGGAATGGATAGCTAAACTCGAGCACGAGATCGGCTACTATAACTTCATCCAGTATCTCTTTGATAATGAATGGACAGCCCTCAAGAAATACGCCAACGATAACGATATTTCCATCATTGGCGATATGCCTATATTTGTAGCATGGGACAGCGTGGATGTCTGGGTACATAAGAAACTCTTTATGCTGGATTCTAAGGGTTATCCGACATCTGTTGCAGGTGTACCGCCTGACTATTTCTCAGCTACAGGCCAGCTGTGGGGCAATCCGCTCTATAACTGGAAAGAGCATAAACGTACTCGTTACGAGTGGTGGTTTAACCGTATAAGACACCAGCTTACACTTACTGATTATGTAAGGATCGACCACTTCAGAGGTTTTGATCAGTTCTGGGCAGTTCCTTACGGAGATGAAACAGCTATCAACGGAAAGTGGCTTAAGGCTCCGGGTGAAAACTTCTTCACCTCCATGGAAGCAACCTTTGGTTATCACATGCCTATCATAGCTGAAGACCTGGGCGAGATAGATCAGTCTGTCATCGACCTCAGAGATAAGTTCGGATTCCCGGGCATGAAGGTTCTTCAGTTTGCATTTGAGAATCCAAATGAGAACAACTTCCTGCCTCATAACCACATAAGAAACTGCATCTGCTATACAGGTACACATGATAATGATACTACTCTGGGCTGGTACAAGAACTGTTTCGAGGCATCCCGTGATAAGCTGAGACGTTACTTCAGTACAGATGCCAGTGATATCTGCTGGGTTATGATAAGAGCCTGCTTCGGTTCTGTTGCAAACATGGCTATCGTACCTATGCAGGATGTGCTGGAGCTCGACTCCTGGGCAAGACTTAACAAGCCTGGAATCGGTGAAGGCAACTGGTCCTGGAGATATAAGCAGGAAGCTATCACTCCACACCTTGAAAAGAGGTTGTTTGAAACCGCAAAAATGTTCGGAAGATAAGCGGTCTAATCACACATACCCGCAAAGGAGGAAATATGATCAGATTTTTTATCGCTTTAATATTTACAATACTTGCAGTACTTTTCTCCCTTCCTATTCACCTGTACTTTAAAGGACAGATTAAAAAGGATAACCTCACCGGATGGAAAAAGGCCTGGAAATATGTCAGAGGTTTCTTTAGGGCACTTATCTTTGTCAGCGGCACCAAAGTAGAAGTCCGCGGACTGGAAAATCTGCCAAAGGATGAACCTTGCTTCTATGTAGGCAATCACAGAAGTTACTTTGATATCATCATCCTTCAGACCATTACACCGGGACCTGTAGGTTTTGTTGCAAAGAAGGAATTCAAGAAAATCCCTCTTCTTCACCTTTATATGCAGGATATCGGATGTCTCTTCCTTGACAGAGAAAATCCAAGGGAAGGACTTAAGACAATCTCCGATGCAACAGAGTATATGAAGAAAGGACTCAGTATAAGTCTTTTCCCTGAAGGCACCAGAAACCATGACAAGGAACTGCTTCCATTTAAGTCCGGCGGTTACAGAATTGCCGAAAAATCAAGCAGTCCACTGGTTGTAACTGCCATGTCAGGTCTGGATGATATCTTTGAAAACAACAAACCATTTGGAATTAAGAAAAAACATGTTATAATAGAGTTCGCTACGCCTGTATATCCTCATCAGATGGATAAGGCTGAGAGGAAGGAATTCTATGATCATATTCCTGATCAGATTACCGATATGATGAGCAGACATGAACTTTAAGAGTTAGACACTGATGCTCAGCAGGTAAGCATACGAAATAAATAGAATGGAGAACTAAAATGGGTTGGATTATTTTCGCCATTATAATGGTAGTTATTGTAGGACTCTTTATTGCCCTCTATGTTGTGGGTAATAAGATGCAGAAGCAGCAGCTTGCTCAGAGAGAACAGATGCAGGCAGCAGCACAGCCGGCTAACCTCTTTATCATTGATAAGAAGATCATGCCGATGAAGGATGCTAAGCTTCCTAAGGCTGTTATGGATCAGGCTCCTAAGAGATATCAGAAAGCCAAGATTCCTGTAGTAAAGGCTAAGGTAGGTCCTCAGGTAATGACACTTATCTGTGACGAAGGTATCTTTGATGATGTTCCAAAGCACGGCGAAGTTAAGGCTATGCTCAGCGGAATCTACATCATCAGCGTAAGAGCCGTACATAAGCAGACAAGAAAGGCTACTGAAGAGCAGGCAAGCACACGTAAGAAGACATTCCGTGAGAAGATGCTCGGAAAGCAGGCTGATTATCAGAAGCAGCTCGATCAGGAGCTTGCAAACAGAAAAGCTAAAGAAGACGAAAAGAAAATTAAGGCTGAAGAGAAGAAGAAACGTGAAAGAGCAAAGAAAATCGTGGACTAATCTAATACTTGCTATCTTACCACCACTGTCAACCATTGCGATGACAGTGGTGGCTTATTTTGCTGCTTTTATGGGCAGTTATATTTTACTCGGTTCAAATGAGGATCTGGAAACTGATAAGCTGGGCGTACATGTACCACTGTTTATGCTTATAAGAAATCTCCTGATGCTTATTGCATTTTCCTATTGGTACTATATATTCTTCCTGAGAAAGAAAGAACCGGATGTATTCGAGAATATAAAGGACAGCATACGTTCTGTAAAGAAGCCTGCCTTTTATGCACTGATCATCGCCGGCGGCTATATCATACAGTTTATAGTCACTCATATACTCCGCCTGCTTACAGCTATACTTCCTGAATTTATGGCAGACTATAATACAGAGGTAGGGTCACTCATTCATGGAGAAGTCTCCATCATCACCCTTATCTATGTAATTCTTCTTGCTCCTATCGCAGAAGAGCTGCTGTTCCGTGGTCTGACACAGAAATATGCCGAAAGAGCCATTGGCGCTCTCCCTGCCATATTCTTCCAAGCCGCAATATTCGGAATATATCATATGAATCTTGTACAGGGAATATATGCATTTATCTTCGGACTGTTACTCGGCTTCATCGCCCGCAAGTCCAAAGCCCTCTTCCCATGTATCCTGCTTCATATGGTGATCAATCTGTCAGCATATCTTATCCCGTAGATATAACAGGTATTAGTAAAAAACAAATATTCATAAGATTAAAAAGGCCACAGCTTATGCTGTGGCCTTTACTGTTTTAATATTTATCTTTCGTAAGCCATCTCTATAAGTGAATTTACATATTCCTTCATAGGATGTCCTGCTGCTTCAAGAAGCATAGGATACATGCTTATTGATGTATGTCCCGGTATAGTATTGATCTCGTTAAATACAACTCTGTTTGTTCCTTCTTCAAGGAAGAAGTCAACTCTTGAGAAACCAAAGCAGTCACAGGCTCTGTAAATAGCAACTGCTACATCCTTGATCTCCTTCTTCTTATCCTCCGGCATATCCGGATCGATCAGTGTCTTTGACTCTGCGTTGTTATACTTTGCATCAAAATCATAGAACTCAGCAGCTGCAACTATCTCACCAAGTCCCATAGCCACTGCATTATCACCATATCCATATACGGCACACTCTATCTCTCTGCCGTTTATAGCTTCCTCAACAAGGATCTTTGAATCATTCTCAGCTGCCAGCTTCAGTCCCTTTATCAGTTCTTCTCTGTTATGGGCCTTTGTGATACCTACAGAAGAACCTGCATTTGAAGGCTTGATAAATACAGGATAATCACGGAAAGCTTCCACACGGGCAACCACACTGTCCATATCCTTTAATTCATAATCTCTTACAGGCTCGTAAGCTGCCTGAGCAACGCCTACAGAATCAGCTATAACCTTTGTAAAGAACTTATCCATTGTTATAGCAGCTGACAGATGTCCGCAGCCTGCAAACGGGATATGAGCAAGCTTCAGAAGTCCCTGAACTGTTCCATCCTCTCCATAAAGGCCGTGAAGTACAGGAAATACCACGTCAACTGTGATCTCTGTATAACCGTCTCCATCCTTTACAAGCTTTCTTCTGTCTGATGAAGGAGCTATAAGAGCTTCTCTGCCTGACTCACGCCATGCACCGCTTCTTATATCTTCTATGCTGTCCACCAGCACCCAGCGGCCCTCCTTGGTTATTCCAAGAAGATAAACTTCATACTTGTCCTTATCTACAGCCTCAGCAACTGTTGCACCTGATATACAGGATACATCATGCTCACTTGACTGACCTCCAAACAGTATTACAACTTTCTTTTTTACGTCTGACATTACTTCAAGTGTCCTCCTTATAGTCCTTTTCCCGCAGCCACAGAAGTATAATATATTCTTCTGACACCGCCCATAAGGCATGTTCTGCTGCAGGCTTCTATTGTAGCTCCCGTGGTATATATATCATCCACGAGAAGTATGCTTTCAGGTATATTGTCCTGCCTTCCGATACTGAAGGCCTTCATCAGGTTCTTTACCCTTTCCTGTCTCGTCAGCTTTTTCAGAGGATCTGTGGCAACCGGCCGCAGCAGCAGCCCCGTGTCCACCGGAATATGAAGTTCCTTACTCATGGCATCCGCTATCAGCTCAGCCTGGTTATATCCTCTTTCGCTTCTTCTCTTCTTTGATACAGGAACCGGAACCAGTGCATCTATCCCAAGTTTTAAGAAGCTTTCTTTAAAATGCACTGCAAGCTCATGTCCATAAAACTCTGCATATTCCTGTCTGGCTTCATACTTAAGTCTCGCCAGGGATTCCCTGAGCGGTGAAACATAACTGCACATCGGAAAGCCCCTTAGATAATGCCTCTCCTCTTTGCTGCAGTCATAACAGTACTCTTCTTCGTCATCCGATAGTTTCTTACCGCATTTCATACAGCGGGGTTCTTCTATATACTGCAGGAGACTCACACATTTCCCACAGATTCCTTTCTGCCCTGCACCGAGTACCTCATCGCAGAGCACGCATCTTCCCGGAAAGAAAAGATCAGCTGCAAAGCCTTTATGCATTTAGCCCTCCATATTCTTTATCTCAAGAATCCTTTCGGTAAGACTGGTAAAGCGCTTTGTCTCCAATGTGTTATCTATCATCTCATCAAGGAGGCTTAGGTTTCCGACTATAACTACCATCCTCTTTGCTCTTGTCACGGCCGTATATAAAAGATTTCTTGTGAAAAGCTTTTTCGGTCCGGAAAGCAGCGGGATGATAACTGCCGGATACTCACTTCCCTGTGATTTATGTATCGTGATGGCAAAGGAATGTTCCAGCTCATCAAGCTCCTTGTAATTATACTCCGCTATACGTCCATCATCAAAGCAAACTTCAACAATCTCATCAAAATCATTGATTTCTTTTATGATTCCCATGTCGCCGTTAAAGACGCCGACACCTTCTTCCATAATATAACCGTTCTCCTCGTCCGGTGCAACCCGCCACTCGAGTTTATAGTTATTCTTTATCTGCATAACCTTGTCTCCCTCACGGAAGATGATACCGTTATGCTCCTTCTCAGCCTTCTTAGGCGACGGCGGATTGATACTGGACTGAAGACGCTTATTCAGTTCCTCAACGCCCACAGCCTGCTTTCTCATCGGCGACAGAACTTCTATCTCATTTACATTAACATTCAGATATCCCGGGAGATTCTTCGTGAGAAGCACTGCCAGCTCTTCTGTAATATCAGCAGCACCCTGTCTCGGGATAAAGAAGAAATCACTGCTCTTATTAGTTATCTCTATATGCTCGCCCTTCTTTATCTTATGGGCATTAGTAACTATGGCACTTTCTTCCGACTGTCTGAATATCTTATTTAAAACAGCTACAGAAAAGCATCCGCTGGAAATGATGTCATGCAGTACATTTCCGGCTCCTACTGAAGGAAGCTGATCTGTATCGCCTACAAATATAAGCTTTGTTCCCGGAGTAATGGCCTTAAGCAGGGAATAGAGAAGATTATTATCCAGCATGGATGCTTCATCAACTATAACCGCATCGCATTCCAGAGGATAATCCTCGTTCCTCATAAACTTCAGGACTGTTCTCTCACTGTCATCCTCTGAAGGGGCTCCCATGAACTCCAGAAGCCTGTGAATGGTCTGAGCCTTATAACCTGTAGACTCTGTTATTCTCTTCGCTGCACGTCCCGTAGGGGCTGCCAGAAGTGTATGCTGCCCTCTGGACTCAAAGTATCTGATGATGACATTTATGATTGTGGTCTTACCTGTACCCGGTCCTCCGGTTATAACAGACACACCGCTTGTCACTGCCATTTTTACAGCTTCTCTCTGCTCATCTTCAAGCTCTATATCTGTATCTTCTTCTATAAGCCTTACTGCCATATCAACAGCTTCTCTATCTGCATCCACGGCTGTCTTAAGATCCATGAGCATACGTGCTGATGAAGCCTCACTATAATAATTCCATCTTGCATAGCAGACGGTCATATCTTTTCCGTCCACCTGATACTGCTTCATCACTATGTCTCCCGCCATGGACATTTCAAGAAGCAGGTCATGGAGTTTATCCTCAAACTCTGCCGACACTTCCTCTTCCTGCTCATAATATATGTCATCAGCTTCCGTTGTCTCCACAAGGCTGTAGCATTTTTTTACCAGCCAGCTCTCCGGAATGAATATATGTCCAAGCGACATGGACTGATTCAAAACATATAAAATTGCTGAGTGCAGTCTGAATCTGGAATCCGCAGGAATGCCTGCACGCATTGCTATATTATCTGCTGTCTTAAAACCGACACCCGGTATCTCATCAGCTATTCTGTACGGATTCTCTCTGATTATCCTATATATATCCTCACCGAACTCACTGTATATCTTCATGGCCAGCTTTACGCCGATGCCATACTGTGTAAGGAACATTATAACTTTTCTGTATTCGGAATTCTCTCTGTAAGATACAGCTATCTTAATAGCCTTCTTTTCTGTAATACCCTTAACCTCTGCCAGTCTCTCAGGCTGCTCCTCCATGATTTTCAGAGTGTCCTTACCGAATTTCTGAATGATACGGGTAGCGAGAACTTCCTTAACTCCCTTTATAACACCGGATACAAGAAATCTCTTGATACCCTCTGTATCATCCGGCATGGAGAGCTCGGCAGAAGTACATTTAAACTGGATATCATACTGCGGATGATGGATATACTCACCCTCGGCCTGAATATACATTCCCTCAGCTATTCCGGGAATGGTTCCGACAAAGACATCATCACCCTCCGGCGTTTCAACAGAAAAAACCGCATACGCGGTTTCATCACTTTGAAATATTACCTTGTTGATATATCCTTCTCTGACCATGAGTCCTTAACGATCCTTTTCCTCCAGGAAGTCAATATACTTTCCGGCACCTATAGCAACTACCTGCTGTGGATTCTCTGCTGTCATAGTTGTTATACCTGTCTTCTCCTCCATAAGCTGCTCGAAGCCGTGAAGAAGCGAGCCGCCTCCCGTAAGGATAATACCTCTGTCGGCAATATCAGCGGCCAGTTCAGGCGGAGTCTTCTCTAGTACGGAGCGAACTTCCTCTATAACCTTTGCTACAGTATCACGAAGAGCTTCCTCTGTCTCATCAGAAGTAATTGTAATAGTCTTTGGAAGTCCTGTTACCAGGTCTCTTCCTCTGATATCCATGGATATATTCTCCGGACGCTTATAGCAGGTTCCGATGTTTATCTTGATATCCTCTGCGGTTGTATCACCGATGAGGATGTTATATCTCTTTCTAATATATCTTACGATGGCGTCATCAAAGTCATCTCCGGCAATCTTTGAAGATGCGGTAACTACAGCACCTCCCATGGAGATAACTGCGATATCTGTTGTTCCGCCGCCGATATCAACTACCAGATTTCCTACCGGTCTTATGATATCAAGTCCTGCTCCGAGAGCAGCTGCAACCGGCTCCTCAACGAGAAAAACATATCTTGCTCCGGCATTATATGCAGCATCCTCAACAGCACGTCTCTCAACCTCTGTAGCTCCTGAAGGAACACAGATAGCGATTCTGGGTCTTCTTCCAAAGAAGCTTCTTCCTACCGCCTTTCTGATGAAGTACTTAAGCATCTTCTCTGTCTTGGTTGCTTCAGAGATAACGCCATGCTTAAGAGGTCTGATAGCTGTAAGATTACCAGGGGTTCTGCCAAGCATTGCCCTTGCTTCTTCACCTATCTCAACTATTCTCTCTGACTCTTTATCGTATGCTATGACAGATGGCTCATTCAGAACCACACCTCTGCCTCTTACATGTACAAGAATATTGGCAGTACCAAGATCTATGCCTATATCAAGATTTGCCATTACTAACTCCTTAATCTAATCAACCGCCGGTGTAAGTATCATCACCGATGCGGGTTCACCATTCTTCCAGGTGATACTAATCTCTGTTACGTCAAATATGCTTCCAAGCTCATTAATATATCTTCTGAACTTGGTGCTTCTGCCCTTTTTATCAGACGCTTCTGCCACAGGGATCTCGTCCTGAGGCTTAGGAATCATCCTGAAGCTGTCCTTATCTACAAAATCCATGCCCAGCCTGTCATTCATATGTTTGTTGGAGTATAACACTTTACCGGTGATATTGTCTCTGATAAATATATCCTGCTCCATGGAATCAAAGACTTCAAGCATGGTATTATCCAGTGCTGGTGAATCCTCGAATTCTCCGCTGGCATAAAGTTTTGCAACAGCTCTTGCCATCTCCTTTGCGAAGTCCTTCTCAGACTCAGACCAGATTCTCTCTCTGGTATTCTCTATAAAGATGAGACGTCCGAAATACTTATGGCCCCTCTTAACAGGATAAACCATGATAGCACGGACCTTTCCTTCAAACACCTCAACCCTCATCCTGTTGGTCATGTTGTTCCTGTCGATCACCATGCCTTCCTTGGAGATAAGCCCCTGCATCTCAGGATCATAATGATCATGCTCCCAGGCAAAGTTGCTCTCTTCCTCTTCGCTCTTACCTCTCTTAGACCAGTAATCAACTATATTCATTACTTCAGGATTGGTATCATCAAATGCATAGAAAACAACATAGTCAACCCCAAGGAGCTTACCTGCCTTCTCAAAGTACTTACTGTACTCGGCTTCGCCATTTCCTATATCAGTCATCATCTTAGTGATGATCTTCTTCTCTTTTATCTCAAACTCAAGAGCATCCCTCTTAGCCTTATTCTTATCTGAACCGACTATTCTGTTATACAGTCTGGACAAATGCTCTGAGATTGCGTCTGCAACATTCCATTGATTATTGTATACCTTGAAAAGCTTCTGGGCCTGACTCTTGTTATGCGCATAGAGCAGCCACATTCCGCAGCATATTCCGTTGATAACGATCGGAGCTGCTGCAATCCTTCTCTCCTGTGCTGCCTCTGCCCTGCTCTCATCCTCTATCTGAAGAAATACAGGATTGCTGTCTGATACAAGAGATGCCTTGATCTTCTCAAAGAACGGCTTGTTAAGCGGATTCTCCAAATATTCATAAAACTCACCGAAGTAGCTGGCCGGACCCTTAGGTTCTGCAAGAAGTCTGCCGTTCATATCGATCAGCGCAGAATAAAGCTCACAGGCGTTTGCAAAGCCATCAAAGAAATCATTTACTCTGTTCTCTGCCACAAAGTCCTTTGTAAGACGCACATCCTTCTGAACAGCATCCTGCTGAACATTCTCACCTGTCACAAGTTGAGAAGCATTTCTCACTTCACTGATGATATATTCAACCACATATTCACCGGGATCCTTCTTAAGGAAAATGATGTCCATGTTGACCTTTCTCAGCTTGTTATCATCTCCGATAACCCTGACTTCATCTGAGAAATCATTGCCGGATCTGAAGCCGAGCTTCATAGCTTCTGCGAAACTATCCCTGTCTTCCGGATGAATATAATCTTCAGGCAGACGATAACCCTTGACTATGTTCTTAACGTTCATGCCAAGTGTCTCGATATTGTCCGAGAGATAAAGCAGCTTACTGCGCCTTACCTTCTTAGGACTGTCAAACTGTCTTACCATGACTGCAAAACCGGCCTTCTCCAGTGCCGCATACAGATAATCAATCTCTGAAACCATATTTAACCCCACTCACAAAACACAAAACCCTAATAAATATAACTTTCCCTTTAGAAAAAGATAGAGGAACGTTCGAAAGCGTTCCTCTGTAATTACCTATAATTTAGCTCTGGGAAACTGTCAGATCAGAAAAAGCACTTTCCGAAACCTTCTTTGTATTATCAACTGATGCAACAACCTCTGTAAGCGCATTCTGAAGCTGTGAAAGATACTCGTTGATAGAATCGAACTCTCTCTTAACTGAAGCTCTGTTCTGACGAATCTCTTCTCTTGTTGCTGCCTTCTTAATCTCGCATTCAGCTTCTGTCTCTTCTCTAAGCTTTGTGCATGCAGTTTCTGTCTCTTCGTTCAGCTGACGGCAGTGTTCCTCTGTCTCCTCGTTCAGCTGGCGACAGCGCTCCTCTGTTTCAGCATCAAGCTGACGGCAGCGGGCATCTGTCTCGTAGTTAAGTCTGTCGCATCTTTCCTTAGTCTCTGTGCTGAGCTTCTCTGCCTCTTCTCTTGTAGTTCTCTTAAGCTCTTCACACTCAGCGATTGTTGTCTCACGCTGCTCTCTGCAGTTCTCCTGAGTCTCGCTTACAAGTCTGTTCATCTCGCTCTCTGTTGAGCTCTTAAGACTCTCACACTGAGCTGTTGTCTCCTCTATCATCTGCTGGCACTGTGCTGTTGTCTCAGCAGTTCTTGCCTCACACTCTTCTTTTGTCTTTCTTGTAAGATCGTCTGCTGACTCTCTTGCTGCAAGAAGAGTTCTTGATATTGACTCATATCTTGTAGCAGATTCCATATCTCTCTTCTTATAATCTTCAAGCTCATCCTTAAGCTTTGCAAGCTCTGCTTCAAGATTTTCATTAACTGATTTAAGGTTATCTATAACACTATCAGATTCAGTCTTATTTACTTCACGCATCTGCTGAAGTCCCTTAACAGCCTCACTGAGTTTTGCTGTATCCTCCTTAAGCTTTGCGATCTGCTTCTCGTAATCTTCCTGCTGACTCTCAATAAAAGCTTCTACAGCCTTTTTATCATATCCACCAAATGACACTGTTTTGATATCTAATTCCATCTTACTTACGAGCCCCTTTCACTAAAGTACTGTCTAATATTTGCTGATCAATCTCTTTTTCAGCATACCGTAGATTAGTATAACATAATCTCCCTGCTAATGCATCTACAAATTAAGTTTAAAATATTATGAAATTATGATAAAATGGTGCTCGGTTTTAAAGATTTCTCACATAGAATTATTTGAAAGGACTATATTTGATGAAACATCAGAGACTAAACAGAATAGTAATTTTCGCACTGTCGCTTATGGTCATTCTTTCCCTCACAGCCTGTGGTGCAAAGAGAGAAGAAAGATATCTCACCTATGTAGACAGCCTTATATCAGCTAATTATCTGAACGCCAGCGAAGAGTATACAAGAACCACCGGTGCCAGCCAGGATGAAGCAGATGCCATGTATCTGCAGAATGTTACAAGACTTGCAGATAATCTTGAAAGCTTCTATGGTCTGAATATATCAAGTGATACAGAGCTTGCGCCAAGAATGGTGGAGCTTGCCAAGAAGATCTATTCCAAGGCACGATTCAGCACTGACAGATCTTACAAGGATAATAACATTTACTATGTTGATGTAACCATATATCCTATCGATCTTCTGAATCAGACTCATGAAGATGTACTGAGCTATGTAAATGATTTCAACAGCCGTGTAGATGCCGGCGATTACAATAACTACGAAAAAGAAGACTATGAGCATGAATTTGCTTCAGGGATCATCGATATACTTGAAGGCGCTGTAGACAACATGAGCTACGCCGATCCTGTAAACTTAAAGATCCGAATTATCCAGAGCGATTCAAACTTCTATATCAGCAATGAGGATTTCCGTTCCATCGATATGGCTATCCTCTCAACAGATGCTGATAAGTATGAAAAAGAGGCAGCCGCAGCCGCCTCTTCCTCTGATGCATCTCAGTCTGATGCAGATGAAGAATGATCAAACCCATCTTTCCAGATGGTAGTCTTTCTTAAGTCTATATAAGCATTCACTTATTCCATCTAATGCTGTTTGCAGTTTGAGAGAATCAAGCATCTCATGAATCTCTCCATCAGGATATAGCTTATTAAAGATCATTGATAGATTTATGACCGAGGTACTATCCTCATACTTTATCAGATCTTCCAATTCAACACCAAAATCTGTAAGAACCCTGTAGATTCCTCTATTCTGAGAGAGTCCCGGGGTTCTCATTATTATATCGAAATAATATTTAACCCCGGAAATATATCCCTTTCTGTTAGACGGCATTTCGGATACTTTCTTAATTGCCTCATCCATAATCAAAAACTCCTTAGCTGATCATAGAACCTGCCGGCATATCCTTTTCTGCTGTAAGGAGAGCAAGATTTCCCTCCTCATCTTCTGCACAGAGGAGCATTCCCTCTGACAATACTCCGGCCAGTTTAGCCGGCTTAAGATTGGTTATAACTACAACCTTCTTACCCACCATATCTTCAGGTGAATAGAAGTTCTTAATTCCTGAAACAATCTGAAGTGTACGTCCTGAAACCTTTACCTTTGAGCAGATAAGCTTCTTTGACTTTGGAACTTCCTCACAGGCAAGAACCTCACCTATCTGAAGCTGAAGTTTATCAAAGTCATCAAGAGTTATCTCCTGCTTAACAAGATTATCAACTGTTGCAGGCTCCTTCTTCTCTTCCTTCTTAGGCTTCTTCTCTTCCGGTTCCTCTTCCTTTGCCGGGAAACGGATAGCCAGCTCCTCAAGCATCTTAGCTTCATCTATTCTCTGGAACAGGATCTCAGGAGAATCTGTAACCTTATTACCTGATGGATACATTCCAAACTCGCCAAGCTCTGTAACAGCTCTCTTCTCTGTGTTAAGCTGTTCAAGAATACGCTTGCTTGTCTCCGGAAGGAAGGACTCAAGAAGAGTTGCTCCGATTGTAATACTCTCAACAAGGTTGTAGAGAACAGTTCTGAGTCTGTCCTGCTTATCCTCTTCCTTGGCAAGAACCCAAGGCATAGTCTCATCTATATACTTATTGCATCTCTTGAAGAGATTCCATATCTCTGTAATTGCATCAGCAACACGAAGCTTATCCATGCACTGATTAACCTTAAGTCTTGTTCCTATAACTGTTGCCTTAAGATCATCATCAACAGCATCTGCAACATTCTTATTCTCAACTACTCCGCCGAAGTACTTGTTGCTCATTGAGATAGTTCTGTTAACAAGATTTCCAAGAACGTTTGCAAGATCTGAATTAAATCTTTCGATCATAAGCTCCCATGATACAACACCATCATTTTCAAATGGCATCTCATGAAGAAGGAAATATCTTACCGGATCAACTCCGAAATAATCTACCATATCATCGGCATAGATTACATTTCCCTTTGACTTACTCATCTTTCCATCACTCTGGATAAGCCATGGGTGACCAAATACCTGCTTAGGAAGCGGAAGGTCAAGAGCCATGAGCATGATCGGCCAGTAGATTGTGTGGAATCTTAAGATGTCCTTACCGATAAGGTGAAGGTCACATGGCCAGTACTTCTCAAACATAGGATCGGACTGTCCGTTTACATGATATCCAAGACCTGTGATATAGTTGCTGAGCGCATCGATCCATACATATACAACATGCTTTGGATCAAAATCTACAGGGATTCCCCACTTAAATGATGTTCTGGATACACAAAGATCCTGAAGACCCGGCTTAAGGAATGTGTTGACCATCTCATTCTTTCTTGACTCAGGCTGTATAAACTCAGGATTATCCTCAATATACTTTATAAGTCTGTCTGCATACTTGCTCATCTTGAAGAAGTAAGCTTCCTCAGATGCAGGAGCAACAGGACGTCCACAGTCAGGACAACATCCGTCAACTACCTGTGCCTTTGTCCAGAAAGACTCACATGGAGTACAGTATAATCCTTCATACTTACCCTTATATATATCGCCCTTATCATAGAGCTTCTTAAATATCTGCTTTATCTCTTCCTCATGATCCTTATCTGTAGTTCTGATGAACTTGTCATAAGAGGTATTCATGAGATCCCATATTCTCTTAATCTCTGCAGCCTTCTCATCTACAAATTCCTGTGGTGTAGAAAGGCTCTCGAATGCCTTTGTCTCGATCTTCTGTCCGTGCTCATCGGTTCCTGTCTGGAATCTAACATCATATCCGATGAATCTCTTGTACCTTGCAATGCTGTCTGCAAGTACGATCTCATAGGTATTTCCTATATGAGGTTTACCTGAGGCATAAGCAATTGCTGTTGTGATGTAGTATGGTTTCTTTGCCATTTTCTTCTCCCCTCCGACTGCAGACTAATGGTATCCACAGCCCTGAAAAATATAAAAACTTATTGCGCCGGAGCGCATAAAAAATCGGGTAGATTTTTCCCGTCTACCCGATATTATACATACTTCAGTTATTTCAAACAAGTATTAACTTTTTTATCCGACTCTGAGCTTAAACTTCTGAACGTCTCTGTCAGAATCCACAATCTCCATACGTCCGCCAAGAGCACGAACCTTCTCGTCGAAGTCCTCGTATCCTCTCTTGATATACTGGATCTCATCGATGGTACTGTATCCATCTGCTGCAAGTGCTGCGATAACAAGCGCTGCACCGGCTCTGAGGTCAGATGCTGTAATTCTTGCACCAGTATACTTCTCAGTACCTGTAATGATAGCTGTATTGTTCTCAACTCTGATATGGGCACCCATGCGGATCAGTTCTGATACGTAACGGAATCTGTTCTCGAATATACTCTCTGTAACAAGGCTTGTACCTGTTGCAATACCCAGAACAGTTGCCATCTGTGCCTGCATATCTGTAGGGAATCCCGGATAAGGGAGTGTCTTAATCTGTGTAGCCTTAAGAGCTCCGTCAGCCATAACCCTTACAGAGTCATCGTATTCTATAACGTTTGCGCCCATCTCTATAAGCTTTGAAGAGATAGCCTCAAGGTGCTTAGGGATGACATTCTTGATGAGTACATTTCCTCTTGTGGCAACAGCCATAGTCATAAATGTTCCTGCTTCAATCTGATCAGGAATGATAGAGTACTCTGCTCCATGAAGTCTCTCAACTCCACGAACTCTGATGACATCTGTACCAGCGCCCTTGATGTTCGCGCCCATTGTATTGAGGAAGTTAGCCACATCAACTATATGAGGCTCCTTCGCTGCATTCTCTATAGTTGTCTTGCCTTCAGCGAGTGCTGCTGCAAGCATGATGTTGATAGTAGCACCTACGGACACAGTATCAAGATAGATATGTGCTCCTGTAAGCTTATCAGCTTTGGCGATGATCTTACCGCCGGATACAATATCTGTTGTTGCTCCCAGCTTATTGAAGCCCTTCATATGAAGGTCGATAGGACGTGCGCCTATATCGCAGCCGCCCGGAAGTGCAACATCAGCATAATTGAATCTTCCTAAAAGTGCTCCGAGAAGATAATAAGAAGCTCTGATCTTTCTGATGTACTCATCATCAACTGACAGGTTCTCATCACCTCTAATGCCCTTACCACAGATAACTACTGTATGCTTGTCAATATATTTAACTGAAGCTCCTATATTCTCAATAGCCTTCAGAAGTGTAATTGTATCTGAAACGTATGGTACATTTTCAATAGTGCATTCATCTTCTGTCATGATTGCTGCTGCAAGAATACCGAGTGCAGCATTCTTAGCTCCTGCTATTACGACCTCACCCTCAAGATGAACGCCACCTTTTATGACGTATTGTTCCATTTTTAACAATCTTCCTTGGTTTTTTTGCTTTAAATAAATACAAGGACTATGGTGCCATTCCAGCCCATAATCCTTGTAATTATAACACATTCTATGGATTTGTAAAGAAAATATTAAGAAATGGTTAACTAACCGGCCTATTTTACCTTATTTTTAGAAGCCGTTTATCTGGAAAACAACCACTTCATCTGCTGATTTATCCTGACGTTCATCAGTCATTACACTGTATATGCTTCCTTCCGGAGTAAGCACGCTGTCACAGAACCAAGGATACTTTGTTGAGAATAAATCCTTATCCTTTACTGCTCCAACATAGTTGCCGTCCTTATCCCAGAACTCAACTGAACGCATGTTTCCATCCATACCCATGAAACCGTTATCAGTATCAGCAACAAATGTGATCGATCCAAGACCAAAGCTTGCATCTTCGTTCTTCTGAAGCTTCATCTGGAAGTTACCATCTGTATCATATACAAATATCTTATGTCCCTTCTCTTCTTCATCTGATGATGAACCGCAGACAAAGATATGATCCTTGCTTACGTTGATATGCATGATCGTTCCAACTTCGTTAAATGGCATCGGTGTTACATTAAGAGTATCTCCTGAAAGAGTAACCTTTGCTGTTTTATCACCAGATGTGAAGTAAGAAATACCAAAGCTTCCTGTAGGATCCATGCATATGTAATCAGCATCACCTGAGTATTCCTGAATGATCTCTCCGTCCTTCCACTCAACAAGCGGCTTTGTGAAACCTGAGAGGAAGAGTCTTCCATCCTCTGTTGATGTGATTCTCTTATAATCATTATCAAGTGGGTACTCTTCTGTAAGCTCGATTCCTGTTTCGCCTATTGCGTACTTGCGGATAACATTTTCACTAAGAATATATAAGCTGCTGTCTGCATAAGCTATACTATGTGCAAATACCTCGTGAGTGATATATGGATCTGACATCTTGAAAAGACGTGATGTTACTTCGAAGTTTCCTGCTGTAGCTGTTGCATCAGGAGCATCGAAAGGCTCACCTTCCCAATACCATGGTCCATCCACATTGCCGATATCTGTCACCTTAAAGTAAAGTGCATCGAGTGCAGGCTGAACAGCTGCATCACTTACATCATCACCGTATACTCTGATCTTGATGGTTTCGTTTGCACCTTCAAGACGTGCTATATATGTAACTGAAGCATCACCCCAATATGTACCTTCATACTTAATGAAGTCAACGCCGCCGATATTAACTGTTGCTACATTTCCATCTACATAATCATGCTCATCGATTCCAAATGAATAAAGATCATCTCTGAATGAATATGTATCAGTAACTCTTGCATCTAATTCAATTGAAAGACGATTGCTCTCAGGATCATCTGCCTTTGGAATACCAATTGTAAGATAAGACTGTGTTTCCTTATCTGTGAACTTGTCTTCCTTGAAAGACCATGTATTATCATCGAAGTTCCATGTCCAGAGTGTTGCATCATGTCCGTCTCCGTCAGCAGGTGTTACACTGCCTGTATCCTCTGTTGTAGCTTCTGTATCTTCTGTTGAAGCCTCTGTATCTTCTGTTGTCGGTTCCGGATCAATTTCAGGCTCTGCTTCTGACTCATCAAATGAAGCAACATACCATCTCTTTCCCTGCTTAACAAGTATAACGTCAAATGTTGTCTCCTCGCTTTGGCCAAGATAATTCATTGTAATCGAACAACGTACTTTAGCTGCTTCCTTAGCCTTAACATCAGTTCTCATCTCTTTTTTGATTGCTTCTTTTGCTTCATCTACATCAATAGTTTCAGGTTCACCTACTTTTTTATCTGAGCAAGTAACACCCATACCCTTGATCTCATCAAACATTTCCTGTATTTCAGTTGATGAGCTGCCTTTTACTTCCGGTGCAAAACACTCATTCATCTTACTTGCATCCAGATTTTCCCAGGCTTCCATGAACTGCTCAGCGCACTCCTTTGGAGAACTGGCGCCGGTGCCGAATACATCGAATACAAAGACGAGAAGTACTGCTGCTACAACTAAAACTGCAGCTGATATAAGTCCTATGATAAGGCCCTTATTAACAGGTTTCTTAGGAGATTCGTCTCCCGGAACCGGTGGCTTTGGAGCTCCGGCATCCGACTGTACACCCTTTGGCTGTCCAAATGCAGGCTGTCCAAGATTCTCCGGCTGGCTGTACTGCATGGCTGCCTGCTGTGGCTGTTGAGATGCCTGCTGTGTGAACTGC
The DNA here is from genome assembly GCA_900316715.1 of uncultured Eubacteriales bacterium. Lineage (GTDB taxonomy): Bacteria > Bacillota > Clostridia > Lachnospirales > Lachnospiraceae > Eubacterium_Q. The sequence goes on from ONEC01000002.1 coordinate 56,099, forward strand.
TGCGCCTGGCCTGCTGCCTGCTGTGCCTGATCTGCTGCCTGCTGTGTATACTGCTGTGCCTGACTGTAGCTCTGATCGTAGCCCTGCTGTGCTTGACTGTAGCTCTGATCGTAACCCTGCTGTGCTTGACTGTAGCTCTGATCGTAGCCTTGCTGTGCGTACTGCTGGGTCGGGTCTACGCCCTGCTGCGCATACTGCTGAGATGCGTCATATCCCTGCTGTGCTTGACTGTAGCTCTGATCGTATGCCTGCTGTGTATAGTCATATCCCTGCTGTGCTTGACTGTAGCTCTGACCGTAACCCTGCTGTGTATAATCATAGCCTTGCTGCGCATACTGCTGGTTCGGATCTACACCCTGCTGTACGTACTGCTGATTTGGGTCTGCACCCTGCTGTGCGTACTGCTGTGGATCATACCCCTGATTATTCATATTATCGTCCATAGATTCCTCCTTCACCTATATAAAGTGATTGTAACTGCAGCTGCATAAGCCGCAACTGTTACCACCATTATATTTACTTAGGTGAATTAAGAATCATCCTAATTAATGACTTTTCAGATGAAAAAACTTTTCTATGAAGATGATAGTAATATCTCATCCATGCTGTAATTCCACTGATTGCCCATACAATGCCTGAAGAAAGCCATATACCGGCCGTTCCCATTCCAAGATATACTGTGAAGAGAATAGGAACTGTAAATCTTCCTATAACTTCAACGATACCATTAAAGAGTGCAAAGAATGCATCTCCCACACCTGTAAGGACTCCACGGACAACATATATCATTCCAAGTGTTATATAGAACAGACTTGTTATCTTCAGTCCCATCTTTCCCAGTTCAATAACCTCAGGCTCTGAGATAAAGAGTGATGTGATGAAACCGCCGAAGAACTGCATAACACATAACATCACAACAGTAATGACTGCCATAATGAACATAGCCTTCTTATATCCTGTATATACCCTGTCAAATTTCTTTGCGCCGTAGTTCTGGCCTGTAAAGGTTGCAAGTGATGCACCAAGAGTCTGATACGGCATATGTATAAACTGCTCTATTCTTCCTGTAGCAGTAAATGCAGCGACAACCGTAGTTCCATAGGAATTAACTATACGCTGAACCGCCATAGAAGAAACTGCGATAAGCGCAAATTGCATGGACATTGGAACTCCAAGCTTTATAACACCCATTATCATATCTGTTGAAATCACAAGGTTTCTGCTCTCCATCCTGAAAAGCGGATTCTTTCTATAAGCATATATTCCGCAGGTCAGAGCTGATATGAACTGAGCGATAACAGTTGCAAGTGCCGCTCCCATGATACCGAGTTCAAAAACAAATACAAATAATATATCAAGTACGACATTTATAATTGTCGATACTATAAGAAAATACAGCGGCGTTTTTGAATCGCCCAATGCACGGAGCATGGCCGCAAGGAAGTTGTAAATAGATGAAAACAACAGTCCCACGCACATAAAGCGCACATACATTGTCGCATCAGCCATTATATTTTCAGGTGTTGAAAGAAGTCTCAGCAGGTTTGGTGCGGATAAAAAACCTATCGAACCAAATATAAACGGAAAGATAAGCATTATAAATCCTGTATTTACTATAACCTCTTTAACCTTATCCTCATCATGTGCACCGTAATACTGGGATGCAATTATTCCGCCTCCACTGCTTATACCATTGCACAGGGCAAAGAAAAGAAATGTGATCGAGGCTGTTGCACCTACAGCAGCCAGTGCATTTGCACCTATGAACTTTCCTACAATTATCGAATCTGCCAGATTATAAATCTGCTGAAATATATTTCCTATCAGTGCCGGGATAGCAAACAGTATTAAATGTTTCACCGGACTTCCAACGGTCATATCTGTTGTATTTTTATTCATAACTCATTCCTTTTATCTAAACAAAAACATAGTTTCCCTTCGTTTTCAGTAATATACTTTCTGCAAAAAAGATTCTCTTCTCAAAAATTGACATTATCATTATCAAGTTTTGTTATTTGAAAGTTTTTGGTATAATGTTTTCGTATGTGGGTTTTATATTAAAGAGGGGTATGCCATGGATTACAGTCAATATGAAATATATGGTTTTGATAACGTCAGCGCTTTCAATCTGACCAGCGGATATAAGGAAAGGTTCTACCAGATGCACTGGCATTCATACGGTGAAATTCTTCTGGTAGGTCCGGGAAAAACCAATATATATAAGGTCAATCAGGACACCTATAATCTTAACGAAGGCGACTTCGTTCTTGTGTGGCCTATGGAAATGCACGAGATAATAGATGCGGACAGAGAACAGTCAATAGTTATTCAGTTCAGCAACGCCTTCATGAATACACTTTTCGACCTTCAGAGAATCATGCATTTTTACAGAAATCTTCATGTAATAGACAATCGCTCCCATCCGGAGCTGTGCGCGGAACTGAAGGATCTTGCTTACCAGATGAAGGAAAACTTTGAATCAGAGAGTTCTGACAGAGAACTGAGATGCTGTATCCTTCTTATGAAATTTATGCTGGCACTAGATGAGCATAGAGATGAGTTTGCTCCGGAACTAGGTTCCGAATCCAGAAATGGATTTACTGATGATGTTATGCATCGAATGATAATGGTTACAGATTATATCAAGAATAATCTTACTGCTGACGACCTGTCTCAGGGTGCAATGGCCGAGATGGCCGGCATCAGCAGGGATTATTTCTCTCGTATATTCAAAAATGTAACCGGTATGAATTACAGCAAGTGGCTTAACACGATACGTCTTGAAAAGGCCACAGAGCTGCTGTCTCAGAATGATATGTCTCTGACGGAAGTTGCCATGCTTTCCGGTTTTCAGAGCATTCCAAGCTTTAACAGAGTCTTCCACCGCGAAAAGGGAATGGCTCCCGGCGAGTACAGAGACCTCTTTGTCGGAGATGACAGAAAGAATGAATCCTGATTATTCCTCGTCATCATTATCATACTCTTCATAGAGTTTGAATACGTCGAAGGCTTTATTCTTCTTTTCAAATGTATCAAGAGATTTCAGCATCATACGTCTGAACCTTGATATAGAACGGCTCTCCTGAGAGCTCTTTACCATGTCATATTGGACAAGCATTCTCCTTATCTGTTCCTGGGTCTGCTTGTCCGAACTTTTATATACACTATCAAGTCGGGCGGTAATAACCTTATCTTCGTCAGCTTCACTGAGCTGCAGGTTATTCAGATACTCGACTCTTTTTTCGAGTTCAGTCTGATCCATCGTCTGAGATATAACAGTAGAGAACTTTTCACCTGTCGAAAGAATAGTCACATCAACCACAAGAACTCCATTAATATCATAGGCAAATCGAACCTGAACGTTCTGGGTATGTCCGGTATTTTCCGGAACCTTTATCTCCATCTGACCAAGCTTTTCGTTCTCATCAGCATACATATTCTCGCCCTGAAGGATTTCCAGATCTATCTTTTTCTGATCAGGTCTGAGGGTTGAAAATATATCAGATATAGAACAAGGCAGTGCATTATTACGAGGAATAATAGTACTCATATAAGGTCTGGATGCATTTCCCTTATTATGCACGGCAACTCCAAGAGAGAAAGGACAAAGGTCTGTCATAACCATTTCCTTTAGCTCTTCATCTCTTTCGATTATGCCTGCAACAAAGCCTACCCCCTTGGCTATAAACTCATCACCGCCGCCGCTGAATATCGGTGTGTTCTTGAAAAGAATCTTGATAAATGTCTGTATGATCGGCATGTTGCTTGAACCACCGGCAAGAATAACAGAACCTATCTCATTAATAGTAAGCTCTGCTTCCTTCAGAGCCTTTTCCAGAACTTCCTTGATCCTGTCAAATATCCAGCTGGATTCTTCCATAAGGATATCGTTAGTGATCTCAGCTGTGAGATTCTCACCATTATGATAGAGAGATACCGTACTCTGTCCATCAGAAGTAAGCTGCTTCTTGGCAATTTCAGAATACTTAAGCAGTGTTGCATATTCAGCATCAGTTATATCTTTTCTTGTAAGATTATTCTTCTTAAGGAAATAATCAGCTATAAGAGCATTGAAATCATCACCGCCCAGCTTATTGTTTCCGGCAACAGAGATGATCTCGACCACATTGGCAAAGCAGTCTACAATTGAAACATCAAGGGTTCCTCCGCCGAAATCGAATACGAGAATAAGCTCCTGTTCTTTTCTTTCACTGTATACAGCAAGAGCAGCAGCACTTGGCTCATTAACGATTCTATGTACCTTTGCTCCTGCCAGAGCACCGGCTTCCTGAGTAGCAACTCTCTGCTTATCATGGAAATATGCAGGTACCGATATTACCACTTCGTCTATGGTAACGCCTTCCTTATCAGCCACATATCTTTCTGCATCATTTATTATGGAGCGGAGCACAAAGCTGCTGAGCTCCTGAGGAGTAAACTCACGGCCCCTTATGGTGTACTTCATGTTAGTACCCATATTCTTTTTGAAAGAGGATACCGTATTCTCCGGATCCGTGATCAGCTTTTCACGGGCCACTTCTCCAACGGACACTTCTCCTGCTTCATCTATATTTACGACACTGGGAGTAAGATAACTTCCCAGTGCATTCGGTATAAGCTGAATATGTCCGTCTATATATAAAGCTCCCAGGGAGTTTGTTGTTCCAAGGTCTATTCCAAGTATTGACATTATCTATTTTTCCTTTCCCTACGATCAATCTTATAATGAAGGTATACTGTTCCCCAGCATAACAGCACGACTACTATCGAAATAACCAGCGGGTAGCTCCAGCTGACGTGATTATAGTTAAAGTAAGCCATAAGACAGCCGGCCATTCCCATAAGAAGAAGTGCCAGATCATGAGCTGTATCCCATTGCAACTCCTTAATAAGAGCTACTATAAATGCTATCACTCCGATAAGATCGATTGCGCCTAATTCCAGAAGCATCATAGGATTGATGTAATCTAAATAATATGCAGTAAATGCATAAACAACCATAAGAATCGCCATGAAACATATGGCATTCATAATAAGGAGCGGGATTGAAGTCTTCTTTTTCTTTTCCTGCACAGCATTATACATATCCACATACGTTCCCGGAACCGCTCCTGAATGAATCCTTGAAGGAGTAAGATCATAATATTTCACTGCAAGCTTATGAAGAGATCCATCGGTAGCACCCATCCTAAGATATTTATTCAGGAATTTTGTAAACTCATCAGATTCCAATACTTCTCTGGGACGATCTCTGAAAAGATTTTTCACATAATGATATATATTGTAATCTCCTCTATGCAGATAAAACTCATAGGACTTTCTGAAAGAGTTCTTTGCATATTCTATTTTATACTCAAGCGTATTCTTATAATCCTGATAAGTTCCAAGCTCAGCATCCGGCATATCGATAACTGTTTCTCTAACCAGTGGTACCTCAAATCTCGGAGGTTTCTGCGGAGCCGCATTTTTCTGCTGAGGCCTTGCTTCCTCATCTGATCTGTTCTTTTCTTCAGAGGACTCTTCCTCCACCGGACGCTTTTCCTGTGTCGGAACCCTGAGCTTATTCTTTCTGATATCTTTAATCAGGAACGAATATGCCTGCTGTATCTTCTCTGCCTCCTCCGGATGTTCCTCCGGATGAAACTCCTTAGTCTTTTCGGCATAAGCCCTTTTTACTGTTCTTTCGTCATGCCCATCCTCTATCCCGAGAATATTACAGGCTAATCTATAATGCATAACTGATGCTCCGATTACTGTTCTTCCTTAATTAACCATTGATCCATTCCTGCACCCGCATCATCATTCGGGCGCACACTGAATCCAAACTTCTCATAAAATGGTTCTTTTCCCCTTGCAGAGTTAAGAGTTATTTTAACCTTATATCCCGGCTTCATATCACTCTTCAGTTTATTGAGACAAGCCTCTACTAGTTTTCTTCCTATCCCTTGTCCCTGAAACTCTGCATCAACTATAACATCTGACAGGAAGGCTATATAGCCGCCGTCCCACAGGAGTCTCACTACACCTATAGCCTTATCATCTGCTCTTACGCACATGACCATATAGGCATTATCGATACACGCCTTAGCCTGTTCCATAGGGAACATGACCCAGCCCACGCCTCGTCTTAATTCCATATATTCTTCCGGTGTAATATGGTCTCCATACGTTATGACAGGCTTATGTTCTTCCTGTTCCGAAAGTCCCTTCTCCTTTTGAAGACGTTTAGCCCAATATGGATTTTCTCTATCAAATATCTCTTTTTGTTCTGCTGTAAGTTTATCAGGGTAATCAGTCATCATGTTAAACACCTTTTCTTTATCAAATGTAAATTTATACTCATTAAGCGTTTTCTTTAACCACCATATGGTATCACTGCGTTTTTTCTTATAATATATCGGATCATCTCCTGCTGTAAGAAGGCGTTCCCGATCTTCACGCTCTTTTCTCTCCCGTTCAAGAGCCTCTTCATGTATTCTTCTTTCTCTATCCAGAGCAATCTTTTCAAAGAGTTCAAACTCTTCCTGATCCAGTAAATAATACTCATTCACATAATCATAGGCAGAGCCTATATGATATTCATGGGAAACAATCAGGTAATGCTCACCCGCTTCGTTGACATACACGGATCTGGTATATCTGTCATAACCCTCATTCACTTCAACACAGAACAGGAATTCCACTTTCCCATTAGTTGAATCAACCTTTATCATATCTTCCCCCTGTACGCTCTATTATTCCCAGTATCCTACATCAATGCCGGACAGACTTACAACCACCTGAAATCCTTCACTGCAGTACTTATTTGCCATTACTCCAAATAAGACCTTTTCCTGGTCGATATATATCGCTCCCGGAACAAGCATCCTTATCAGACTGTCCAGACCTTTTCTGGCATCCGGTTCAAAGACACCGCCGTCTATCATATTCTGCGCATTCCACTCCTCTGATAACAATTTGATATCAGCATACTCTGTCGAATCCGTATCACGCGGTAGTGTAAAACCTTCGCAGTAATACTGTATACATTCCGCATAATGTTCAGATATAAACTCACGAAGTTTTCCTTCAATCCTGGCCATCGATGATATGGTGAGATCATATAGCGCCTTCGAACGATTATCTGAAACATATTCAACTACCTTTGGATGAAGACGGTACTTCCTGCCAAAGAAAACAACTTCACATTCCTCCGGTATACCATTAATATCCTTTGGCTTACTTACCAAATCCATGATCTTATCTATGAATCCCATAAACCTTATCTCCTATTGATCGGCCAGAGTTACAGATTGCACACCATTATATACTCTTCGTCATTTTCATCTATTATCTCAAAGCCGACTTTCTTATACAAAAATGTATCCAATACTTCTGTTTCGTTCTGTTCCAGTTTTCTTATCGTATATCTGTTTCCCATTTCTCTTATAACATCCTCTTCTGCAATAAAACTTATTATATCATATTCTGTCCACCGGTTTCCGAATTTTATAATAAAAAGGCCTTAGGATATATCCTAAGACCTTCTCTTGTTCCAAACGGATTCCTGATACTGTCTTTAATTATTTACAGAAGCTTTATCACTTCCGGAAGAACGTCCTTCATATGGTCATCTATGAAACCGAAGTCCATCTCCTTATAGCTCCATGCAGCACGGCCGATACCGTACTTCTCAAAAGCTTCGCTTATATATTTATACCACTGAAGAGTATCACCTGCATCTGCAAGATTGATAACACCATACTCTCCACAGTAAAGCGGTACATTTCTTTCCTCAGCTATTCGCACAGCTTCGCTGAAGTACTTTTCAAAGTATTCAACTCCCAGGCTGCTGTTCTGATCAAAACTGTCAAATCCAACTGAAACCTGCTCAAGATTATTCTTTGTTGCCTCTGTAAGTTCACTGTAAGGCGCATCTATTGATATACGGAACGCTGGATCCATTCCTGCTACCCAGTATCCGCCCTGATGTGTGAAGATAAGCGGCTCATAACAATGGAAGTTATATATTATCCTGTCATCGTAAGGAGGCAGAAGATCCGGAAGTGCCTCAATGGAATTATTATAATATCCACCGACAAGGATCATAACCTTTGGAGCAATCTTTCTGATTCTTCTTATACACTCTGTGCTTATGCTGTTCCACTTATCACAGTAGCTCTTATCTGTAACTTCATTCAGAAGTTCGAAAGCAACGCTGTCTCCGATATGTCCGTATCTGGATGCAAAGTTTTCCCAGAGTCTGTAGAATCTCTCCTGATATTCTGCGTTGTCAAAGAATCCTTCTTCCTTCTCTCCGTCATCAAAGGAATATCCATAGGTCTTATGAAGATCAAGGATCACGTTAAGACCATAGCTCTGACACCACTTAACAGCTGAATCTATATATACGAAACCATCTTCTATATATTCACCATTCTTATCCTCAACAAGCTCATAATCAATTGGAATACGGATATGATCAAGTCCCCACTCACTAATTCTCTTAATATCCTCTTCCTTTATAAAGTTATCATATCTTTCCTTGGTGTGATCGCACTGTGACAGCCATCCGCCAAGATTTATACCATGCTGAAAACCTTCCCATCTCTTCATAACAAAAATCTCCCTTCTTTCCAGTTACATTCAGTTTATAATACGTTATAATATCTGTATATCATCATACAAATAAAAATATAAAATTAATGAACCAGATAATCCGGAGAAATGCCCATGAATAAAAGCGAATACAAAAATAGTTACCTTTGGATATCAGAAGAATCCGAAACACACAGAGACGCCGGCGAAGAGCTGGAATTCCTCCATGCCGTTTCAGATGGTGATATGGAATTTGTACATAAGAACTGCGAGGAACGCCGTTTTATCGACGATACCGGCGTGGGACAGCTATCAAGCGATCCGGTTCTTAACCTTAAATATCATATGGTCGTAACCGCCGCCCTTATAACACGTATGTGTATAGCCCGCGGTCTGGAATCAGAACACGCTTTCAGAATGAGCGACTTCTATATAAGAAAGCTGGATGAGGCTGTGTCTGCTGAAGCCGTAGAAGAGATCCACAACAACATGGTTCTGGACTTCACCGGTAAGATGCGTCTTATAAAAAGGGACAAAGGACTATCCCGTCCTATAACTAAATGTGTCGAATATATCTATGCACATATATATGACCGCATAACTATCCGTGATCTGTCAGAGTACACCAATGTTTCTTCCAGCTATCTGTCCCGCCAGTTTGCAAAAGAACTCGGCCTTCCTATCAGTGACTATATCAGAGAAAAGAAGATCGAGCTCTCTCAGGAAATGCTTAAAAATACTGACGACTCCGTGCTTGAAATAGCACTCCGTCTTTCTTTTTCATCTCAGAGTCATTTTATCCAGACCTTCAAAAATGTGGTCGGAATGACTCCTAAAAAATATCGCTCCATAAATGGATATAGCAGCTGGACATAGGAATGTCCAGCTGCCGCAAAGAGGGGTTTTATTACTGAATCTTTTCTAATCTTACGTTTGTTATATGGACTGTAGCAGTAGAACCCTGCTTACCCATGTTGAACTCAACTCTTCCCTTATCGTCGTCCTCTTCGGTCATCTCAAAGTCAAAGCTGAAGCTCTGTTTCTCTGTTGTCAGGTCAACCTTGGTATCAGGGAAATATCTTATCCAGTCAACCTCCGGTGCTGTAACCGCTGTGATGATGGTTCTTTCCTCGTCCGCATATGCATCGAAGGACAGTCTGTAATTCTCACCCTTATGAAGAGGCATATCAGGCTGTACAAGCTGTACGCTGTACTCTTCTGTTCCTTCATTCTCAGAAGTGATCACAATCTCCAGATCACCGAACTCTGCCTTTCCTTCACCACCGTTGAAAAGCATGAACTTCCAGTCCACATCATCTGTCAGATCTTCTTCGTTTTCAAAATAACTGTTATTTACATAGTTACCTGTCTGATCCGGCTCACGATCGTTGAACACCTTCACAGGCTTAGTAACGTTCTCATCGTAGCTGTCCTTCTGATATACATGAACATAATCCACATACATTGCAGCACGCTCATCGAAGATAGTGGTCTCATCCGGATATCCCGGCCACTCACCGCCTACAGCCACGTTAAGTATCATATGGAACGGCTGATTGAAAGGTGCCGGATAAGGCTTCTCCTCTTCTCCGTCTCTCTTTGTAAACCAGTCGTTATTCTCATAGAACAGATTTCCATCCACATACCAGCGGAAAACACCCGGCTCCCATTCAACAGCAAAGACATGATATTCCTTTGAGAAATCTCCGCCGTCATGGAGTTCGTAAGTGCCCTGCTTCTGTGTATGCGGTTCTCCGAAATGAAGTGTACCATACTGGCGATTCGTTGAATCACCCAGGACCTCCATGATATCCACCTCACCACATTTCGGCCACTGTCCGTAAAGGTTCTCATCAGTCGGCATCATCCAGAATGCCGGAAGGAATCCTTTGCCTTCAGGAACCTTTATCTTCGCCTCAAAGATACCGTATGTGAAATCATGCTTGCCGCTTGTGTTAACACGACCGGACACATAACTTCCATCATCGTTCTTTACAGGCTGTATAACAAGTTCTCCGTCCTTTACAAAAGCGTAATCGCTGCTGGCAACATACTTCTGAAGCTCACTGTTTACCCATCCAACCTGATGCGCCTCATAGTTCCAATCATCTTTTGAAAGTTCGCCTTCGTAGTCGTTGAACTCATCTGCCCAAACTAAACTATATTCATCTGTGACATAATCAAACACTTCATCTTCCGATGCCTGCGGTGTCTCTGTCACAGCTTCTGTTGCTGCTTCAGTAGCTGCCTCTGTTTCAGCTTCTGTAACAGACTCTGTAGTCTCAGGTGCTGTCGGAGGACTCTCCTTTACACCACATCCTGAAAGCGTAATTAAACCCACTAGTGTCACAGCAAGAAAAATTTTTCTTTTCATCATGCACACCTCACATATATAAAAATCCCCCGACATATCTAGAATATATCAGGGGATAATAGTTATATACTATTTAAAGATAAAAAATATCAAAATGATTAACCTATTTTAAAACGTAGTACAGCATTGCTGCACCTGCCATAGAAAAAAACGCTCCTAGAACAAGTATTACTACTCCTGCATTCACGGCCGTATCTCCTTCGATCTCCATATCCTCCGGTCTATCCGGATCATAAAGCAGCGGTACATTTTGTCCCAAAGAATACTTACAAGGTGCATGATACATCTTATTGCATTTCTCATATCTCTGTCCATTCACCCAGTATTCAACCACAGGGGCATACATAACTGCAGTCGGATAACTCCCGGTAAGCGACGAATCATCCTCACTTATTCTTACAACCGTTGCTGTGGTATGGCCTGTCCGATGAGATTTTCTATTCTTTGCCTTAACCGAAAATACGATTCCTATCACTATAAATGCAAGGCCCATAAGGGCAAACAGTCCACCGACAAATATGAGAATTATCATAACTAAAAACCTTCTCTCTTATTCTTCAAACCTAAAAAGACAAACACTGATCCCATAAGAGCAAAGAGACCACCCATTATAATAAAGATAGTGTACAGGAGTTTTGTACCGTTATCTCCTTCTATTATCATTACATGTGGATCCGCCGGATCGTAATGAACCATAACGGTCTGACCTACAGTAAACTTACACGGTGAAGTATGTACAGGAGACATTTCAGTATATGTCTCACCTCCGACTGTATATTCTACAATCGGTGCATAAACCTTTGACTTATGTCCGTCTTCATCCTCATGATAGGCTTCATCAATTTCTATTACAGTTGCCTTTGCTTCACCGGTACAAGCTGCTGCCTTCTTTTTCGCATTCATAAGTGTAATTAATCCGACGATCAGAAATACCACACCTACCAGAGTGAATATTAAGCCAACAAGCAGAATAACTTTTTTCGCGCTCCTATCAGCAGGTCTGCCCGGAGCATAATTATATGAATTGTAATTATAATTTCCGTCCCACTCGTTCACTGCGTTCTCCTTATTTATCAGCCTCACAATATATGCATCTATAGATTCTCTTCTCCGGATCAGTCAGCTTAAATATATGATCGATACCAGGCTCGATTGCTGTTATACATCTTGGGTTCTTGCATTTCTTAATATTTATAAGCTTTTCAGGAAGATCAACTCTCTTCTTCTCGATGGTTTCACCATTCTTGATGATACTTACTGTGACAGTAGGATCGATATATCCTATAACATCAAGGTCAAGATCGTACTCGTCCTTATCTATCTTTATGATATCCTTTGTTCCCATCTTCTGTGACTTAACTCTCTGGATAAGAGCAACGCTGCAGTCCAGCTTATCAAGTCCAAGATCGTAATAGATTTTCATCGCATTTCCCGCTGTTATATGGTCAAGTACTATTCCGTTCTGAATGCTGTCTATCTTCATATTAAAACCTCCTAAATCCATATCTCTACTCCGCAGTTACTCCCAATAGTTTCATAATAAGTGCCATTCTTACATACTTTCCGTAAAGAACCTGACGGAAGTAAGCTGCTCTCGGATCATCATCAACCGCTGTAGATATCTCGTTAACACGAGGAAGTGGATGAAGAATCCTCATATCCTCCTTAGCAAGCTTCATCTTAGCTTTATCAAGAATATAAGTATCTTTGAGTCTTACGTAATCAGCTTCGTTAAAGAAACGCTCTCTCTGAACTCTGGTCATGTAGAGTACATCCAGCTTTCCGATATTCTCTTCAAGAGATTCAACTTCTTCATAAGGAAGTCCTGCAGGTGCTATAACCTCATCGATTATATAATCCGGAACTTTCAGTTCCTTAGGAGATATAAGAACGAACTTAACATTCTCATATCTTGAAAGTGCCTTGATGAGACTGTGTACTGTACGTCCAAACTTAAGATCTCCACAAAGTCCTATAGTAAAGTTATCAAGATGACCTTTTTCCTCAACGATGGTGAGAAGGTCTGTAAGTGTCTGAGTCGGATGATTATGACCGCCGTCTCCTGCATTTATAATAGGAACCGGTGAATACATAGATGCAAGCTTTGGTGCACCTTCGTTAGGATGACGCATTGCTATGATATCTGCAAAGCATCCTACAACCCTTACTGTATCCTCTACGCTTTCTCCCTTTGTAGCAGAAGAAGATGATGCTTCTGAGAAACCGAGAACGCTTCCGCCCAGTTCCAGCATAGCTGATTCAAAGCTGAGTCTTGTTCTTGTACTTGGTTCATAGAACAGAGTTGCAAGTTTTTTGTACTTACAAATATCTCTGTACTTCTCCTTATTTCTCATTATATCCTGCGCAAGGGCAAGCATATCATCAATTTCCTTCTTCGAGAGATCCATGGGATCGATTAAGTGCTGCATAACATTCCTCCCTGTCTTAAAAAAATTTTATCCAAAGGAAAGCCCCGAGAAAAAACTCAGGGCTGTGTGATTAATAATTATTAATAAGAGTATACATAACTGCTTTCTCAGCGTGACGTCTGTTCTCTGCCTCGTCGAGAATAGTCTCGAGATGCTTCATCTCAACGCTTTCTGAAATTTCAAAACCGACATGCATCGGCATGTCATGAAATACGATAGCTTTGCTTCCTTCAAGAAGCTCATCGTTGATCTGATAAGGCATCATCTTTGCAAGGGTTTCTTCCTTCTGCTGCTGATAAGCAGGATTGTTGAAGAACTCCATATCAACCCATGTATCAGTATAGAGGATATCCATATCCTTAACATAGGTCTTAGCTTCTTCCATAGACATTGTAGGATCAAGCTCTACATAATAGCCGGTTGCCTTAGCTTCTTCATAGAAGTCAGGACCACATGCTGTATTGTTAACAAGTGGTGTTAGTCCGTATAAAGTTCCCATCTTCATCTTAGCGAAGAACTCAACAAGTGAATTAAATACGTTGTTCTTAGCTCCGATATAAAGAAGCTTAACATTAAGAGAACCAAACTTCTCTAATATTGTCAGCGCATCAGCAAGAATCTGACATGGATGATAAGAACTGTCACAGCCGTTAATAAAAGGAACTGTAACATTATTACCAAAGAGCTCAACTGTCTCGTTCTTAACAAGACGAGCCATGATAATATCTACATTTCTGCATACATATTTAATCTCGGAAACAGGCTCTCCGAGAACAAAGTTTGAATCTTCCCAAAGCTGATTGAAATAGCTTCCGCCAAGCTCTGTAATACCTGTGGAAAAAGAAAGAAATGTTCTTGTAGAAGTTTTCTCAAACAGTGTGTAAAGTTTCTTACCCTTAAGACTGTCAGCATACTTCTCAGGATTCTTCTTCATATCAAGTGCAAGTTCAAGAATTCCCATCAGTTCTTCTGCTGTGAAGTTCTTGAAATTAAGCATATTTTTCATAACAGAAACCTCTTTTCGAATTATATTCTATAAACACTCTAGTCGTGCACTATTGTAACACGCATCCAACTTCTAATCAATTGATTTTAACTCCTGTGCCATATATAATTAATCTGTCCGATTGCCCTGTCATAAGGAGATATAAATTGAGTAATATTGAAACACAAAATAAAGATATATGCCGCAGAAAAAAACTTATTATTCTTACCGCCGCAGCTCTTATTCTCATCTTAGCTATCGGCGGCATATTCTTATATAAGAAAAATGGCTTCGGAGGAGCCGCTCCGAATAATATCGAAGAAGTCACCGAAGCCAAAAAGCTTGTATACCTTTATATGCCGAACTTAATCGGTCATTCCGAGGAGGGTGCGGTAAAAAAGCTTGAAGAAGTTGGTTTTTATAACATCAAAGTCGAATATGAAACAGCTCCTTCCGGACTTGTCGGAACTGTTACCCGCCAGAGCATTCCCGAAAATGCTACCGTCGGCACCGACTATGAAATTATCATATTTATTGGAAAATAATACATATGATACTATTGCATATCTTGTATGGATATAATACTTCCGTCCATCGCATTCATAAGTATCAAGGTATTATAATCAGTTGTAAAAAATTCCCATGCCGGAATAAATGTACATTCATTCTGATCATCCGGTGAAGGCATCGGATAATACATAAAGTATGCCTCTTGAATATTTATAGATTTTCCTGAAAACATGGTAGGATCAATACTATTTGTAA
>ONEC01000090.1 GCA_900316715.1 uncultured Eubacteriales bacterium
TGGGAAGACTCAGGGATAAGACGAGAAGGGTTATGGAGATTATAGAGGTGACGGGGATGAGAGATGATGAGATTTTGACAAATACTCTCTACAGCTTTGTTGAAACAGGGGAAGAAGGCGGAAGAGTCCGGGGCGGACTTCAGAAGAAGAATGACCTTCTGAATATATCAAAGCTGTGTGAGGCAGGACTTATAAGCGTTGTAAGGGAGAAAACAGGATGGGGCGACGACACGACGGACGACAAGATGGAAATTTGCGGGACAGATGGACTGATCATGTAGCGGCAGTGTTATATGCACTTGCGGCGGATATAGGAGTGGCATTGATCTTCTATAATTCCCTGTTCGGTCTTATCCCGGGACTTGGAGCGGGCATATATGTATACAGCCTTGCGAGACGGCGTGCTGCAGGAAAGAAGAAGGAGAAGATGACAGCTCAGTTCAGGACACTGCTTCTCTCCATGTCCGGAACGCTGGAGGCAGGGTACGCACTGGAGAATGCTATTTTTTCTGCGGGAGAGGACTGCCGAAGAGTATATGGGGAGCGGTGCGAGATAGCAGAAGCACTGGACAGGATGGGGCAGAGGATGAGCTATAACATGAGCTTCCGGGAAGCCCTTAAAGAGATGAGCAGTGACTTCTCCATAGAGGAAATGCAGGACTTCGCAGTTGTCATAGCAGAGGCATCCCGTACCGGAGGCAATATGATACGGATCATCAGAGATACGGCGGAGAAGATAGTGTCAGGGATAGAACTGAAGGAAGAGCTGGGAACCATGGTGGCAGCAAGGCAGCTGGAACAGAGGATCATGACCTTTATGCCGGCTGTAATAATCCTGCTTCTCAGGATATCCAGTCCGGGATTTATGGACATGCTTTTCGGAAATATCTTCGGAGTTCTGATCATGTCCGTCGCAGTGGCCCTTAACATCCTTGCGGACTTCATAGGGAAAAGAATAGTTGGGAGGCTTGAGATATAGATGGTGATCATTATGATACTCAGAATACTTGCAATAGCTATGCTTCCTGCGGCACTGCTGCTGGCGGTGATGAGCAGGAAGAATTTCAGCAGGTATAAGGAAGACGGAATCTTCAGCGGAGCAGTGGTTAGGATCAGAAGACTGCTCAGTGGAGGAAGCCTCTATAGTGAGGCGCAGCTGGAACGAGTCACGGAGGACTATGCATTTAAACTGTTTCGAACAGCGGGACTCGTGGTCAGCGCAGTAATTATTTTGTTTCTGATACTGTCCTGGAACCTCAGCAACGGACAGTCAGATAACGTGGTTGAAAGACCTCTCTCAGGAGAACCTCCAATAGAGGTGGATATCAGCACTGGGGACCAAGGGGAGAAGAATCTTCTGTTAGAGGTTTATCCACGGGAATACACGGAGGAGGAGTTTTCAGCTCTTGCTGACAGGGCAGCTGAATATGCGACGAGCGTCATGTCTGGTGGGAGTCCGGATCTTATGCAGGTCACGGAGGACCTCACGCTTGTTACGTCAGATGAGTCCGGAACACTCAGCCTCAGGTGGAATTCAAGCCGGCCGGATGTGGTCGGAGCAACGGGCCGAGTATACGGAGTTCCGGGAGATGGTGGTTCGGAGGATTACGCAGAATCACCGATGGGAGTTGATGTCACCCTGGAACTTACGATATCGGACGGAGTTCACGAGAAGGAAGTAAGTATACCCATAAGAGTTATTCCGGAGACTGAGGCGATGGATGAAGAGAGGAAACTTAAGTACGCCCTCGAAGAATATGAAAGACTCGACAGGACGGGTGAGAGTGTGAAGATTCCGGAGGAGATGGACGGTTACAGGCTGAGGGTGAACCGTGAGTCTTCAGTGAAGAAGCAGATCATACTCTTCAGCATACTTACGATAACAGCCGGCGCCTATATATACCATAAGCTAAACGAACTAAAGGAAAGGAAGGGTAAAAGACAGGAGGCGCTGAGGCGCCAGTTCTACAGCTTCGTCAGCAGGCTAAGTCTGCTTATCGGAGCGGGAATCAATGTGAGAGAGGCAATGAGGCTCGCGTCAGGGGGCGCAGATGAGCTGGCCGGAGAGGTAAGGTTTACTCTTAATCAGATAGACGCAGGTCTGTCAGAGGAGAAAGCTTATCTCGGTATGTCCGGGAGAATAGGGATTCCGGAATATACCAGGCTTATGACCATGATAAGCCAGAACATAAATCATGGAAATTCAAGGCTGCTTATGCTGATGGATCAGGAAGTAAAAAATGCGATGAATATGAAGAGGGAGCATATGAGGAAGAAGGGAGAGACGGCTTCGGAGAAGCTGCTTATACCTACGGCACTTCTTCTGGTCATTGTTATCGGGGTGATCATGATCCCGGCGCTTAAGACAGCCATGTGATATGAGGAGGACGATATGAGGAAGATGTATTTGATGAAGGATAGTCTGAACAGCAGCGCCATGCATTTCATGAGGCGAAGACTGGGAAACAATAAAGGCATCGCAACTATAGAGGTGGTTATTCTTATCGCCAATATATTTATATTTAATTATATATGTGTATCTAGTATATAAAGAGAAATATTTATAAAGAGAAAGGCAGTTAATTTACTGAATATACAGTACACGCAAAATATGTATCTCACGTAGAGAAGATAAGGAGAATTAGTACATGAAAGAGATAATAGATTGTTATAAAAATTATATTAAAAATGAAGGATACGAAATAGTAGAAAATGGAGATGGAACAGGTCGTCTGATTCTTAAGGGTGATTATGAAGATTCTTATGAATATGATAAGGAGTACTTTAGCCAGGAAGAATTAGAAGAACTAATGTTCCAGGAGTGTATTTATGGAACAGATGCAATCATAGATGCATCCATCGAAAATGTTACAGAAGATATCCATATGAATGAGGGTAAGATAAGTGTTCAAGATTTTAGGGACAAGCTCAATTATTTAGTAGCAGCATTAAGTGAAATCATTTTCCAGATAAAATATATTGACTATGAAATAGCACAAAAGATGAAACAGGGAGTGGAAAATGAATATAGATGATATGGCAGACCTTATAGATGTCTATAATGCTGTACAAGAATTAGGAGCTGTTGTTGCGGAGGTATATGAGGCATCTGTACATGGGCTTTTTACGGATAGTATATATGGAAGACTGCTTAAAGTTGAAAGGATATTGTTTCGTAATAGTGTTCCTGAAATGGAGTTTGAAGCAGATGTTGATTTTCCTATAGGGTACTTTGTGCTATCAAATAAGGACTATTCTTCTAATGATAAAGCATTGGTGCTCTTGGGTTATAAAAGGAAAAATCAAATTCCCGACAAAAGTCCGACAGAATAAAAACAAATTACCGATGTTCGCTGTGATGAACGTCCGACATTAAAAATCTAAGATACGTGTATGCACAAAAAACAACTGCATATACGGTTATCGGTTACATTTAGAGATACTTCCGTCCAGTCACAGTCCGTGTAGGATAGTGCATTTAAAAGGGACCTATCGCAGGCAATGAGGGCGGCTCGGTGAGAACCACGGAGAGTTTAGAAGCTATGATGTCATATTGACAGATCGATAATACCCCTGGATGGAAGAGCCATCAAGAACTGTAAGGGAAGCGTGGCAAATATTACAGTAAATTAATGCCTAAATTTTAACTATGAAAACTATGTAGCAGGGTAGGCTTTCTATCCTGCTATATCCTTTTATAGCTAAAATAGCTATTAATCCAGATGGTGTGCGACATCTGTAATAAAGCTGAAGGGGAGTGATCAATAATGTAACAAGAGGTGCAGCCAGAAGGCTGCTTTTTTAATGTCGTTATGAAGAAAGGAAAGAATATGAACTTAGTAGTATTAACAGGAAATCTCACAAGAGATCCAGTAGTCAAGCGAGTAGCCAAGAAGGATACGGGAGAAATATTGGTGGTTGCAAGATATGGATTTGCAGTGGATAGAGAGCTTAGTAAGCAGATGAAGGAAGAAAATCCTGATATACAGACTGCGGATTTTGTTTCGGTAGTTGTTTTCGGATCAAGAGCAGAGTTTGCAGAACAGTACCTGAAGCAGGGAACAAGAATTGTTCTAAAGGGAAAGCTGCGGAGTGGTAACTACATCAATAAATATAATCAGAGAGTATTTACAACAGAAGTGCTAGGCGAAAGACAGGAGTTCGCTGAGAGTAAGAAAGAAGAAAAGAAGAGGGAAGACGAAGAAATTGATACATTCTCTATCTTTTCACCAGAAGATTATGAAATATTTGATGGATAGAAAAAGGAGGAAATGATGGTAACTAATAGGATGAAGAAGTTACGAATATTTGTATCACTTCTTCTTGTATTTTGTATGTTCCTATCATATCTGCCAGTACGGGCAGAAGAAGATAATTCGGAATATACCGGAATAGAAGCAGAAGAAGTAACGGATGAAAGTACTACAGAAGAAAAAACGGATAGTGCTAAAGAGAATCAAAAAGATAAAGCAACAGACACTGATGCGACAGTAACTGAGGAAAAAGATTCAGAAGAAACGGAAGAAGATTCTGCTGAGGAGATTGAGGAGGAACCTATCGAGATTGGTGGAGATGGCGAGGCACTTGTGTTTTCAGCAGCACCTGCTGTTAAATCAAGAAGCCTTAGATCAACATCTTCAGGTACAGTAAACTTATCAAAAGGCAGGGATATATATTATCCTTCAAACCTTGGAAACTATTTTACAAGCTTCTATACAATCGACGGAAAGGTGGCATATTGCCTCGAATCAGCTAATGCAGGCCCAAGTAGCGGCAGCTATGCTAAAAGCGTTCTAGAGGGCAATGTAAGGCTTCAGAAGGCCCTTTATTATGGCTATGGCGGTACAGCTGATATGACAGATTATTATATGGGACAGTTTGATGAGGATTTACGATATATTTTTACTCATCTTGCAGCAAGTTATTTTTATATCGGCATGGAAGGATTCCATGGATGTACGCAGTATGATCTTGAAATATGCGGAGTATGGGGATGGATAGAATACCTTGACAGCCTTCCTGCACCACCTGATCCTACTATGTATCTCTCTACATCAAGTCTTAAAGCTTATGTATCAAGTAAGGGAGATAAGCAGGTTACTGACTATGTAACACTTAATGCTGATTCAAGAAATTATATCAGCATGACACTTCCTGATGATGTAACTTATCATCTTGGCGATACATCTCAGACAGGTGGTACAGTAAAGATTTATGGGGGATCAGAGTTCTGGCTATCAGCCCCTCTTGGAAAAACTGGAACATGGAGTTCCGGAGAAATGTTCGGAGACATAAAGACATTGTGGCAAGCTATAGCTATAAAAAACAGTGATGATTATCAGGACATTGGTAGCTATGAAACTACTACGGTATCTAATTCAGTTAATCTTAGTGTTAAGTGGCTGGATGTTACCAAGGTTAAGATAAAGAAGGTAGATTCAAGTTCGCAGAAAGAACTCGCAGGGGCGGTGTTTGGAGTATACTCTGACAGTGCTTGTACAAAGTTGATAAAGGAAATGCCTGCAACAGATAAAGACGGAAATTCTTCGGTAGATATAATCAAAACACAGTCAACTGTATATGTAAGAGAGATTACGGCACCTGATAGATATGTGATCACCCCAAAAGTATTTACACTTAATATACTTACTTCAGACACTGTGGAATATACTATAGAGAATGATGAACAGATGGGAGAACTTACAATATATAAGGAGGGAGAACAGCTTGATTCTGCATCGATCACAGATAAGGGAGTAACATTCAATTATAAGACTGGGAAGCTCAAAGGGGCTTCTTTTTCAGTTTATGCTGCAGCTGATATTTATTCAGGTGACGGAACAAAGAAATATAACGCTGGTGATACCATTAAGAAAAACCTAGTGACAGGAGATACAGGTTCGGTAACTCTTACAAATCTCTATCTTGGAAAGTATTATCTTAAAGAGATAACTGCTCCTGTCGGTTATGTACCTGATGAAGAGGAACATGATATCAACTGTAGTTTTGAGGGAGATACTGTTCCTACAGTAAAGCGTATTGCAACAGTAGATGAACAGGTAAAGAAACAACCGTTCATGATTATAAAAGCAGCTAATAATGGAAAAACTGATGCGGATCTTCTTGAAGGTGCAGGCTTTCAAGCGTATCTGATAAGTAAGCTTCCAGTAAGAGAAGATGGCAGTTATGATTTTGATGCTGCTGAGCCGGTTGTTCTCGGTGAAAATGGTGAAACAATCATGTTTACGGATGAAACCGGAGCAGCTACGAGTATTGCTATTCCATATGGAAAGTATTTAGTAAAAGAGGTTATAACACCTCATAATTATTCACCGGTTGATGATTTTACTGTAACAGTAACAGAACATAAGCCAGATAAGCCGCAGGTATGGAGAGTGCTTCTTGATGACGAGTTTGAAGCAAAGATACTTATTTATAAAATCGATGATGAAACAAAGAAGCCTATACTTGCAAAGAATACTGAATTCAAGATTTATGATATGGATAATGAGTGTTATGTTGAGCAGATTACTACTTATCCTGAAAAGAAGATACATAAATCATATTTTACTAATGAACAAGGTTATCTTGTGCTTCCAGAAACACTTAAGATTGGTCATTATAGAGTAGAGGAAATCACTGCACCTTATGGATATGCGCTGAATAAGAATTATTATGAAATTGATATAGACACTAATACTCCGTTTGAAGTAGACAGTGATACCCAGGAAGCTATTATTCAGGTTGATTATAAAGATACACCCGTTAAAGGTAATCTTTCAGTAATAAAAATGGGTGAAGTTCTTACTGGTTTTGGCAAGAATGATAAAACAAATAAAAAAGAGGATTTTATATATGAGAGTCAGCCGCTTGAAGGTGCTGAATATAGTGTTTATGCTGCTGAAAACATTTTTACACCTGACGGACAGAAGGATGAAAATGGTAACAGATTAGTCCTTTATACAAAAGATCAGCTCGTGGGTACTATGATAACAGGTAAAGATGGTAAAGCAGAGATGAAGAATCTTCCTCTCGGTGGATACTATGTAAAGGAAACAAAAGCACCTGAAGGATTTGTATTAAATGAGCTTAAGCAGAATGTAGTATTTGAATATAAGGATCAGGATACTCCGATCATTTATCAGTCGCTTGATTATATAAATGACAGACAGAAGGTAGATATCACAGTAATAAAGAGAGACAGCGAATCGGATGAGATTGTCTCTGGAGCTGAGTTTGGTCTTTATGCAAAAGAAACGATTGCAGTGGGAGATACAGTACTATTTGATGAGGACGCGCTTATATGTAAAGCAGTGTCTGATGTAAATGGGAACGCAAGGTTTGATTATGATCTTCCCCTTGGAAAATATTACGTTAAGGAGCTTAAGGCACCTGACGGATATCTGCTTGGAGATCAGATAGAGGAAGTAGATGCTGCATATCAGGGACAGGATGTGATAACAGTCAGTCTTCAGCCTGAGTTTAAAAATGATTCTACTAAGGTGAGTATTTCCAAGAAAGATATTACTACTAAGAAGGAAATCGGCGGTGCGAAGCTTTCTGTAATTGATAGTAAAGGAAATGTAGTTGATAGCTGGACTTCTGAGAAGGGTAAGAATCATATTATAAAAGCTCTTCATATTGGAGAGACATATACTCTTCATGAGGACCTGGCAGCTTACGGATATCTTAAGGCATCAGATGTGAAGTTCACTATAGAAGAAACATCTGAGGTTATGCCTGTAGAAATGTACGATGATGTGCCAACAGGAATGATTATTATCAATAAGACAGCAGAGGTGCTTGATAAAGCAGAGGTTACTACAGATAACGTTGGAAGAGTAAAAACAGAGTTCAAATATGAGACAAAACCTCTTTCAGGAGCAACGTTTGAGCTTTATGCTTCCGAGGATATCAAGAATCCAGATGGCGAAAGCTCTGACTATTACAAAAAGGATGAGCTTATCGGGAAGTATACTACTGATGAAACAGGAATTATAACAATAGATAAGCTTCCGCTCGGAAAGTACTATGTGAAGGAAGTATCAACCCAGGATAAATATATTCTTGATGATGCTGTAAGAAACATAGATCTATCATATGTGGATCAGGATACCAAGGAAGTTAAGTTTACTACTGACTATGTAAATGACAGATGGAAAGCTGAAGTTGAAGTAGTAAAAACTGAAAAAGGAACCGAGAATACAGTTAAGGGTGCAACGTTTGGACTGTTTTCAAGAGACGATATAGTAAATGATAAAGGGGAAGTTATTGTAAAGAAAGACGAGGTTATCGAACATGCTTTATCTGATAAGGATGGTAAGGCTGAGTTTAGTGCAGACCTTCCTCTTGGATATGCATATTACGTCAAGGAAACAGCACAGGCACCGGGCTATACTTCAACTGATAAAGTAGAGGATTTTAAGTTTATACTTACAGAGAACATGCAGGAGATAAGCAAGTTCTCATTCACTTATGAAAATGATGTTACAAAGGTTCAGATATCCAAGGTGGATATTACTGGAAATAATGTAGCAGGAGCAACCCTTACAATAAGGGATAAGGATGGAAATGCGGTGGTAAGCTGGACTTCGACAGATAATCCATATCTATTTAAGCGAATCCCGGTTGGAACATATACTCTTCATGAGGATGAAGCACCGGATGGTTATGAGGTTGCAGATGATGTAACATTTGAGGTAAAGGATTCAGGAGAAATACAGAAAGTTGAGATGGTAGATCAGAAAAAGGCTACCAGAACGGATGTACCAAAGACCGGAGATGACGCCGATATAGCCTTATTAGTCGTGATAATGATACTATCACTCGCTAGTATGGGTGGCTGTATTTATCTTATGAAAGCAACAAAGAAGAAAAAGAAATAATGTTATATGGGGCACTTCCTAGTGAGGTGCCCTTTTTGTATGGAAAGGATGATGATAATGAAAAAGAAACTGATAATTGTTTTAGGGATTGTTTCAACGCTGCTCTGTTTGTTCCGTATTGCGGCATCTTGTAAGGGAAAGATAATGCAGAAAACAGAGAATGAAGTGGATGATTATTTTGGTAATTGGGATCCGACAGATGAGTGAACAGCGTTATGCTGATGATAAACCGAGGGATTGTAGATACTGTTATTTCTGGAATGAAAGTAGCGAGGTGTGTGAAAGAAAGATCTGCTATTATCTGCTTCCGGAAGAAGAAAAAGTCACC
>ONEC01000020.1 GCA_900316715.1 uncultured Eubacteriales bacterium
ATAAATACATGTGGGCATGACCCCGGAAAGGAATAAACATGAGTAAAGTAGCAGTAGTTTTTTGGACATCTACAGGTAATACCGAGGCTATGGCAAATGCAGTGGCAGAGGGTGCAAAAGCTAAGGGTGCTGAAGTTGCAGTTATTGCAGCAGGAGATTTCACTGAAGCTGATGTAAACTCTTATGACGCAATTGCGTTTGGATGTCCTGCAATGGGAGCAGAAGTTCTTGAGGAGACAGAATTTGAGCCTATGTTCAGCTCTGTGGAAGGACTTCTTAGTGGAAAGAAGATCGGTATCTTTGGTTCATATGGCTGGGGCGATGGCCAGTGGATGAGAGATTGGAAAGATCGTTGCGATGGTGTTGGAGCAGCTCTTGTTAATGATGGAGTTATGGCTAATAATGCACCTGATGATGCAGCACTTGCTGAATGTAAAGAGTTGGGCGAAGCTCTTGCATAAGTAAAGACATATAAACATAAAAACACAAAAAAGCATTTTTGACCTTCTAAATATATGAATGAATGGGTTATGCGCCACCACATCTGCAGCTGTGATGGCGCATTATCTTTTTTAATTAGAGTTTTACCATTCTTACGCGTATTCAAATTGGAGTATATGCGTTCAAAGTTTAATAAATGAATTCAAAAATATGTAAGTGAGTTCAAATTTTAATAAGCAAGTTTACCTATTTAGTCACGACTTCATAAGCCTTAAGAAACATGTAATCGGGGTAACAATCATTATCTTGAGCAAATGGGGGGCAGAATAGTAGGATAAAGAAAAAGCTTTATTTTTGCAAATATAGGAGGTAGATATTATGTTCGAAGGAAGACATTTATGTATGGTACTTGGTGGAGTACTCTTTGGTACAGCAGGAGTAAAGATTCTTGGCAGCAAGGATGCAAAGAAGGTTTATACTCACGTTACTGCAGCAGTTATGAGATGCGCTGACAGTGTGATGGAGACTGCTACTAATATTAAGGAGAACTGTGGAGACATCAAGGCTGATGCTGATGAGATTAACGCAAAGCGCCGCGAGGAAGAAAGACTTAAAGAGATAGAGGACGCTAAGGCGGTTATAGCTGATGCTGAAGCAAAGATCAGCGAGCTTGAAGCAGAAGGTGCTGAGGCGGCAGAGGAAGAAAAGGAAGCATAATAAAGGGAATAGAATATGAGATGTAAAATATTACACGAATCAAAAAACAGAATGCGTGTTCATCTCTTCCGGAAATATATGAGCTGCGATGAAGCTGATAAAGTGGAATATTTCCTGCTGGGGCTTCCCTATGTAAATGAGGTTAAAGTCAGTGAAAGAACCTCAGATGCTGTAATCAGATATGATGATAGAAAGAGAGAAAGTCTTATCAGCGATCTTTCAAAGTTTGATCTCTCATCTACTGAAGTGGCGGTTCCGGAGCATACAGGAAGAGAGCTTGTTCATAGTTATCAGGACAGAATGTTTTATCTGATAGCAAGGCGTATAGTGTCTAGAACATTATTCCCTGTATCTCTGAGAAGCGTGATCACAGCAATCAAGTCTGTTCCATATATAATAGAGGGAGCGAAGAGCCTGCTCAAAGGAAAGCTTGCAGTATCTGTGCTTGATGCAGCCAGCATAGCAGTATCTATGCTTCGTCGAGATTTTGATACTGCGGGAAGTGTTATATTCCTGCTCGGTGTCGGAGATCTGATGGATGAATGGACGAGAAAGAAGTCGGTTGCTGATCTTGCCAGTGCCATGGCACTTAACGTGGATAAGGTATGGCAGGTGACTGAAAACGGCGAAGAGGTTCTTGTAGATATAAACAAGGTTAAACTTGAGGATAAAATCGTTGTACGAACCGGCAATATGGTTCCGCTTGATGGCTTGGTTATAGATGGCGTGGCTGAGATCAATCAGGCATCTATAACCGGAGAGAGCCTTCCGGTTCATAAGGAGCCGGGCGGTTATGTATATGCAGGAACTGTTCTTGAAGAGGGAGAGATAACAGTCGCAGTTAAAAAGACTGTGGGATCGGGTCAGTATGACCGTATAACCCAGATGATAGAGGAGTCGGAAAAGCTGAAGTCTACGGCTGAAGAGAATGCCTTCAGGATGGCGGGCAGACTAGTTCCATATACCTGTGGAGCAACAGCTCTTACATATCTTCTTACAAGAAATGTAACCCGCGCCACATCTATTCTTATGGTGGACTTCTGCTGCGCACTTAAGCTGTCTATTCCGATAGCTGTATTATCTGCCATGCGTGAAGCCGGCCAGCATCATATCTCAGTAAAGGGAGGAAAGTTCCTTGAAAAGGTGGCAGAAGCAGATACGATCATCTTTGATAAGACGGGAACACTCACATATGCCTGTCCTTCAGTAAAGGATGTTATCCCGTTTGATGGAGCGGATAA
Organism: uncultured Eubacteriales bacterium; assembly: GCA_900316715.1. Classification (GTDB taxonomy): domain Bacteria; phylum Bacillota; class Clostridia; order Lachnospirales; family Lachnospiraceae; genus Eubacterium_Q. The sequence continues at coordinate 2,400 of ONEC01000020.1, forward strand.
AGATGAAATGCTCCGTCTGGCTGCATGTCTTGAAGAGCATTATCCACACAGTATGGCGAATGCAGTGGTTAAGGCGGCAGAAGAGAAGGGACTTGTACATGAAGAACAGCATTCTAAGGTTGAGTATGTCGTTGCTCATGGAATCGCAAGTTCCATAGATGGAGAAAAGGTTATTATAGGCAGCTATCACTTTGTTTTCGAAGATGAGGGCTGTGTAATATCCGATGATGAAAGAGAAAAGTTTGAGAATCTTTCAGATGCTTATTCACATCTTTACATGGCTATCGGTGGAAGAGTGAAAGCGGCTATAATGATAGATGATCCTGTTAAAAAGGAATCTAAGGATGTTGTAAAGAAACTTCAGTCCCTTGGACTCAAAGTGGTTATGCTTACCGGAGACAGCAGCAGAGTTGCAAAGCGAGTTGCAAGAGAACTGGGCGTAGATGAAGTTAAGGCTCAGGTCCTTCCGGAGGACAAGGCCCACTATGTGGAAGAAGAGCATAAGGCGGGAAGAACTTGTATTATGATAGGTGACGGAGTGAATGATTCGCCGGCACTTTCAGCGGCTGATGCAGGAATTGCCATAAACAGTGGAGCTGCAATTGCCAGAGAAGTTGCAGATATAATGATATCTGAGGATGATCTTAATAGTCTTGTTATATTAAGAGAACTTGGAGTTGAACTTCAGAAACGAATGAAAGGTAATTACAGAAAAATTGTAGGATTCAATGCGGGACTTATAGCACTAGGTGCGGCCGGAATACTTCAGCCGACTATGACGGCTCTCCTCCATAATGGATCTACAATAGCTATCAGCATGAAATCAATGACGAATCTGCTGGAAAGAAAAGAATGAATACATTGTAATAAATAAACAACGCTGTTATGTATACGATACTGTACATAACAGCGTTTTCTTTTTATGAGAATTCAAGTCCTTTTGAATTAACGTATTTACATATTGCATCGTAGGTTTCAGGACTGAGAACGTGCTCTATTCTGCAAGCGTCCTCAGCAGCTATTTCTTCAGGAACCCCCAGATACTTAAACAGGTCAGTGAACAGCTTATGTTTTGCATAAGTCTTTTCAGCTATGGCCTTACCTGATTCGGTCAGGGTTATCATTCCATCTTCATTAAAACCAATAAGATCATTTTCTCTGAGCTTTTTGGTTGCATAGCTAACGCTTGGCTTGGATACTCCCAGCTGGTTTGATACATCGACTGAACGGACATATCCTTTTCTTTCCTGAATCATTAGTATAGCTTCGAGGTAATCCTCGGTTGACTGATGAATTTCCATAAGACGTCTCCCACCCCATATAATAATCATTTTTTGTATAATAATGCTTCTGATAGAAAAATCGTAACATACAAAAAAGTTAAGTGCAAGAATTATTGTAGTTATATCTAAAAAAAATTAATTTTAATTAAAATAATATATTGACATTTTATTAATATTATCATAATATAAATCAAGTTAGAGATATCTAATCTATTAAAATACTGGATTTTAACTTATTTTTATCAAAGAGGAATTTATTATTATGAATCTGAACGATGCGGAACTCGGTAAAGAGTATGTAATCAAAGATGTTGACACCTTCGGTGATGATGATATGAAGAGCTTTCTTTTTTCACTAGGATGCTACAGCGGTGAGACTATTACAGTGGTGGATAAAAAGAAGAATCTTGTGGTGTCTATAAAGGATGCCAGATACAATATCGACCCTGAACTCGCGTCAGCAATACTCATATAGGAGGAAGAAAGATGAGAATCGCATTAACGGGAAATCCGAATAGTGGAAAGACCACTATGTACAATGCTATTACCGGTCGTAAAGAGAAAATCGGTAACTGGGCTGGTGTTACAGTAGACAAGAAAGAAAGCCCGATTAAGAAAGTTTACAATGAAGGTGGAAAGGAGCTCATAGCAGTCGATCTGCCGGGAGCATACTCCATGTCTCCGTTTACATCGGAGGAGAGTATCACAAGCAGCTATGTTAAGCATGAGAATCCTGATGCCATTATCAATATAGTAGATGCAACAAATCTCAGTCGAAGCCTGTTCTTCACAACACAGCTTCTTGAGCTCGGTATTCCTGTTGTTGTAGCACTTAATAAGAGTGATGCTAATGACAAGAAGGGCAACAAGATTGATATCGAAAAGCTTTCAGCGAAGCTTGGATGTCCGGTTGTAAGAACTGTTTCAACTTCAGATGAGGGTCTGAAGGAAGTTGTAAAGGTTGCTGGCGGACTTGAAGGTAAAGGTCAGAAGGCGCCTTACACAGAAGGCAAGATAGACCTTACTAATAAGGATGAGGTTGAGAAGGCCGATAGAGCCCGTTTCGACTATGTTAATTCAATTGTTAAAGAAGTAGAAGTTCGTAAGACACTTACGAAGGATAAGAATATTGGTGATAAGATAGATAAGATTGTTACTAATCCTATTCTTGGTCTTATCATATTTGCAGGTATTATGTGGTTAGTATTCTATGTATCACAGACAACTGTTGGTACATGGGTTGCTGATATACTCGCCGGATGGATAGAATCCTTCCAGGGATGGGTAGGAGATAAGATGGCAGATGCAAATCCGCTTCTGTATGCTCTCCTGGTTGATGGTATCATAGGTGGTGTCGGTGCCGTAGTTGGTTTCCTTCCACTTGTTATGGTAATGTACTTCCTTATTGCACTTCTTGAGGATTGTGGTTATATGTCAAGAGCAACAGTTGTTCTTGATCCTATCTTCAAGAGAGTAGGTCTTTCAGGAAAGTCAGTTATCCCTATGATCATCGGTACAGGATGCGGTATCCCTGCTATCATGGCTTGCCGTACTATACGTAATCAGAGAGAGAAGAGAGCAACAGCAATGCTTGCAACCTTTATGCCATGCGGTGCTAAGCTTCCGGTAATTGCTCTTTTCGCCGGTGCGTTCTTCCCAGAATCCAAGTGGGTTAGCTGGGTTGCTTATATGGGTGGTATCGCACTGGTACTCCTTGGTGCTCTTCTCATCAAGGCTATCACAGCAGCTAAGTTCAGAAAGTCATTCTTTATCATAGAGCTTCCTGAGTATAAGGCTCCAAGTCTTAAGTTTGCACTTCTTTCCATGCTTGAGCGTGGTAAGGCATATATTATCAAGGCTGGTACAATCATCCTTGTATGTAACACAGTAGTTCAGATTATGCAGAGCTTCAACTGGAGCTTTGAGGCAATTGAAGAAGGTGCAGAGGATACATCAATCCTTGCATCTATTGCAGGTCCTTTCTCATACCTGCTTGTTCCTATTGTTGGTATCGCAGCTTGGCAGCTTGCAGCAGCAGCTATCACAGGCTTTATCGCAAAGGAAAACGTTGTTGGTACAATCGCAACTGTATATGCTATTACAAACCTTGTAGATCCTGAGGAGATGGAGCTTGTAGGTGAGGGAAATGCAGTCGCAGTCGCTATGGGTATTACAAAGGTAGCTGCTCTTGCATACCTTATGTTTAATCTTTATACACCACCTTGCTTCGCAGCACTTGGTGCTATGAACTCAGAGATGCAGAGCAAGAAATGGTTATGGGGTGCTATCGGTCTCCAGCTTGCTACAGGTTTCACAGTAGGATTCCTGGTATACCAGATCGGTACACTTATTACAACAGGTTCACTTGGTGCAGGCTTTGTTGGCGGACTTATCTTTGAGATAATCTTCGTTGCAATCCTTGTAGGAATTATACGTCACAACAATAAGGCTGTGGCAGCAGAGTATAAGCTTGCATAAGTTGGATGTTTTATATTTGATATATGATCCTGCCCGGCAGGATTTATATATGATAAACTCCTTTGATGAGAATCGTCATGTTGAATAAACATGGCGATTCTTTTTTACTATAACTATATCAGGATTTATGGTATAGTAATTCTATATGGGGTAGTGGGGTTAGACGAAAGTCTGGGTTTTTAAAGGAGAAGGGTTTATGGATTTTGAAAAGTTACTGTCAGGTTATAAGAATAAGACCTGCATCATTTCTGTTGAAAAATTCCCGAACGATCAATATGGAAATATCCGCATTGTTGAAGGCAACAAGGCACATTATGATGATATGCTGAACGTTATGCATCATCCTTTTATTCCTGATTCTCCTTATGAGGAGTATCTTCCACAGAATAGGAATTTTGAGGATTTTTGCTATCGTTCTGCCATACTGGGACAGCCGCTGCATACTTATGTACAGCTGCCTCAGATGGGACTGTGGCTTAATATGTTTCTGCTTCCGCTGGAATCGGATAAGGAAAACACAGGCTACTGCATATATTCATATGATGTGACTCCGCATGCAGATTCAGAGCAACAGGCAAGTCTGGCAGCCGATACATCTTCGGCGGTGCTTCAGACATGTATTAAGCTGCGAGGTTCTGATAACACACGTGAAAGTCTTGATGAAGTAATAGAGGATATCAGAAAAATATGTGATTCTGATCACTGCTGTATCCTGCTTACTGATGATGAGACCAGAACATGTCATACTTTCTGCGAGGCTATTAAGCCGGGCTGCGGACTGCTTCCAATGGATACATATCTGGATGAGGGATTCTATGGCATAACCCAGACATGGAAGGGTACCATAGGCGACAGCACCAGCGTAATAATTAAAGATGAGAATGATATGCAGTGGCTGAAGGAGATTAATCCGGTATGGCATAAGTCTCTTACGGAAGCCGGTGGTAAGAATATAGTTCTTCTTGCACTGAACTATAACGGAAGGACTCTGGGATATATCTGGGCTATAAACTTTGATGTTGAAAGTACAGTAAAGATCAAGGAAACACTGGAGCTTACATCATTCTTTATAGCTTCTGAGATTTCAAATTATCTGCTTCTTCAGAGACTGGAGATACTCAGCTCCATGGATATGCTGACAGGTGTTAAGAACAGAAATGCCATGAATACATATGTCAATGATATTGTGGATGGCAAGATACAAATAAAATATCCGTATGCCGTTGTATTTGCGGACCTGAATGGACTTAAGCGTGTGAATGATGAGCGGGGCCATGATGAAGGCGACCATATGCTGAAGAGTGCAGCAGAGATACTTAATCAGGTATTTGAAGAAGCACTTGTATATCGTGCAGGCGGTGATGAATTTATGATCATTGTTCCTGAGACGGATGAAGCAGGTCTGGAAGACAAGATTAAAGCTATTAATCAGCATGCTGAGGATGTACACAGCATACATTTCGCAGTGGGAACTTATATCGTTCAGGACGGAGATGATATCCGCAAAGCCATGCGTAAAGCTGATGAGAGAATGTATATTAACAAGAAAGAATATTATAGCGCTCACCCTGAGCGGAAATATAGATAAGTAATTTATGTAATACGAGGAGATTTTTAGTAATGAGTTTTTCAAAAGATTTTATGTGGGGAGCAGCAACAGCTGCATACCAGATTGAGGGAGCATATAAGGAAGACGGAAAGGGCCTCAGTGTCTGGGATGTTACATCTGCTCCGACAGGCAGAGTTGTTCATGCAGAGAATGGTAACGAGGCCTGTGACCACTACCATAGATTTAAAGAGGATATCAAGCTCTTTAAGGAAATGGGAATAAAGAACTATAGATTTTCTATCAGCTGGCCGAGAATCTATCCGAAGGGAACAGGAGAGGTTAATGAGAAGGGAATCAAGTTCTATAGTGACCTTGTAGACGAACTGCTTGCAGCGGGTATCACACCGCTGGTTACACTGTTCCATTGGGACCTTCCATATGAGTTATATATGAGAGGCGGTTTCGGTAATCCGGACTTCTCTGACTGGTTCCTGGATTATACAAAGACTGTTGTAGACGCACTTTCAGACAGAGTAAAGTACTGGATCACCATTAACGAGCCACAGTGCTTTATCGGCCTGGGCTACAGTGAAGGAGGACATGCGCCTTTCCTTCAGTGTGATGACAGAACAGTTATGAGAATGGTACATAATACACTTCTGGCTCATGGTAAGGCAGTTAAGTATATCCGTGAAAATGCAAAGACAGAGCCGGTTATAGGCTTTGCTCCGATAGGACCGGTTCATATTCCGAAGTCTGATTCTCCGGAAGATATCGAGGAGGCAAGAAAGGCAAGCTTTTCAGTTGCTGCCAAGTTCTTCTCACTTTCACTTTATTCAGATCCTATCGTATTAGGTAAGTACCCGGATGAAGCATATGAGATTTTTGGTGATGATATGCCTGAGATCAAACCCGGCGATATGGAGATTATCTCCCAGCCTATAGATTTCTATGGCATGAATATATATTACAGTGCTGCGCCGCTGGTAGAGAGAGGATATATGGATAACGAGTACATCGGTATTCCTAGAACAGCCTGCAGATGGCTGATCGATCCGAGAGTTCTCTACTGGTCACCAAAGTTCATGTATGAAAGATATGGACTTCCGATTCTCATGACTGAGAACGGAATGGCAGTAACAGACTGTATCTCTCTTGATGGCAAGGTACATGACCCACAGCGTATAGATTATATCAACAGATATCTGCTTGAGTATAAGAAGGCTGCTGATGAAGGAATTCCTCTTATGGGATATATGTACTGGTCAGCTATGGATAATTTCGAGTGGGCTGAAGGCTATGATATGAGGTTCGGACTTATCTATGTTGATTACAGAGATCAGAAGAGAGTTATCAAGGATTCAGGCTATTGGTATAAAGAAGTTATGGAGAGCAATGGCGAGAATCTGTAAGACTTATGTAGAATAGTGACGAGAACCTGTAAGACTTGAATGTATTACTTGGAGAATAAAATGGCTAAGCAGAATATATACGACAACGAAACATTTTTTGAAGGATACAAAGCTTTAAGAGATAAGGAAGTAAATGCAAATAATCTTTTCGAGATGCCTGCACTGTTTTCACTTCTTCCGGATCTTATCGGAAAGAGAGTTCTGGATCTGGGATGCGGCTTCGGCGAGCACTGTATGGAATATATCCGCAGGGGAGCTGACAGGGTAGTAGGTGTAGATATATCGGAGAAGATGCTTGAGGTAGCGAAGGAAGAAAACTCAGATCCGAAGATCACCTACCTTAATATGGCAATGGAAGATATAGGTGCTATAGATGAGAAGTTCGATGTTGTGATCAGCTCGCTTGCTATGCACTATGTGGAAGACTTTGACGGTGTAGTAAGGAATATCTATGAGAAGCTTACTGAAGGAGGAGTCTTTATCTATTCACAGGAAAGCCCTATGAGTACCTGCTATTCCGGCGGCTCCAGATGGACTACGGATGAGGATGGAGTAAAGATACATCTCAATTTATCCAACTATGGAAGAGAAGCTGAGTACAGCAGTGAGTGGTTTGTAGATGACGTGAAGAGATATCACAGAATGTTTTCTACCATTGTGAACACACTTGCTGATACTGGTTTCACTATTGAGAAGATGATAGAACCTCTGCCGGATGACGAGCTTTTGGCAAAGTATCCGGACTATTATGATCTGTTCCACAGACCGGATTTCCTGATCGTACGAGTAAAGAAGAATTAAAAGACAATTTTCAGGTTATATTAACATTTTGTTCAGAAAGTGATGATATATTGTTATCAGTGGAGATATAATATTTTTCACAGGAGGGACGGAATGAAAAGGAAAATTGTTTATGTATGCATAGGAGTTATGCTGTTGGCACTTCTCACTGCATGCGGAAACAATGAGGCGACGGTGGTCAATACTTATGATGTGAATGATGGGGAGACCATGATAGGCTATTATGAGATGAGTGATGGCACCTGGAAAACCGATGATAACACATATAAGTACAGACTGGTTATAACAGGAAGACTGCCAAATGCTGCGATGGACAGTACCTATGTATATCTCAGCAACATCGAGAGTATCTCTTTTGATGAGGCATGGAAGGCAGCAGGACTCAGCAGCAACATGGATGATTACTTTGATCCAAAGGATGCTGTGTGTGTGGCCATAAAGTAAGTTAAACTGTCAGGAGGGAAAACTCTTGACAGTTTTTTATTGCAATGATAAGATAATATCAAATTGATAATAACTGCTCGCGATGTGGGAGGAACATACATGAAAAAATCAAATAATAAAGATTTGCTTACTGTAATTTTGGTGATTCAGATGGCGTTTTTACTGATTATGTTTGGCTTTGCATTTTGGGGAAGATTTGAACATGGTCAGACATCAAATATATGGTCAATATTATGGCAGGATGCTATGCTGGGTGCGCTCCATATATTGTATAATCCTATAGCACTGATCATTGGTATTTATGGCATGGTAAAGAGAAAAGATAAAACAGAAGGAATACTTTCGGCAATTCTAATAGTATCATTTTTTGTTGGATGCTGGAGCTTTATTTATGCCATCGGATCAAAATTCTGATATGATAGTGCTTGGTGAGAGAAGTTACTTATAAGGGAGGCCGGAATGATATACGAATTAGAGGATACAAGTAAGGTTTATGAATTGTTTGAAGGTTGGGAGGAAACACTTATATATTCCTGCCTTCAGAAGGTTATGGGAAAGATATATGTTACAGATGTGGAAGACCCGAAGTCTGCGTTTGCTTTTGTCGGATGTTTCGGCTTCTTTGCAGGAGAGCCGGATAAAGAGCTTGTAAGAGAGAAGCCGGAGGGCTTTGTGATAATGGTGCCGCAGAACGAAGAATGGGCATCACTTATAGAGGAGTGTTTCCCTTCCTCGAAAAGGGTAACAAGATATGCTATTCGAAAGGATACAAAGTTCGATAAGGAAAAGCTGAAGAGTATATTGGAGATTCTTCCGGAGGGTTATGAGATAAGAAAGATAGATTCGGAGATCTATGATATGTGCTTAACGAGTCCGGTTACAGCAGACTTCGTCTCTGCCTTTAAGAGTAAGGAGTATTATCTTGAAATGGGCAGAGGCATGGTGATACTGAAAGACGGAAAGCTTGTGGCAGGTGCATCATCATATACCCGATATAAAGAAGGAATAGAGATTGAAGTTGATACAGTAGAGGAGGAGAGAAGACGACATCTGGCATCCATAATATGTGCAGCGCTTATTCTCAACTGTCTTGATGAAGGACTCTATCCAAGCTGGGATGCTCAGAACATGAACTCAGTCCGCCTGGCAGAGAAGCTGGGTTATGAGTTTAGCCATGAGTATGCTGCATATGAAGTTGCGTCAGAGAGCAGGACACACTGATAACGGAATGATAATCAACTCAAAATGGGTGTTGACAAAGTTATAAATTTAAGAGTAATATAAATATAGTGACCGCATGGTCACTATATTTTGAATTCAAAAATGACCACGTGGTCACTTGTATGGAACCGGCCGGTTTGATGAAGAAGAGAGGTAATAAATATGCCGATGAAATTATTTACAGAACTTGATAGTGAAAAGCAGGAGAGGATACTGGATGCTGCACTTAAGGAATTTGCAGAGTATGGATATGAGAATGGTTCGACTAACAGAATAGTTAAGAACTGTGGAATAAGCAAAGGGAGCCTGTTCAAATATTTTGAAAATAAAGAAGATCTGTACTTCTATCTGATCGATACTGTATCAGCAGAGATGGCTGAAGAAACAAGAGTCGATATAGGAAAGCTGTCAAAGGACTTATATGAGAGAGTGATCGAATATTCTGTAACAGAGATATCCTGGTATGTTACTAATCCTGTTAAGGGAAGATTCATGATAGGGATTGCTTCAGAGACAGGTTCTGATATAGGCAGAAAGATTATCGAAAGATATGGTGAAAAGAGTACGGATATTTATGAGACCCTGCTTAAGGGAGTTGATATGTCCGGTCTTCATAGCAGCAGAAAAGAGATAACGGATATCCTGAGATGGGTACTTATGGGATTCAACAACAGCTTCCTCATGAGCATTGCAGGCTGCAGCGATGATATTGAGACCCTGAAGAAAAGTTATCTAAAACAGTTGAAGACACATCTCAAGGTATTGAAGAGTGGGCTGTAGGAAGCCGACGTGAAATGGACAAAACAGCTGTTGCGAGATGTAATGAAAGGGAATTATATGGGTAAGAATTATACAAACGGATGTGTGAATATAGGCGATACAGAGATGTATTATGCAGCCTTTGGAACAGGACGAAAAAATCTGGTGGTCCTGCCGGGGTTATCGGATGGACTGGCTACTGTAAAGGGGAAAGCGAGGATACTTTCCCTGCCTTATAAAAAACACCTGAATGATTACAGGGTATATATGTTCAGCCGCAAGAATAAGATGCCGGAGGGTTATACAATTGAAGAGATGGCAGATGATCAGGTAAAGGTTATGAAAGAACTGGGAATCAAGAGGGCCTCTGTATGCGGTGTATCTCAGGGCGGAATGATAGCACAGTGTATAGCCATACATCATCCGGAGGTTGTAGAAAAGCTTATACTCGCAGTGACCACACCTTATGCGAATGACGTGGCCAGAGATGCAGTATCAGGATGGATAGAAATGGCGGAGCGAGGTGATCATAAAACGCTTATGGTCGATACGGCAGATAAGATGTATTCGGAGAAGTATCTTGCAAAGAACAGAAAGTATTTTCCACTGGTGGCTAAGTTTACAAAGCCTTCAAGCTATGAAAGATTTTTTAGAAATGCCAACGCAATCCTGAAGTTTGATGTTAGGGATAAATTATATAAGATAACAGCACCTACCTATATCATAGCCGGAGAGGATGATAAGACAGTAGGAAATGATGCGCCGGGAGAACTGAGTGAAGGAATTGCCGGCAGTGAGTTATATGTATATTCAGGATTGGGACACGGTACATTTGAAGAAGCAAAAGACTTTTATGACAGAATCTTTGAATATTGTGATAGAAAGTAAAAAATAAAATGCAACTATGTTGCAAAAGTTATTGACAAAACCACAGCACTGAACTTATAATATGCAACAGTGTTGCAGAACACAACATGCTATATACAATATACTGGAGGAAAGAAGCATGAGGAAAAAGTTATCATTATTTTTAGCATCTGCTATGATGCTTGGATGTATAAGCGGCTGTGGTGGTACAGGTAAAGATGTCAGCGTAAATACTGAGGCTGCAAAGGAAGCACCTGCGGAGAATTCACAGGTTGAGATTACGGAGAAGTCTGAAGCAGAGACTGAAGCTAAGACTGAAGCACAGACAGAAGCGAGTGGCGATGAGCTTAAGATAGTAACTACTATCTTCCCTGAATATGACTGGGTTAAAACCATTCTTGGTGACAATGCTGATGCAGCAGAACTTACACTTCTTCTGGATAATGGAGTAGATCTTCACAGCTACCAGCCAACAGCTGAAGATATAATCAAGATAAAGGAATGCGACATGTTCGTTTATGTTGGCGGCGAATCAGATGAATGGGTTGAGGATGTTCTTGAGGATGCCGTAAATCCTGATATGAAAGTCATCAATCTTCTTGAGGTTCTGGGAGACAGCGTAAAGGCTGAAGAAATCGTAGAAGGTATGGAAGCTGAAGAAGAACATGAGCATGAACATGAAGACGGCGAAGAGCATGAAGATGGCGATGAAGAGCATGAGCATGAGGACGGCGAAGAAGAGGAAGAGATGGATGAGCATGTATGGCTGTCTCTGAGAAATGCCGCTGTTATATGTGATACCATCGGAACTGAGCTTGGTGAGCTTGATCCGGCAAATGCAGATGTATATAAGAACAATGTAGCTGCATATAAGGAGGAGCTTACAGCACTGGATAAGGAATACGCGGCTGCTGTTGAAGCAGGAAGCAAGAAGACACTTTTATTCGGTGACAGATTCCCATTCAGATATCTTGTAGATGACTATGGACTTGACTATTATGCTGCATTTGTAGGATGCTCAGCTGAGTCTGAAGCAAGCTTTGAAACTATTGTATTCCTTGCAGGCAAGGTTGACGAGCTCGGCCTTGGAGCTGTAATGACAATAGAGGGTCCAAATCATGATATTGCTGAATCTGTAAAGAATGCAACATCATCCAAGGATCAGGTTATTCTTACACTGGATTCAATGCAGTCAACTACATCAGCAGATATTGAAGCAGGAACAACATATCTTTCAGTCATGAAGAGTAATCTTGATGTATTAAAAGAAGCTGTAAAGTAATCAGAGGAATCCGCATAAATGCCTGAAGTTTATCTGATTAATGGCTTCCTTGAAGCCGGAAAAACAACATTTATAAATGAACTATTAGCAAAGGATTATTTCAAGATAAAGGGGAAAACTCTGATCCTGTCCTGTGAAGAAGGCGATACTGAATATGACAGTGATATTCTGAAGGAGAATCGTACTGAGGTTGAATATATTGAGAGCGAAGAGGATTTCAACGAGGAGAATATTACAGCGCTTGAAAAGAAACATAAGCCTGAAAGAGTTCTGGTGGAATTCAACGGGATGTGGGACAGAAAGAATACGAAGTTTCCCTGGTATTGGGAGAATATAGCCGAGGTTGCAATAATCGATGCATCGACTTTTAAGCTTTACATAGATAATATGCGTTCTTTTATTGCAGAGCAGATAAGAAATGCGGGTATAGTCTGTCTTAACAGATGCGACAAGGTAAGGGACAAACTTGCAGGCTATGCCAGAAATATCAAGGCTATTAACCGCGGTGCAGCACTTCTCTTTAAAGGAGAAGAGGGAGAGATCCAACTGGATCCTGATGAAAATCTTCCGTATGACATAGAGGAAGATGAACTGGATCTGGACGACACAGGCTTCTTTACATTTTGTATAGATTCTCTGGAAAGATATGGAACCTATAATGGGAAACGTATCAATTTCAAGGCCAGAGTATATAAGATGAAAGATGGAGGAGATTTCGAATTTGTTGCAGGACGGTACGTTATGACCTGCTGTGAAGCTGATATGACATTAGTTGGTATTATATGCAGTTATTTTAAAGCCTATGAGCTTGAGAATAAGGAGTGGGTGGATATCAGTGGAATAGTAAAGGTATCCTATGATACTGAAACAAAAAAGACGCTCCCGATATGCAGGGTGACTTCGGTCAAAAGAATAGAAGAACCGGAGAATGATATTATAAATCTGGTCGGATAACTGAATAATCCTAAATTTCGGTTGTATCCTTTCATGTGGGGTGTTATTATAAACATATACGAAGGAAACAAAGGCGTTTCATCCAAGGTGATGGAACGCCCTTTTTTTGTACTTGGAGGAAGTAAACCGGGAGGAGGTTACTATGGCAGCTTTTGACAGAGTTAAGAGTGGAATACCGGAGATGGATACTGCTTTTGACAACATAAGGCTTGGGGACAATGTTGTATGGCGTGTATCAGAATTATCTGAGTTTAAACTATTTATGGAGCCTTATGTGAGGCAGGCAATAGAGGATAAGAGAAATATCATATATTTCAGGTTTGCAAGCCATGAGCCGTTGATAGAGAACTGCCCTGAGGTCAAGACGGTAGAGGTTCCTCTGTCTCATAGATTTGAGACCTTCACAGTGGATATTCATAACGTTATAGAAAAAGAAGGACGCGACGCTTTCTATGTGTTTGACTGTCTGTCTGAGCTTCAGACTGCATGGGCTACGGATCTTATGATGGGAAACTTCTTCAGAGTTACCTGTCCGTTCCTGTTTATTCTCGATACGGTTGCATTTTTCCCGATTATAAGGGGAAAGCACTCCGTTCAGGCAGTCAAAAAGATTCTTGATACCACCCAGCTGTTCTTTGATGTTTATTCAGATAAAAAGGATGTATATGTACGTCCTGAAAAGATATGGAACAGAGATTCAGATACCATGTTTCTCCCTCACACCTATGACAAGGAAACAGGACAGTTCAGGCCGATTCTTGATGGTGTTAAGTCAAGCCGCTTCTATCAGGCATTGGGTAAGGCACAGCGTTCCGCAGAAGAGCAGTATTCAGATTCCTGGGACAGATTCTTTAATAAGACAAAGCTGCTCAGTGAAAATGGTGTAGACATAACCGAAGAATGCAATACCATGTGCAGGATAATGATGACCAGAGATGAGAAGATGCGTGAGATGGTCAGAAATAACTTTACAGCAGAGGATTACTTTGCAGTCAGGGATCATATGGTGGGAACAGGCATGATCGGCGGTAAGTCCTGCGGTATGCTTCTGGCAAGAGCCATCATCAGAAATAAAGAACCTGATATAAGTGAAGTGCTGGAACCTCATGACTCTTTCTATGTGGGTTCTGATATGTACTATACATATATCGTTGATAACGGCTTATGGGATCTGAGAATCAGGCAGAGAACGGAAGAGGGCTTCTTTACCCTGGCAGAAGAATTTGCAGGCAGGATCATGGAAGGAACCTTCTCGGAACCTATGAGAGAACAGTTCATCAGGATCATCGAATACTATGGACAGGATCCGTATATTATCCGTTCCAGCAGTATTCTGGAGGATGGCTTTGGAAATGCATTTGCAGGTAAATATGAATCTGTATTCTGTGCAAACAGAGGAAGTCTTGAAGAACGTCTGTACGAGTTTGAACATGCGATAAAGATTGTATATGCAAGTTCTATGAGTCTTTCGGCACTGGACTATAGAAAGAGAAGAGGACTTGCCAACAGAGATGAACAGATGGCCCTTCTGATACAGCGAGTTTCCGGTTCTTATTACGGATCCTTCTACATGCCATGTGCTGCAGGCGTTGGCTATTCATACAGCCCATACCGCATTATGAAGGATACAGATCCGAAGGCCGGAATGCTGAGACTTGTTATGGGCCTTGGGACCTCAGCTGTAGATAGAACGGAAGGGTCTTATCCAAGAATAGTAAATCTGGACAGACCGGAGAAGTCATCCTATTCATCATCGGCGGATAAGCATAAGTTCTCTCAGGGTAAGGCCGAAGTGATCAACATGACAACACGTGAACTTGAGAAGCTGTCTTATGACAAGATGGAACAGGACATTCCGAAGTATCTGGAAAAGATTCTGCTGGAGCATGATACAGAAGCTGAATCAAGACTTCGTGAAATGGGTCGTCGCCGGGAGGTTAAGTTTATATCCTGTAAGGGGCTGGTAGCCAACAAGGTTCTGATGGAACAGATGGAAAGAATGCTCAGATGTATTCAGGAAGAATATGAGTATCCGGTGGATACAGAATTTACCATTAACATCTCTGAAAATGGAGAGTACTCCATAGATCTGCTTCAGTGCCGTCCGCTGCAGGTACAGAAGGGAAAGACAGGCACAGCAGTTCCTACTGATATTCCGAAGGACAAGATCCTTCTTGAAAGTAAGGGGGCATCCATGGGAATATCCAAGGCAGCAAAGCTGGATATTATCGTATATGTTGATCCGGTCAAGTATTACAACATGCCATACAATGACAAGTATATGGTGGCAAATCTTATCGGTAAGATTAACTGGCATTACAGAGAGCTGAATAAGCATATGATGCTTATCGTACCGGGGCGTGTGGGAACGACTTCGCCGGAGCTGGGCGTGCCGACTGCATTTTCAGATATAAGTGCCTATGACATTATATGTGAGACAGAGGAAACTAAGGCTGGATATAACCCGGAGCTTTCATACGGAAGCCATATCTTCCAAGACCTGGTGGAGGCGGAGATTCTTTATACTGCAGTATTTCATGGGGAGAAGACAATCTGTTATAACCCTGAAAAACTGGAAAGCTGCGATAATCTGATAAATGAGTTCGGAGAGTTTGAGGGACTCGAGGACATAGTACATATATATGATGTTTCAGGCAGAAATGCAGAGGTCTATAATGACGTAGCTGAAGAACATCTGCTCATCACGTGCGACTAAACATTAACGGCAGAAAGGACAGACATGATATCGTTAAATGATTATTTATATAACGGAGATACGGTTCTCAAAATACTTCTTAAGTATTCTGCAGACCTGAAGAAGGAAGCGATAAAAACACATAATCAGATTGACCTGGCACATTGCAACTTTCTTATACAGATAATAGAACTTCTTGAACATACGGATTTCCTGACGTCCCAGTCACAGCGTATTAAGGAATTCTATATGTATATGACGGAGAAATATCCATTTCTCGCCTTTACCTTTAAGGGCCGCATCAAGTCGCTGATACGTGCGGAGGAGAAGTTTAATGGATATATCCTGGAGTTTATACACGAGTATTACAAGGCCAATGGAAAATATCCGAACGAGGCACAGATTAAGAATAATCTCAACTGCTTCAGGGACCTGATCGCATACCGTATAGTGATTTCACTTCCACAGTGTCATGTGAAGGATGGGGAGAACCTTGAAGATGAGGAGATCAAATATCTCTATGATATTGCAAATGTAATGCCTGGATTCCTGGAGGAGAGAGGCTTTACGGCTGAGCTGTCAGGCTTCTCGAATGATGAAGACAGTGAATGCATTAGCGAGAATAATCGTATGTATTACAGAGATTACGTGAAGACACCAAGGCCTACGGGATATCGTTCGCTGCACATTACATTTTATGATAATTTTGCAAGATGTTATACAGAGGTTCAGCTCAGGACCAAGGATATGGATGACCAGGCAGAGATAGGAAGAGCAAATCACTTTGGATATGAGAAGGAGCAGGAGGAGAACCGTTCCAAGAGAGATATGATTCCGGAGGGCGAGTGTAAGTCTTTTGATGAGGCCTATGAGAGGCTTATAAAGCTGCAGGAACTGGACCTGTCATCCATAAATGTAAATATGTTTAAAGCCTATAATAATCAGCTTATAAACGACGGCTGCGGGCTTTTCAGAGGCAGACAGATCCTTCCTTTTGAGCATTTATCAAGATTTCAGGATGAATAGTCACGTCTTTTTTGCTATAATGTTCCTATTCTTAAATTAAGAATCAGGGAATTATACGTTGAAAGGAGATGAAAACGTGAATGTTCTTCATATGAAATATGCCGTTGAGGTAGCAAAGGAAGGCTCCATAAATAAGGCTTCCGAAAAGCTGCTGATAGCTCAGCCGAATCTCAGCCGTTCCATAAAGGAGCTGGAGGCGGATCTGGGTATAAGCATATTTGCCCGTTCGTCAAAGGGAATGAATCTTACTCCTGAAGGCGAGGAATTTATCCACTATGCCAAGAAGATACTGCATCAGATAACTGATATCGAGATGATGTATAAGACAGGAAAGCCGGCGAAGCAGCAGTTCTCCATATCTGTTCCAAGAGCAAGTTATATTGCTGCTGCATTTGCAAAGTTTTCAAACTGCCTGGATAGTGATTCCTGTTCGGTTTTCTATAATGAAACCAATAATGATATGGTTATCAGGAATATCCTCGAGAATGATTATAAGCTGGGTATAGTAAGATATGCCTCTAACTTCGACAAGCATTTCAAGATAATGTTTGAAGAAAAGGGGTTCACTCACGAGTTTGTCTCTGAATTCAAATATGTCCTGATAATGAATAAGGACTCTGAGTTGGCAAAAAAGAAGAACATAGTTTTAAATGATCTCTCGGATTATATAGAGATAGCTCATGCCGATCCATATGTACCGACACTTCCTGTTACAACGGTTATGAAAGAGGAGCAGGTGGATGTATCTGATAAGAGAGTTTTCGTATTCGGACGCGGCAGCCAGTTTGATCTCCTTGTAAATAATTCGAAGACATTTATGTGGGTATCACCGCTTCCGACAGATATGCTTGAAAGATATAACCTGGTCCAGAGACAATGTGATGATAATGAAAAAGTATATAAAGATGTACTGATATATAAGAATGACTATAACCTGACAAAGCTTGACAGAAGCTTTATCTCAGAACTTATAGAGTCCAGAAGAAATACGTTATAACGGTGTTTATCAGAAGCAGACAGTAAGGTTTACATAACTTGCTGCCTGCTTTTTTGTATGCCATATATCGATATTTGATATATCGATATACTATTTTGATAATTCATTTTTTTTGAAGCTTATACTAAAATGCGAACCGTAAAATGCAACAAGATACATCACGATAGATCAAAGGAGGCTGAGTATGGCTGAGAAGACGGATAAGATTATTAAGAAGCTTGATGTTACGCTGTTTGGTGAAAAGTTTACTCTTCCTGTGAGATACGATGTTTTCTGTGGAGAAAATGTTCTTGATTCGCAGAAGTATGCGTTGGAAATGTTCCTGGGAAAAGCAGATGAACTTTTGGCCGATTCAAAAGAAGTAAAGAATTATATTGAGAACAAGAAGCAGACTAAGGTACATGATCTCTTAGAGGAGCTGATACCGGAATGCATATATGTTGAAAGAAATGATATCGACAGATATGTAGCAGTCTTCTTATCCGGTATAGATGAGAACGGCAAAAGAACAAGGGATTCACTTGCTATCGAATTCAGGAATGAAGAGTTCTATCGTGTTGGAGATAGAAGTGTAGCGATATAAGGGCGGAGGAGAGCAGATTGTCATTGATAATAACAAAAGCTACGCTTGGCAGATTACCGGTGTATCTTGATTTCCTTAAAAAACAGAATACCGAATATATATCTTCAACCCAGATTGCAAGAGCGTTGGAGCTGGGAGAGGTCTTAGTTCGTAAGGATCTGAACTCCGTGTGTGGACTTGGAAAACCCAAGGTTGGATATGACAGAGAGAAGCTTATCGAATCAATACTGAATACCCTTGGTGTTGATAAAAACATTTCAGCAGTTATAGCCGGTGCCGGAAAGCTGGGATCTGCACTTCTGGGATATAACGGATTTTCAGAATATGGAGTGGATATAAAGGCTGCATTTGATAATGATCCAAAGAAGATAAACCATACATTTGCAAACGGGAAAAGAATTTATTCTATGGATTCTTTAAAAGAGTACTGTGAGCAGAATGATATCAGAATAGGAATAATAGCCGTGCCTCAGTCAGAAGCTCAGGCGGTCTGCGACAAGATGATCGAGTGCAATATCAGAGCTATATGGAATCTGACAACTTATTCGCTGGTTATTCCTGATAACGTTATCGTAAAAAATGAGAATCTTGCTTTATCGCTTTCATTTTTAAAGACATGTATGCTTAGAAATGAAGGAACCACCAGACCAGTGCGATGAGAAATGAGGAGTAGTATGACATTTGACAGAGTTATAGCCGTTAGAAATACAAAGACCGTATATCGTAACGGAGAAATATGTATAAAGGTTTTTAATGAAGGCTTTAAGAAGTCCGAAATTCTTAGTGAAGCCGAGAGCCTGGCACGAATGGAAGAGACCGGAATGGCCGTTCCTGAACTGCTGGAAGTAAAGATGATTGAAGGAAAATGGGCTATCGTAACCCGTTATGTTAAGGGAAAGACATTAGCACTTATGATAGCTGAGAATCCAGATGGAATAGATGATTATATAGACAGATTTGCTGATATCCATATGGATATCATAACCAGGAAGTGCAGATATCTGGACAGACTGACTGATAAGCTGAATACAAAGATATGTGATTCAAAGCTTGCAGCAACCTTAAGATATGATCTTCACGCAAGACTGTACGATATGCCTCAGAGAGACAATATATGTCATGGAGATTTTAATCCGACCAACGTAATTGTCTCAGACGATAATGAGGCATACATCGTAGACTGGTCCTGCGTCAGCAGAGGAAATATGCTTGCGGATATCGCAAAAACATATCTGGAATTTCTGGTGGATATGAATGATGACGTGGCTGAAAAGTATATTGATGCTATGTGCAGAAAGCTGAACATCGGCCGCGAGAAAATAGAGAACTGGATTCCGATCATAGCAGTATCAAGCAGTGTTTCAGAAAATCGTGAACGAAGAACGAAACTGATGAATATATATAAGAATTATTCACAAATGTAAGAAACAATTGTGTATAGCAATTAGATTTAAATATAAGGAGTTTATCAGATGAAAGTAACAATATGTATTGGCTCGTCATGCCATTTAAAAGGATCAAGACGTGTTATCGAGAAGTTTCAGGAACTTATAAGCAGACATAATCTGTCTGATGAAGTTGAGCTGGTGGGAACATTCTGTATGGGACATTGTCAGGAAGGCGTCTGCGTTACGGTTGATGATAAGTTTTATTCTGTGTCACCTGAAAATGTGGAGAGCTTTTTTGAGAAGGAGATCCAATGCCGAATTGCTTAACTTTAAAGAAATCTAATTGCAAGAATTGTTATAAATGCATCCGAAATTGTCCGGTTAAATCAATTCGTTTTTCCGGAAATCAGGCTCATATCATTAACGATGAATGCATACTCTGCGGCAGATGTTTTGTTGTATGTCCGCAGAATGCAAAGCAGATAGTTGATGATACAGAGAAGGTTAAAGTGCTTATGCAGAGTCAGGTGCCGGTAATAGCAAGTGTGGCTCCTTCCTTTGTGGCAAATTATCCGGGAGTGGGTATAGCTTCATTTAGAAAAGCACTTCAGCAGATCGGATTTACGGATGCAGAGGAAACGGCACTGGGTGCCACAATAGTTAAAAAAGAGTATGAGAGAATACTTAATGAGGAGGATAGAGATATTGTCATATCTTCCTGCTGCCACTCTGTGAATCTTCTGATTCAAAAGTATTACGCAAACTGCCTTCCATATCTGGCAGATGTAATCTCCCCAATGCAGGCGCATGCAGCTGATATTAAGAGAAGATATCCTGATGCAAAGGTTGTCTTTATAGGCCCATGTGTTTCAAAGAAGGATGAGGCTGAAAAGTATAAGGACTATGTTGAAGCGGTTCTTACCTATGAAGAGATAAGTACCTGGTTTAAGAACGAGGGTGTGGAACTTGAGCAGAACGTTGACTCAGATGAGGAGAGCCGTGCAAGACTGTTCCCTACAACCGCCGGAATACTTAAGACTATGGATCTTAAGAGCTCCGGATATGAGTATCTCGCTATAGATGGCGTAGAAAACTGTATAGATGCGTTGACGGATATTTCAGAAGGAAAAATCCATAAATGCTTTATAGAGATGTCTGCATGTGCTGGAAGCTGTGTCGGCGGACCGGTAATGGAAAGAAAGCATTACAACCAGAATGGCAATACAACTTATCGAAGAAATCCTATAAGCGATTATCTGGCTATTTCAAAATATGCAGGTAAAAAGGATTTTGATATAGAACAGCCGGATATAACAGAACTTAAGAAGATATTTGAACCGATACAGAAGAAGAATATAACTCCTCTTGATTATGAGATAAATCAGATTCTCAGAAAGATGGGTAAGACAAGAAAATGCGATGAGCTGAACTGTGGTTCCTGTGGATACAATACCTGCAGAGATAAAGCTGTTGCAATCTTCCAGGGTAAGGCTGATATATCAATGTGCCTGCCTTATCTTAAGGAAAAGGCAGAGAGCTTTTCCGATACTATCATCAGAAATACTCCGAACGGAATCATAGCAGTTAATGACAATCTGGAAGTGCAGCTTATCAATAAGGCTGCCTGCAAGATTCTTAATGTACCAAGTCAGTCAGATATAATCGGTGAACCAATCGTAAGAGTACTGGATCCGCTGCATTTCATAAGGATACAGCAGGGCTCTGAGAGGATATTCAATGAGAGAACATATCTTGCAGAATATAACAAATATGTAGAACAGACTATAGTTCGTGATGCTGACAGTAAGATCCTGATATGTATCATGGCGGATGTGACTGAAGAAGAGAAGGAACATCAGCGTAAAGAGGAGATAAGTCAGCAGACAGTTGAGATTGCAGATAAGGTCGTAGATAAGCAGATGCGAATCGTTCAGGAGATTGCATCCCTTCTGGGTGAAACTGCAGCAGAGACAAAGATTGCACTTACGAAATTGAAGGAGTCTATATCGGATGAATAATCTATGTGCAGATATTGGTTATATAAGTATAAATCATTACGGTGAAAACCTGTGTGGTGATCATATCGACATAGTTGAGCAGTCAGAAGATTCGAAGGTTATAGTGCTGGCGGACGGAATGGGAAGTGGTGTTAAGGCCAGCATACTTTCAACACTTACATCTAAGATCATATCAACCATGATGGCTGAAGGAATGTCGATTGAAGAGTGTGTGGCAACAATTGCCGCAACACTTCCGGTGTGTAAGGTCAGGGAAGTTGCCTATTCAACCTTTACTATTATCAGAATCATAAACAGCGAAACAGTGGAAATAATTCAGTATGATAATCCGAAGATTCTGTTTATACGTGATGGTAAGCCTTTTAATTATCCGGAAATAGAGATGCACATTGATGATAAGACTATCTTCAAGACCACGATCAATCTTCTGGAGGGAGATACCATCGTTGCCATGAGTGACGGATGTCCTCATGCGGGAATAGGACTCAGCTATAACTTTGGCTGGGAGATGGAAGATATCTCCAATTATATGTGTTCGATGTCAGTCGGTAAGTTTACTGCAAAGACATTGTCAACCATGCTGATCGATGAGGTTAACAAGCTCTATGGCAATTGTCCGGGAGATGATGCGACAGCATGCGTTATAAAGATAAGAAAGAGAGTGCCGGTCAATATTCTGTTCGGACCACCATCTAACAGAGATGACTGCAATAGAATGATGAGCCTGTTCTTCTCAAAAGAGGGAAAACATATAGTAAGCGGCGGAACAACAGCGTCGATTGTTGCCAAGTGGCTCAAGAAACCACTCATAACAAGTCTTGGCTATGATAAGAGCAATATGCCGCCGACAGCGAATATTGAAGGAGTTGATCTTGTTACTGAGGGTGTTATAACGATGAACAAGGTCGTTGAAAATGCACGTGATTATCTTGAAAAGAATGAATTCTTTGAGCAGTGGGGCTATGGAATAGATGGTGCTTCACTTATATGCCGACTGCTTTTCGAAGAAGCAACAGATATAAACTTTTATGTTGGACGAGCTATCAATCCGGCACATCAGAATCCGGACCTTCCGATCAATTTTAATATAAAAATGAATCTGGTCCAGAGTCTGTCTGAATTACTTGTAAAAATGGGAAAACGAATCAAGATATCATATTTTTAAAATAACAGGAGTTTATCATGAAAAAACTATTTTGCTATTGTATGACAGCTGCCCTGATAGCAGGATGCAGCTTCGGCTGCAGCGGCAAGGGCTCGGGCAAAAACAGCAGCTCCTCCGCAGTTTCGGAGCCTGTTTCGGAAAGTACCGTCGTAAATAACGCGGCAAGGCCTTTCCTCGGAAAATGGGAAGCTTACAAGGCTTTCGTTCTTGATGAGGAGTACGAGGACGAGTATGCAGGATATCCCCTCAGTGCCCTTATGAAGCTGGAGATCTTCGAGGATCACACAGCAGCTATCACCACAGCCACCAACCCAAGACGCAAGGACTACACCAATGACTATTACAAATGGAACATCACCACCGAGGACGGCAATGATACTCTCCATATCAACAGTCCCGAGGACAACTACGACTGCCGCATAGAGCAGGGACAGCTGATAGTCACCTATACCGACGCAAATGACGGTTCTGTGATCTACCTGCTGCCTGTGGATAAGTTCAGCGAAAACCAGTCCACTACGGAGGCAGGTCTCGATAAGGTAGACTTCAGCGGATATTACGGCAAATGGGAGTCAGAGGAAGCCACCGCCGAAGGCGAGACATACACCGAGACCATGGGAGATTATCCGATCAACGTTGCATTCAGACTGGAGCTCAGAGGTGACAGCAGCGCGACTCTGTCCGTGTTCGGCGAGTCCATGGATTACGAGTGGGAGCCCGATAAAAAGGATGAGCTCTATATGTGGGACGACTATGAGGGCTTCTCCATAAAAACAGACGGCGACAGGCTCGTACTGGACAATGAATACGGTCTGGTGATAAAGCTCCGCAAGGTAGAGGAGTTTGAGGATTATGACTTCTCAGCCGCCGCGGACTCAGCTCCCGACGATGACGCTATCCTCTATCCCGAGGAGCCTGAGGAAACTACCTGACGTCATTTTCCCGATTTTTATGCAAATACACAGGCTTTGCCCCGAGACGGTCTTTGGATCGCTTCGGGGCTATTTTTGTTCCGGACAGATTTTTCACTGTCCGCCATCACCGGTATTTGACTTTATCCCCTATAAATGGTATAATTATATTAAGTATGGACTTTTTGAAGTATTAAAGGGCATCTCTAAAAATCCATTTCAGTAAGAAAAATCAGATAGGTGCAGAAGATGCAAGGAAAGCTCCCGAAGGAGTGCTGTCGCACTGCGAGGGAGGTTGACGCAGCAGATGTCGTGCATAGCTGGTTTTCCTTGGAAGGGATTTTTAGAGATACCCTAAAGGAGGATACTATGCATAAGGAATTTTTAATGGGTAATGCTGCCATAGCACGCGGCGCTATCGCAGCAGGTCTGAATTTGGTTTCAGGCTACCCCGGTACTCCCTCCACGGAGGTACTTGAAACTACCGCAAAAGCCAACGACGGCTCAATATACGTCGAGTGGTCGGTAAACGAAAAAGCCGCTATGGAGCTGGGTGCAGGTGCGGCTTACAGCGGCGCCCGCTCAATGGTGACCATGAAGCAGGTGGGCCTCAACGTGGCTTCCGACCCCCTCATGAGCCTTGCCTATATAGGCGTAAAGGGCGGCATGGTAATTCTTGTGGCTGACGACCCGGGTCCCATTTCTTCACAGACAGAACAGGATACAAGACATTTCGCCTCTTTCTCAAAGCTTCCCTGCTTCGACCCCTCGTCTGTACAGGAAGCATATGACATGATACAGGAAGCTTTCGAGTATTCCGAGAAATATCACACACCCGTGCTTTTCAGACCTACAACAAGAGTCTGTCACGGCTACGCTTCCATTGAGGTCAAGGACAAGGAGGAATACAAGGTAAAGCTCAGCGTGGCTTTCGTGTTTTCCAATAAGGTGCAGACACTGGAATATTTCCATAACTCCAGCTTCCTCTCCCACGGCGGTTCACCCGATGATGCGGTGCGCAGCGCA
Organism: uncultured Eubacteriales bacterium; assembly: GCA_900316715.1. GTDB lineage: Bacteria > Bacillota > Clostridia > Lachnospirales > Lachnospiraceae > Eubacterium_Q. The sequence goes on from ONEC01000020.1 coordinate 27,259, forward strand.
TTTGTGTCGCAGATAAATGCATATCTGAAAAACAACAATAAGTATAATAAGAACGAAAAAGCCATAACTTTCCAGGACGTTGCTGACTGTCTGGTGCTGGTGTCAAGCTCGTTCTCGACCCAGACATCTTACGCAAACCAGACCAAAAAGGCTATCACCAATAAGTTCATCAAGGACGCGATGACCGATTTTCTCAAGCATCAGCTGGAGATATACTTTATAGAAAATCCCGACGAGGCACTGAAGATAGCCGAGCAGGTGATGATAAACAAGCGCAGCCGTGAGTCTGCCGAAAAGACAAGGCTGAATGTTGTCAAGAACCTCACGGGTAAGATGGATCTTGCAAACCAGGTGGAAAAGTTCGTTGACTGCCGTTCAAAAGACCTCTCGCAGAGAGAGCTTTACATCGTGGAGGGCGACTCGGCGCTGGGTTCTGTTAAAATGGCGAGAAACGCAGAGTTCCAGGCAGTCATTCCCGTAAGAGGAAAGATACTCAACTGCCTCAAAGCCGACTATGATAAGATATTCAAAAACGAGATAATAGTTGACCTTATAAAAGTCCTCGGCTGCGGTGTTGAGGTAAAGACAGGCAAGAACAAGGAGTTTTCGATGTTCTCGCTCGATAACCTGCGCTGGAACAAGATAGTTATCTGTACCGATGCCGATGTCGACGGCTTCCAGATAAGAACGCTGATACTCACGATGCTTTACAGGCTCACACCGACGCTTATCGAAAAGGGCTATGTGTATATCGCCGAGTCACCGCTGTTTGAGATAACCACCTCCGACAGAACATACTTTGCATATGATGAACCCGAGAAGGCGAAGATAATGCAGATGATCGGCAATAAGAAATGCACCGTACAGCGCTCAAAGGGACTTGGTGAGAACGAACCCGAAATGATGAGCCTTACCACGATGGATCCGTCTACAAGGCGGCTTATCAAGGTTTGCCCCGATGATATGGAAATGACGCAGTGGATGTTCGATATGCTGCTGGGTGACGATCTTGCAGGAAGAAAAGAGTTCATCACCAACAACGGTAT
>ONEC01000037.1 GCA_900316715.1 uncultured Eubacteriales bacterium
TTTGAAACTATTTCATATGCTTCTTCGCATTTTTCTCTTGTTATAGTATCCATATGCTGTCCCTCTTTATAAGATAATCATACGTCAATTGTTTACTCATTAAAATCTCCGGCGATACCGCTGTCCATGATAATATCTGTATCATTCTTTACATCGAAGTCTGCAAACAGAGCATTGATGTACTCTTCAGGATCGAACTTCTGAAGATCTGATATTTTCTCCCCAACACCGATATACTTGATCGGGCATTTAAGCTCGTTCATTATGGCAATTGCAATACCACCCTTAGCAGTACCGTCAAGCTTTGTAAGAATGATACCGTTGATCTCAGTAACATTAGCAAACTGTCTTGCCTGCTCAAGAGCATTCTGACCTGTTGAGCCGTCGAGAACGATCATAGTCTCAACATAAGCTTCAGGATACTCGCGCTCGATAACACGTCTCATCTTTGCAAGCTCATCCATAAGGTTCTTCTTATTGTGAAGTCTTCCGGCTGTATCGATAAGAAGAAGATCTGTCTTACGGGCCTTTGCAGCCTTAACTGCATCATATACAACAGCTGAAGGATCTGATCCCTCATTATGAGCTATGATATCTACACCTGCTCTGTCAGCCCATGTACGGAGCTGTTCTATAGCACCGGCTCTGAATGTATCAGCTGCAGCAACCATGGTCTTTCTTCCGTCACCCTTATAAAGAGCTGCAAGCTTTCCAACAGATGTTGTCTTTCCTACACCGTTTACACCGATGATAAATACAACGCTGTGTGCATCCTCATAACAATATGCCGCATCATTAAGTACAATCTGATCACGAAGGATGTTCTTTACAAGTTCCTTACACTTCTCAGCATCCTTTATTCCAAGTTCCTCGACACGCTCTCTCAGGTCATCGATAACCTTTTCAGTCGTCTCAAAACCCATATCAGACTCAATAAGAGTCTCCTCGAGATTGTCGTAAAAATCATCATCTATTTCAGTAGCTTTGCTGAATACGTTAGCAAAGCTCTGGCTGGTCTTCTTAAGACCTTCTTTTAGCCTTTGAAAAAATCCCATTTTTTATCCTTTCTATATATAGCCTGCGTCCAAGATGTCGCGCTGCACCCGCGTGAAATGCCGCTCTGCAGCACGCACTTGCTCCGCAGGCATTCACTACACAGCATGAACAGGTCGGTGCGTGTTTCAGAGGCGGTTCTCAGCCGGTTGAAACGCGTCATCCGACTGTTCATGCGTCCGTCTTAGTCATCCAGATCATCCTCTATAAGATTTACGGAAACGAGCGTCGACACACCCTTCTCCTGCATGGTGATACCGTACAGGCGGTTTGCAGCCTCCATCGTACCCTTTCTATGTGTGATAACGATAAACTGTGTATGCTTTGTAAGTCTATCCAGGTAATGTGCAAAGTGTCCAACGTTTGCATCATCAAGAGCAGCCTCAATCTCATCGAGAATACAGAATGGTGATGGCTTCAGACTCTGAATAGCAAACAGCAGTGATATGGCTGTAAGACTCTTCTCACCACCGGACAGCTGCATCATGTTCTGAAGTTTCTTTCCTGGCGGCTGAGCGTTGATGATAACACCGGACTCAAGGATATTCTCCTCATCCACAAGTGTAAGGGAAGCCTTTCCACCACCGAAGAGTTCCTTGAATACCTTAGCGAACATGTTCTGTATATCCTGGAACTTCTCAGCGAAGGTCTCTTTCATAGCCTTATCAAGATCAGCTATGATGCCTTTAAGGTTAGCTTCTGCCTGAAGTATATCATCTCTCTGTCCCTTAAGAAATAAGTACCTCTCGGAAACATCTTTATATTCTTCAATGGCATTAACGTTTACATCACCCAGAGCCTTGATCTTCTGCTTAACGCCGTTAATCTCTTTCTTGAGTGATGCAGCACTGCCTATCTCTTCATCACGCTGCTCTGCAGCGGCACTGTAAGTCATCTGATATTCTTCCCACATGTAGTTTGTGAGATTATCCTTATCAGTATCTAACTTCTCAAGGTTCATCTTAAGAGTATACTCTGATTTTTCGAGACCTGAAAGCTGAGTTGTAAGACCGTCACGCTTCTCGAAGAACTGCTTATGATTCTTATTAATATCATCCCTGGTCTTATTCAGTTCATCCAGCTTTGTCTGAAGCTTTTCCATCTCAGCAGAGTTTTCAGCCTTGCCCTTCTTTAAGAACTCATAGTCCTCTTCGAGCTTTTCAACATTCTCTGACTGATCAAGGAGTCTCTCATGACAATTCTCGAGTTCATCCTCAACTCTTGACTTATCAAGTCCAAGTCTTATGAGGTCAATCTCTCTTAAGACTGAGGTCACGTTCTAACTTCTCTATGAGAGTATTTCTCTCACCGATTGCCTTCTCAGCCTGCTTTCCTGTATCGAAAAGCTCAGCCTTATTTCCCTCAATCTGCTTTATCTGAGTCTGCAGCTCCTGATTCTCTGTATTGATAGCCGCAAAATCAGATTCAATAGAGTTGATCTTGTCTTCAAGGCCTGTAAGTCTTATAGCTACAGAGTTCTGATCTATGGACAGTCTCTGAATCTGTCTTGTGAGATTATCTCTCTGCTCCTTAAGAGAATCCCTCTTCATCTTAAGGTTAGCCTCTTCTTCACGAGCCTTTCTGAGGAGGTTATTCTTCTCACCTATCTCCTGAGTAATCTCATCCAGTTCTCTCTTTCTACCGAGAAGATTACTGGAGTTTCTGAAAGCACCACCGGTCATGGCACCACCCGGATTAATAAGTTCTCCTGTAGGAGTAACCAGTCTGAGTGTCTGATGATACTTCTTTGCGATAACGATTGCATTATCTATGTTATCTACAACGATACTTCTTCCGAGAAGACTCTCTATGATACCGCTGTACTTCTTATCTGTTTTAACCAGCTGGGAAGCAACTCCGATAACACCCTTTTCCCTAAGTGCATCAGGATCCACGCTTCCTCTCTTCTGAACAGTTGTAATAGGGAGAAATGTAGCCCTACCCAGTTTATTTGTTCTGAGATATGCGATCATGTCTCGGGCTGTCTGTTCATCCTCAGTTACAATGTTCTGTATACTTGCACCAAGAGCTGTCTCGATGGCTGTTTCATATTCCTCATCAACCTTGATGATATCAGCAACAACACCTACAATACCCTTGCTGCTTGACTTCTTTTCCATAACCTTACGGATACTTACACCGTAGCCCTCATATCTCTCTGTAAGGTTTCTGAGACTTTCATGTCTTGACTGAAGACTTATTACCTGCTGAGTATATTTGGATATTTCATTCTTAACATCATTGCTTCTCTCAGTAGATGCTCTGAGGTCTGCTTCAGCCTTCTCTAAGTCTCTGTTATTCTTAGCTATGCTTTCCTCGATGGAATTCTTCTCTGTTTCAAGAGTCTTCTTCTCGGATAAAGCCTTCTCTTCTTCACTCTTATCAGCAAGATACTTACTTCTCAGCTCTGTCTTTCTGAGCTCGATATTCTCAAGCATAGTATCATATCTTGCTATCTTCTCCTTAAGGCTTCCACCCTCATTCATGAAATCGATGATATCAGCCTTAGCAGTATTGATGGATGCCTCAAGAGCTTCCTCTTCTGCAAGAACCTTATCTCTTGCATCTTCAGCAAGTTTAAGAAGCTTATTCTTCTCGGCAAGTTCGTTAACTATGCCGCCCTTCTTCTGCTGAACCTTCTCTATCTCTCCTTCGAGACGGAGAACCTCTGCCTTATATCTTTCAATCTGGGAATTGATCTCAGTACTGCTCTTTTCCTCAGATGATATCTTTTCCTTGATTACGAGCATCTGACCATCAGCACGTTCATTCTCAAGTTTCTTCTCGCTTAAGAGATTTCTGTACTTCTCAAGTTCCTCCTCAAGGGCTGACAGCTCTTCCTCGAGCTTATCATACTCCTGCTTGGTGAACTCAAATTCTTCCCTTACTCTTTCAATATCAGCCTGAGTGATGGAAAGCTTCTCAGTATTCTCATCTATCTTCTCAGTAATCTTATCAACCTCAAAGAGGAAGGAGTTGATCTCCAGCTTCTTTAATTCCTCTTTAAATGCAAGGTATTCCTTAGCCTTCTCTGACTGGATCCTGAGAGGCTCAACTCGCTCTTCAAGTCCTGACAGAATATCGTTAACACGGTTAAGGTTAACATGCTCTGCCTCAAGATTCTTCTCAGTGATCTCTTTATTCTTCTTATACTTAACAATACCTGCAGCTTCATCAAAAAGTGCACGTCTGTCTTCCGGCTTGTCAGAAAGGATTCTTTCGATCTGACCCTGTCCTATAATGGAGTAACCTTCCTTACCGATACCGGTATCAAAGAAGAGTCTTGTGATATCCTTCAGACGGCTTGCATTTCCATTAATAAGATATTCTGATTCACCTGATCTATAAACACGTCTTGCAACAGTAACCTCGCTGTAATCGATCGGCAGGCTTCTGTCTGTATTATCAAGGGTTATGGCAACATATGCAGCTCCCTGAGGCTTTCTGAGCTCTGTACCGGAGAAGATAACATCCTCCATGTTGGCACCTCTCAGCTTCTTAGCACTCTGCTCACCGAGAACCCAGCGCACCGCATCTGCTACGTTGCTTTTACCGGAACCGTTAGGTCCGACAATTCCTGTTATTCCTTTTTCAAACTTAAAATCAATCTTATTTGCAAAAGATTTGAAACCGTTAACTTCTATACTCTTTAAATACATTTCTACGATTCTCCCAGCTGAGTGAGTGTTCTGTGAGCAGCTATCTGCTCTGCAAGCTTCTTGGAGCCTGCCTCGCCCCTGCCATACTCTTTATCATCTATATAGCAGGCTGCATAATAAGTCTTATTATGTGCAGGACCTGTTTCTTTGATGATCTTGTAGGAAGCACGATGTCCCTGAGCCTGTACAAATTCCTGCAGAGATGTTTTAGCATCAAAAAATGCAGACTCACGCACCACATCTGAATCTGAGAGCAGATGTCTCTTAACGTATCTCGTTGCTGAATTGAGTCCTCCATCCAGATAGATGGCACCAAGTATGGACTCAAAGATGTCGCAGAGGATAGAACTCCTGTTCATTCCTCCTGAATTCTTCTCTCCCTGACCCAGACATATATATTCACCAAGCCCCAGAAGTTTTACGATCTGAGAAAGTGTATACTCACAGACCAGACTGGCTCTGAGTTTTGTAAGCTCACCTTCGCTCTTCTCAGGATACTTCTTAAAAAGCTCCTTACTTACTATAAATTCAAGGATTGCATCTCCCAGGAACTCATATCTTTCATAAGATACTTTTTCAATCTGACATTCATGTATATATGAACGATGTGTAAGCGCTATATCAAGATGACTGCGGTCCTTAAACTTATATCCAATTATCTCTTCTATTTCATCGTATTTAATCGCCATTAGTACTCTCCTCAAAGCCTTTAACTATCTTACCGCTTACATCATTCTCAACAAATGCACGGCACTGTTCTATAGCAGATATAACCTCTTCTTCCTTGGAATTGCCATGTATCTTTACAACAAGGCCCTTCAGTCCAAGCAGAGGTGCACCGCCCTTATTCGAAGCGCTGAACTTGGATTTCATTTCCAGTAATGATTCCTTGATGAGCATGCCTCCAAACTTTGCCTTAGGCGACGCCATTATGGCACCCTTAAGTTCACCCAGGATCATCTTAGCTATTCCTTCATATAGCTTAAGGATTATATTTCCAACAAAAGCTTCTGTAAGAACAACATCAGCTTCTCCGAAAGGAATCTGTCTTGCCTCTATATTTCCGATAAAGTTGATATCTGTACAAGCCTTTAGAAGCGGGTATGTTTCCTTTACAAGAGCATTGCCCTTTTCTTCCTCGGCACCGATATTAACTATCGCAACTCTCGGATTCTCCACGCCCATGACGCTTTCCATATATATGGAGCCCATCTTTGCAAACTGAACAAGCACCTCAGGCTTTGCGTCCACGTTTGCTCCACAGTCTATAAGAAGCGAAGGTTCTCCGGTAGTCGGAATAAGCGGAGCCAGAGGAGCACGCTTTACTCCTTTAGCACGTCCTATAATAAACTGGCCTCCTGCGAGAACTGCTCCGGAACTTCCTGCAGAGATAAGAGCATCAGCCTTACCTTCCTTAAGGAGGTTCATTGCTATAACCAGAGATGACTCTTTCTTCTTGCGGACTGCTTCCACAGGTTTCTCGTGAAGGGATATCTCTTCCGTTGCATTTATAACTTCTATTCCTGATTCATCATATTTTTCAGATGCCAGAAGCTTATTTAATTCATCTGCATGTCCTGTCAGTATAATGCTGATATTAGGATTCTTCTTTACTGCTTTTACCGCACCCTTGACACAGACAGCTGCCCCATTATCACCGCCGATAGTATCAATAACTATTCGGACATTATCGCCCATATATCATACCTCTCACTTATGCATAACAAAGAAGCCGAGCATTCGGCCTAACTTAAATATTTTAGCTTATAACGGGATTTAAATCAAGTTTAGAATTGATATATGAAATGGCCTGAAAAACACTGGAAATGTCCAGAAATAGAAAAAACTCCGCCGAAGCGGAGTCTTCTATAAATTAATCAACAGCAACGATTTCCTTCTGGTTGTATGAACCACAGTTCTTGCAAACTCTGTGTGGTACCATAAGCTCGCCGCACTTGCTGCACTTTACAAGAGCTGGTGCAGTCATCTTGAAGTTTGCTGCTCTTCTCTTATTTCTTCTAGCTTTTGAGATTTTTCCCTTAGGACAGATTGACATACGAATTACACCTCCTTCTCGAAAACCAACTTTGCCTATTATATTAAAGCATTCGCTAAATGTCAATAGATTTTTTAAAATTTTTATTATGCAAGCAGAGCTGCTGTGTCTCTTGCGATAGCCAGCTCCTCATTTGTAGGGATAACATAAGCCTTTACAGTAGAATCTGCTGTACTGATCATAGCTTCCTTACCATGTGTAGCTGCATTTGTCTCCTCATCAAGATGAAGACCGATATAATTGAAGTGCTTAAGGATAGAAGCTCTTACCTTAGCATCATTCTCACCGATACCTGCTGTGAAAGCGATCATGTCTACGCCATCCATAGCTGCGATATATCCACCGATAAGCTTAACTGCACTGTAGCAGAATGCATCAAATGCAAGCTTAGCACGAGGATTTCCATCTGCGATACCAGCATCAATATCTCTGAAGTCACTCGAGAGACCTGAAAGTCCCTGGATACCTGACTTCTTGTTAAGAAGTGTAAGGAGCTGATCTACATCCATCTTTTCCTTATCAGCGATGTACTGAAGGATTGCAGGATCAACGCTTCCGCTTCGCGTTCCCATGATAAGACCATCAAGAGGTGTGAATCCCATAGATGTATCTACTGACTTACCACCCTTAACAGCTGTGATACTAGCACCACCACCAAGATGACATACGATAACCTTAGAATCCTCTACAGGCTTTCCAAGGATCTCGATAGCTCTCTTTGATACGAAGCTGTGGCTTGTACCGTGGAAACCGTATCTTCTTATCTTGTATTTCTCATAGTATGAGAATGGAATACCGTAAATATAAGCCTCTTCAGGCATTGTCTGATGAAACGCTGTATCAAATACTGCGCACTGTGGTGTACCTGGCATAAGCTTTGAACAAGCATCAATACCAAGAAGATTTGCAGGATTATGAAGTGGTGCAAGATCTGAACACTCCTTAATCTTAGCGATTACTTCATCATTTATAATAACAGATGAATCAAAGAACTCTCCACCATGAACAACTCTGTGTCCAACTGCATCTATCTCATCAAGACTCTTAACTGCTCCGTCAACCGGATCAAGAAGTACATCGATAACAGCTTGGAAAGCTACGCTGTGATCAGGCATATCAATCTTCTTCTCCTTCTTCTCGCCTGTTGTACTGCTTGTATAAGCAATATCAGCATCAGCAATACCGATTCTCTCGCAGAGACCCTTTGCATATACCTTCTCTGTCTCTGAATCAATAAGCTGGTACTTAAGTGTTGTGGAACCGCAGTTAATAACTAAAATCTTCATTTAGTGCCTCCTCTTCTCTGCCGTATATTACGATCATGCCTCTTCCATGTTCCTTACTGTAATAGAGAGCCTGATCCGCGCTGCTTAGTACATCGTGGATATCAGCATTTGTCTCAGGATAAGATGCAAGTCCTATACTGACATTTATTCTTATATATGTTCCATTAAAATTAATGACGCTGTTTTTGATGTCCCTATGCATATCACGAAGTATAGCATGAGCTTCATCAATATTTTTATCACTGAATACTATAGCGAATTCCTCGCCTCCATATCTCACGGCACTTCCACCGTACTTTGATGCGTATTCAGCACTGATCCTTGCTATAGTCTTTATAACCTCATCGCCTGCAAGATGGCCATAGGTATCATTGATACTCTTAAAGAAGTCTATATCAAACATTGCAACCGTAAGAGAACCCTTATTGGTGAAATGTATCTCTTCAATAAGATCATTATAGAATTCATTAAAATAGTATCTGTTATATATCTGTGTCAGGCCGTCCTTCTTAGCCATATCCAAGGTCTTAAGATACAGTCTGTCACTTATAAGTGCTGCAGTAAAATCTGTTACAGAGGACTCATAAAATGCAAGTCCGCTTTCGAAGAATCCTTCTTCCATAGAAGCAACTATCAGCACACCATATACTTTACCATTCTCTACCGCAGGAATAGCATATGCATTACATATTCCGATATTTATAAAATACGGGAACATGAAGTTGTTATTCTCGCATAATGGAAATGGATCAATTATCCTTCGGAGCTTGATATAATCAAATATCTCCTTCGTGTCATCTGCAGCAACCTTCGTAAATGAAGCATCACTTGTCAGAATCTCACGATGGGGCTCCACATTTCCATAAACATCCCTGTCTATATACATGGTACATATATCAGGGTCCTTGATATTCATGATATTGCTGACCATGACGTTGGCGTTCTTCTCAACATCAAAACTGTCTGCAAAATACTTCATGACATCTATAAGAGAACGAGCCTCCCTGTTAAGAGCCTCAAGATCCTTATTAGCCTTTGTCAGATTAATCTTCTGTAAATTAATCTCATTATTGACCTGCTCTACTCTTTCCTGAATATCCCTGAGCTCCTGGTTCTGCTTTTCAAGATCCTCATTTTTAAAGACCTGTTCCGTGTATCTGTCATCATATACCTTAAGTGACTTTGATATTAAGATATATTCGATATACGATGTAACGATCATCGCGGCAAGGAAGAAGAAAAATCCTATAGCCCAAGCACCGCTGAGCTCTTCCCAGAAAGAAAGAACTGCACCGATAGAAAGCACGATCGTAAGCGCAAGTCTTCTGGGAATGATGCCGTAATCATCAAAAACATTGGACAGGAACGCATCCTCTGATATAACCGAAATACCCCATATAAGGAATATACACATAACAAACTTCGGCATATCACCCACAAACCCGATGGAAATAGCTATTCCAAAGATATATAGGAAACTTCTGAGGGCAAAGAAAAATGTGGTAGATCTTTCTATAAAATGCATAAGCACTTCATCAAATATAAAAGCTCCCGCAATTAAACAAAGGTTATACACCATGTATCTCTGACTAAAAACCGAACCGGAAAATCCCGATATAAGAATGGTAATTATCAGAACAGCATATAAACCTCTGTGAAATTTGCATATTGACTTTAAAAGCTCTCGCTTAAATTCAATAGGCATAAAATAGAACCCTCAAAACCCTTATAATCATACCGAGGGATATTTTATCACACAGGGTATTATCATTCAAGCAAACTTATAATATTTGTTATCTGTTCGTTGGTCTGTATAAAGTCACCGCTGTTATCGATGACTCTGTCAGAATTCTTTACAAAATAATCGTCTGACGGCTGATTTGTGATTATGGAATAAGCCTTCTCCCTGGAATAATTTCTGCTTTCCATAAGGCGCTTAACTCTGGTCTCTGTTTCTGCTCTTACATACCAGATTTCATCACAGATTTCCTTGTAGCCATCCTGTATCAGCAGCGCAGCTTCAATGATATAAAGCTTGCATTTCTTATCCTGCCTGTGCTTTTCAATATCCTCCCGTATCCATTCCTTTACAGCAGGATGAACCAGAGAATTCAATAATTTAAGCTTACTCTTATCTGCATAGACAAGGCTCGCAAGACTCATTCTGTCAATCTCTGCTCCTTCCGACGGTATAACCTCCGGAAAGTTTTCTGCTATTTTGTTATATACACGTTTACCCGGCTTCATGAGATTCTTGGCCAGGAGATCTGCTTCTACAATGTAAGCATTGAACTCCTTCTCCAGCAGGTAAAGAACTCTGGACTTACCTGCACCTACGCCGCCGGTAATACCTATTATCTTCATAAGCCCTCCGAAATATTTTATATAATCCCGCAGTCGTCATTACTTAGCTTCATAAAGACTGCTGCCAGTATGAACATCAGTCACAAGAGGAACCGCAATAGTTACAGCATCCATCATCTTCTCACCAAGAAGCTTTGTAACCTCATCCACTTCATCATCAGCCGCCTCTATAAGCAGCTCATCGTGTATCTGAAGAATAAGTCTGGACTTAAGTCCTCTTATCTTTAATTCCTCAAACACATCTATCATCGCCTTCTTAATGATATCTGCAGCAGTTCCCTGAACCGGTGAGTTCATGGCAACTCTTTCTCCAAAGCTTCTCTGCATGAAGTTGGATGACTTAAGTTCCGGAATAGGTCTGATCCTGTTAAATATAGTCTTAACGTATCCCTTCTCCTTGGCATCACTCACCTGCTTATCCAGGAATTCCTTAACCTTCATATAGGTTGCGAAATACTTCTCTATATATTCCTTAGCCTCAGCTCTAGATATATCCAGATCCTGCCCCAGACCGAAAGAACTTATACCATAAATGATACCGAAGTTAACAGCCTTGGCCTTACGTCTCAGATTACTGTCCACTTCCTCAAGAGGCACACCAAATACCTGGGATGCGGTGCTGGCATGAATATCCTTCCCCTCTTTGAAAGCAGCTATAAGATTTTCATCCTGTGCCATGGACGCCATAACTCTGAGTTCGATCTGTGAGTAATCGGCATCTACATATGTATAACCCTGTCTTGGAACGAAAACTCTTCTCAGTTCTCTTCCAAGCTCTGTTCTTGTAGGAATATTCTGCAGGTTAGGCTCAGTAGAACTTATTCTTCCCGTTGCAGTAACCTTCTGGTTAAATGTACTGTGTATCCTTCCATCATCTGCTATACAGGATAAAAGTCCCTCTACATAAGTAGACTTAAGCTTGGAAAGTGCTCTGTAATCAAGTATCGCAGCTACGATCTCATGGTCAGGCTTAAGCTTTTCAAGCACCTCCACGCTGGTAGAATATCCGTTCTTATTCTTCTTTCCGCTAGGAAGTCCCAGCTTCTCAAAGAGGATAACTCCCAGCTGTTTAGGAGAATTAATATTAAACTCTTCCCCTGCAAGCTCATATATCTTCTTAGAAAGCTCATCTATTCTTCCGGAGATATCTTCTCCATATTTTACAAGAGCTTCTCTATCTATGCCGACTCCGTCCTTTTCCATAGACCTAAGCACAAACATAAGAGGATACTCTATATCTGAATAGAGCTTTTCCTCGTTCAGATTCTTTAATTCACTGAATATATCCTCACAGGAAGCACTTACGGTATAAGCATTCTTGGTTATAAACGATCTGAACTCCGGATCATCATAGGAAAAATCCGTAATCTGAGTCTTACCAAGCACATCCTTAGCTGAAGGAATCTCTGTATCAAGATATTTCAGTGATATATATGGTTCATCATAATTAGATGTAAGTGGGTCGATAAGATATGCAGCAAGACTCACATCTATTACGCCCTTATCCGGCGTAAGCTTAAACTCATCTATATATTCCTTTACAGAAAGCAGGGCTGTCTTCTTAGCTTTTTCATTAAATGCATCTATAAGGCTTATCCATCCATCACTATCCAGCGTTCTGGTGATATAAACCTTGTTTCCTGCACTGACAGCACCGCCTCTGATAAAGCCGTTTATTCTTACAGGATATAAACCGATCACAGTCTTCTCTGACGCAAGCTTATCAACAATCTCAGTAATATCTTCTGACTCGGATATCTGAAGCTCTGCCGCCGCCTTCTTAACCGGAGCTGCAGGGCTGTCGCCGAGTCTCTTCAGTATACTGTTGAGTTCAAGCTCGGCAAGCTTTGCTTTATACTCGGCATTTGCTATATCACCGATCTCAGTATCTGCTATCTTTATATCCAGTTCACAGTCCAGCTTGATTCTTGCAAGATCACGGGACATTATGGCAGACTCGCGGTTCTCAGAAAGATTCTGGCGGGCCTTATCCGGTTTAATCTCGTCAATATGAGCTATCGCCTCTTCAACGCTGTGATACTGACTTATGATCTTTTCTGCTGTCTTAGGACCTATTCCCGGAACACCCGGAATATTATCGGAGGTATCTCCCATAAGTCCCTTCATCTCTATAAACTCTTCAGGAGTTACGCCATAAAGCTCCTTAACTCCGGAAGCATAGTAATCTTCAACTGTAGTCTTTCCGGCCTTAGTCTTAGGAATTCGAATAAGAACTCTTTCAGTTGCAAGCTGGAGAAGATCTCTGTCTCCTGAAAGAACTGTAACCTGATACCCTTCTTTATCCGCCTCTACAGAAAGAGTACCTATAATATCATCAGCCTCGTAGCCGCCTCTCTCAAAGGTCTTGATTCCCATAAGATGAAGCAGATCTTTAATAATAGGGAACTGCTCTCTTAATTCATCGTCCATTCCCTTTCTGGTACCTTTATAATCTGCAAACATCTTATGACGGAAAGTAGGCTCATGTACATCAAATGCAACGGCTACATGAGTAGGCTTCTCTTCATCATAGATCTTATAAAAGATATTAAGAAAGCCGAGGAGCGCATTGGTATGTACGCCACGGCTGTTAGTCAGTTCTTTTGGAAGCGCGAAATATCCACGGTTCATAATGCTGTTTCCGTCAATTAACAGGAGTTTCATTAGCTATCTCCTCTCCGATTTTTAGTATATGTAATAGCTGGTCTCTAAGAAGATTATAGTCATGTATTCTTTCGAAACTGCTGATCTCCTCGACATAGGTATATTTCTCTCCTTTAACTATTGGATCCTCATCCGGTTGAAGCAGAACCGTACCCAGACTTGTATAAAAATATTCTTCTCCCTGAGCGTTCAGCTTGGCAGACTGCTCATATGTGTAAACGCTGGTAATACAGGTTGCATATATAACTGCGACTATAAGAAGAGCCGCCGCCATAAATATACCGAAGGCAGATACCTTCACTCCCTGTCTTCCCTTAACGCCCCTGTACATCCTGCTGAGCTTAGTATCAAGATCAGCAGAAAGATTAGCCGGAAGCTTCTCGTTACTGTCAAGATGCTTCATGCCGTTAAGAAGAATATAGTAAACCTCAAGCTCCTCATGACACTTAGGGCAGTTCTTCATATGCATGACAAATTCCTCCTGTTTTTCAGGAGGAATCTGTCCATTTATAAATGGCATAATATACGATTGTGCTTCTAAGTGATTCATAATCGGCCCTTTAAAATTCTTTATGCATTAAATATTGAACTTGCTATAGTAGCTCCCATTCCGTGGGATGAAGTAGTTGTCTTTTCAGGTCCGTTGTTGTCATAGAATACGCCTGCTGCTGTAGGAGCCATAAGCACCTTACCTGAACCTCTGTAAACATTTACGAAGCCTTCCTTTGAAACAGCTGATCCCATAGCAGATCCTGTAAGTGTTTCAACTGTAAATTGAAGTGTACTTGACCACGCAATTGCCATATTTCCATCTATTCTGAGTTCTTCGTTATTAAGAACAAACTCAAAAAGCTCTTCTCTTGGAACAGGTGACTCAAGAACCGCATAACCCTGTCCTGAAAGACACAGATTGAAGAGTCCTTCACCACCAAGAAGTGCAGAAGAAATATTCTTTCTTCTAACAATATTTTCCTGAAGTGTTGCATCGCAGGCAAGGAAGAGACCATCATCAAGAACCATTCCCTGTCCCCAGGAACCAACATCCTCTATAAGAAGGAATCTGTAAGTAGGCTCAAGCATCATATAACCCTGACCTGTATATATAGGCTTAGCAGCACTTTCACCTGTAACAGCACCCTTAAATGCCTTTCCAAGAAAATCGCCAACACCCTTAACTCCGGATGAAGCCTGAATGTTTCCGGCTATCCACTGCATAGCTCCAGCCTGAATCTTAATGGAATTTCCATTAAGGCTTGCCAGAACCTGTCTTCTTTTAACATTCATTTCCTTCATGAAGTAAGCTCTTGAAGAATCCCATGGCATAACCGAAAGATCTCTCTGATGCTCATATACATAGAAAGAACCGCTGTTAGCGATACATATCATATTTTTGTTGTCAAAAACATTATTAATCTGCATAGTAACCTCCTCATAATTACCCCTTATAAATTCGGCTTTGATAAAGCCACGCAACAATGACATTATACTCCAAAAACCAGTAAAAAAAAAGTGCAGGTCATAAAAACCTGCACTTAAAATCATTAATAATATGCCAGAATTAGTTGTTGATAAGCTTGTCTTCATTTGACCAGCTGTAAAGTGAACGGATCTCCTCACCAACCTTCTCTGACGGATGCTCAGCCTTAAGCTTACGAAGAGCTTTGAAATGAGCCTGTCCTGAAGCTGATGACATATCGAGAAGGAAGTCCTTTGCAAATGTTCCGTCCTGGCCTCTGTAATGATCTTAGGACCTGTGATGTAATCACCGTACTCAGCTGTATTTGAGATTGAATATCTCATTCCTGCAAAACCACTCTGGTAGATGAGGTCTACGATGAGCTTCATCTCATGGATACACTCAAAGTATGCATTTCTTGGATCATAACCAGCCTCTGTAAGTGTCTCGAAACCAGCCTGCATAAGTGCACAAACACCACCGCAAAGTACTGCCTGCTCACCGAAGAGGTCTGTCTCTGTCTCAATTCTGAATGTAGTCTCAAGAAGTCCGGCTCTTGCTCCACCGATACCAGCACCATAAGCAAGTGCAAGATCCTGAGCATGACCTGTAGCATCCTGATATACAGCGATAAGACAAGGTGTACCCTTACCAGCCTGATACTCTGAACGTACTGTGTGTCCAGGTGCCTTAGGAGCGATCATTGTTACATCTACGTCTGCAGGTGGAACGATCTGTCCGAAGTGAATATTGAAACCATGAGCGAACATAAGCATGTTACCCGGCTCAAGATTTGGCTCAATGTCATTCTTGTAAAGTGCTGCCTGCTTCTCATCGTTGATAAGAATCATGATGATATCTGCCTGCTTAGCAGCTTCAGCAGCTGTATAAACCTTGAATCCCTGCTCTTCAGCTCTCTTCCATGACTTGCTGCCTTCATATAATCCAATGATTACATTGCAACCTGAGTCAGTAAGGTTAAGTGCGTGTGCGTGTCCCTGGCTACCGTAACCAATAATAGCGATAGTCTTTCCCTCGAGAAGTGATAAATTGCAATCCTGCTCATAGAAAATCTTTAAATCTGACATATCAATATGCCTCCCATTAAATAATAATTTTATATACACTGCTCATGCAGAATACATGTCTTAGTTGATACCTCTTGTAAGTCCTGTAAGACCGGTTCTTACAAGTTCTTCAATATGGAATCCTTCCAGAAGATTGATAAATGCCTGAATCTTACCATTATTACCGGTAAGCTCGATCATAAGTGAATCAGGGCTCACATCTACGATATTCGCACGGAATACGTTAGCCATAGAGATGATCTCCTGTCTCTCCTTAATATCTACTTTAACCTTAACAAGAACAAGCTCTCTGACAACTGACTCGCCGTCCTTAAGCTCTATCACCTCAACCACATCCTCAAGCTTGTTAAGCTGACTCTTGATCTGTGAAAGTATCTTGTCATCGCCTCTAACAGCAACGGTCATTCTAGAATACTTTGGATCCTGAGTAACACCGACTGAAAGACTATCTATATTATAGCCTCTGCGGCTGAACATTCCGGAAACTCTGCTGAGAACACCTGATGTATTATCTACAAGTAACGAAAAAATCTTAGTCTTCATATTCTCACAACCCTTCGTATATCATATTTTCTGCTATTCAAACCTTTTCCAATTTGAAAGCGACATTAATATTTTAACAATCAAAGCCTTGTATGTCAATAAACAAAAAATTCTTAATAAAACTTGGCGTTTTACTTAAAATTTTGTTTTGATTTACACTCTTCCTATAAAGTTAAGCACCAGTCTGCTTATCTGGTCTCCAACTCTGTCTGCAGTCACCTGAACCTCTTCATGACTGAGCTTTCCGCCAAGTCCCGCAGCCTTATTGGTTATACAGGATATACCTGCCACCTTTACACCCAGTGCATTCGCTGCAGCAGCTTCAACCGCAGTACTCATTCCTACAGCATCAGCTCCCAGAAGCTTATAGGCTCTTATCTCAGCAGGAGTCTCATATTCAGGTCCTGTGGTCTGAAGATATACTCCCTCTTTAAGATCAATCTGCTCTTCTGAAGCCGCAGCCCTTAACTTTTCCTGCAGGTCTCTGTCATATACAAAAGACATATCATAGAATCTTACACCATTATACTCCGATGCATCTGTATGAATAAACGGAGATGGAACAAAAGACTTGATATGATCCGTGAGCATCATTATTGACCCCGGATAAAGATCATCACTTATTCCACCAGCTGCATTTGACAACAGCAGTGTCTTGATCCCCAGGCGGGCCATAAGTCTTACAGGGATTACAACATCCTTCATCTCATAGCCTTCATAGTAATGCACTCTTCCCTGCATAAGTATAAGCTTTACACCTGCATATTCTGCAAAAAGGAAGTTGCCTGCATGGCCTTCAACAGTAGATGTCGGAAAGCCCTGGATAGTCTTATATGGAATCTTCTCGATAATATCCATCTTGTCAGCAAAGCCGCCAAGTCCCGATCCAAGAACTATACCCATATCAGGCTTAAATGGTATTCTGTCTTTTACACTGTTATACGCTGTTTCTAAATCATAGCTTCCCATATGCATCCCCCTTATCTATTTTCTGATTTAAATGTAATCTTTACCACTTCAGGTATGTTATTAAGTCTAAGTTTAAGTGTGTGCTGTCCTATACCGTTAGTTACATATAAAACTGTATCACCCTTCTTATACATTCCGTATTCGTACTTTGGAAAAAGTTTCAGCTTCGGAGATACAACTCCGCCCAGGAGAGGAAGTCTCAGTATTCCGCCGTGATAATGGCCGGAAAGTACTATATCAGCTCCCCACTGACTGTAACCGTCAAAGTATTCAGGATTATGTGCCAGAAGTATATTAAAGGCTGTTTTATCGCATTCTCCAATATGCTCAGTCACTGTACTTCCGGTGAGTTTAACATCTGAAAATCTTTTATAGTATAAATAATCCAGATCAAGTCCCGAAAGCTTTATCGGAAGTTCCTTTGGATAAACAGACCTGTTATCTATATATTCAACTTTATCGCAGATAGCACCATAGAATCTTTCCCACAGAGATTTATAGCCATAATAGCCTTCTCTGACCTTCATCTCATGGTTGCCCGAAGCCATATATATGGGAGCAATCTCTGACAAAGCATTTATAAGGCTTGTCGAAGGAGTAATATCCTCTTCTTCGTGACTTCCGTTGATCATGTCTCCGCCTATAAGAATAAGAGAAGGCGCAGCTTCTTTAACAAACGTGATTATACGCTCGTTAAGCCGTCCCTCCTCAGCTTCATGAAAATCCGAAAGAAAGATAAAGCTCTTATTATCCAGAGCCTTATCAACCTTAGGACCTTTATATATATATTCCGTAAGTCTGATCTTATTCAATTCTATACGGGATTCTATCAAAAGTAATGCCACCAGTATGGCTATAACCGCCACCACGACAGCAATCACTATAAGGGCTACTCTCATGTAGTTACCTCTATACCTGCCTCTTCTTCTGCCTGTTTCTTAAAGTCCGCTATCTTATCCGGTGATATGCTCGGAAGCTCATCCATGGAAGCTATACCAAAACTTCTAAGGAAATCATCCGTAGTTCCAAAAAGAATAGGATGTCCCGGTGCGTCCAGTCTTCCAACCTCATCAACCAGATTATACTCCATAAGTCTGTTTACTGCATGGCTGCAGGATACGCCTCTTATCTTCTCAATCTCAGCTCTTGTAACCGGCTGCTTATATGCGATTATAGAAAGTGTCTCAAGAAGAACATCTGTAAGCACATGCTTCTTTGGCATATTAACTATGCTGGACAGAATATCATAATACTCATTCTTAGTGCAGAGCTGATACTTGTCTCCAACTTCGATGAGTCGGATTCCTCTGTCTTCTGCATCATACTCAGCCATCATCTCCTTTACCAGGAGTTCCAGTTCTTTTTTATTATATGGCTTTTCCTCTGAGCCAAGAGCCTTACATAATTTATCCTTTTCAACTGCAGAGCCTGTTGAAAAAAGAACAGCCTCAACAGCAGCTTTAACATTTACAGTACTTGCGTCACTCATTTCCCACTTCTCCTACTCAAGCGAATCTATCATTATCTCGCCAAACATTTCCTCCTGGCGAATCAAGATAGCTCCACTCTTCATAAGCTCAAGAATAGCCATAAATGAAACTATTATATTGAGCTTTCCTCTTCTTTTGCCAAGAAGAGTTTTGAAATTGATACTCTTCAGACCTCTGATCTCTTCTCTGATTTCAACCATACGGTCCTCAAGTCTTATTTCTTCTCTTGTGATAGTTCCGAAACGGCTTCTGACCGGATCAACCCTGTCTACCTCTCGTCTGAGAAGAGTCTGGAATATCTCATTCAGCTTTGCCATGGTAAGATCTCCGATAAGCTCTGCCGGATCGATATCCTCATGTATCTCCTTAACTTCCTTTGGAATAGACTCACCCTTGAAGTAAGCATTGGCAGCATCAAACTCCATATCCTTAAGTTCTATGGCTGCATACTTATACATCTTGTATTCAAGGAGACTTCTTACCAGTTCAGCTCTAGGATCTTCCTCTTCTTCCTCCTCTTCTTCCTCCTTAGGAAGGAGCATCTTCGCCTTGATGGATATCAGCGTTGCGGCCATCACAAGGAATTCACTCATGATATTCATATCGCTTTCTTCCATCTTATCGAGATAATCCAGATACTGTTCTGTAATTTCTACAATAGGTATATCAAATATATTATATTTATTCTTTTCAATAAGACTGAGAAGGAGATCGAGGGGACCCTCATAGCCTTCCAGTTTTATATCTACCTGTTCACTCATCACTCTACCTACCAGTTAAGGCTTATTACCTCAGCTTTTCTATCTCTTGTTAGAAGATCATGCATAGCATCCTTAGCCGGATAATCTTCAAAAAGAACCTTGTTTACACCCTCAACGATAGGCATATCAACTTCATACTTCTTTGCAAGGGCCAGTGCTGCCTTGGCAGAATAAACGCCCTCGACGATCATCTTAACTTCGTCCATAGCTTCCTGGTACTTCATACCCTGACCGATAAGAATACCGGCTCTTCTGTTACGGCTGTGTACAGAAGCACATGTAACTATCAGATCTCCGATTCCTGAAAGTCCCGCGAAGGTCCTTGAATGTCCGCCCATCTTGGTTCCAAGGGCACTCATTTCAACGATACCTCTTGTTATCAGAGCCGCTTTGGCATTATCTCCGCATCCCAATCCGTCTGCAATACCTGCAGCAAGAGCGATAACGTTCTTAACAGCTCCGCCCAGCTCGATTCCGATCATATCAGGGCTAACATATACTCTGAAGAAATCTGTCATAAATGTATCCTGGATCATCTCAGCAAGAGCCTTTGTCTTAGCACCCACAACAACAGTTGTAGGCATAAGTTTACCAACCTCTTCAGCGTGGCTAGGTCCGGAAAGGACAGCAACTCTCGCCTGTGGAATCTCCTGCTCTATAACTTCAGAAAGTCTCATAAGAGAGTTGTCTTCAATACCCTTAGCTACATTTACAATCGGAGTACCATCTTCTATATGTGGAAATGCAGCGGCAGCTGTACTTCTTATAAATGGAGAAGGAACAGCCAAAACCACAAGTTCAGCCCCCTTAAGCGCAAGGCCGATATCAGTTGTAAATTCTACAGTTCCGGGAAGAATAACTCCCGGAAGCTTTGTTTTATGTTCACAGCTGGTCTTAAGCATAGATACTTCTTCAGGATCTATAGACCATACAGAAAGTTCATGATTATTGCATGTCAGAAGCTTTGTCAGGGCTATGCCCCAGCTGCCTGCTCCGAGTACGCATATTTTCATTCTTATTTACCTCATTTTTCTTCGATTTTTATATCTTCAGATTTATGAAAACTGAATCTGTTTTCTTTACCGTTTATAAGGCGTTTGATATTCTCTTTATGTCTGTATACAGAGAGTCCTGCGAATAAAAAGACTATAACGAAGCTTTCCAGCATAGTACGGAAAGACTCCGGATTCGCCCTATCAAAGCACAG
The DNA here is from genome assembly GCA_900316715.1 of uncultured Eubacteriales bacterium. GTDB lineage: Bacteria > Bacillota > Clostridia > Lachnospirales > Lachnospiraceae > Eubacterium_Q. Next base: position 20,597 of record ONEC01000037.1, read on the forward strand.
AAGTCCTGCAAAAGAAAACAGTACATAGATAACCGCAAATTCAACCATAAGACATATGGAACCAAGTGAAAGATACTTGGATATTGCCACAGTTGATACAAACAGCACAAGAAGAATAAGTATCATCCATCCACTGAGAAGTCCGACTATCATACCACTGATAGTTGCTACTCCCTTTCCGCCCTTAAAATGCAGATATATAGGAAAGATGTGTCCAAGCACTGCACCAAATCCTGTGTAAAGCACATAGATAAGGAATGTATCCGGAAATGCACTCTTAAAGATAAATCTCGTAATAAGACATGGAATAAATGATTTGCAAAAATCTCCGATAAAAACCACAAGTCCTGCCTTCGGTCCGAGGACACGAAGTGCATTGGTCATACCAAGATTCTTGCTTCCATAATTCCTGATATCCACTCCTTTTATCTTTCCGTAAATAACTCCGGTTTCCAAAAGGCCGCATATATATCCTACTAAAAGACACAGTATTCTATATAAGACTGTCACTTTTCTTAGTCCTCTCTCTGATAATTATCTTGATAGGAGTACCTTCAAAGAGGAAAGCCTCTCTCAGCTTATTCTCTATGTATCTGACATATGAGAAATGGGAAAGCTCCTTATCATTTACAAATATAACAAATGTTGGCGGCTTTACCGAAACCTGAGTAATATAGTAAAGCTTAAGTCTCTTACCCTTGTCTGAAGGCGGATCTGCTGTAGCAACTGCTTCAGCAAGAATCTCATTCAGGACACCGGTCTGAATTCTCATGCATGAATACTGAATAACCGTATCTATAGTATCAAACAGCTTTGGAAGACGCTGTCCTGTAACAGCTGATACAAAAAGCATCTTTGCATATGGCATGAAAGAAAACTTTGTCTGTATCTCTTTCTTCATCTTGTTCATAGTATTGGTATCTTTTTCTATAAGATCCCACTTATTAACTACGACTATCATACCCTTGCCGCGCTCATGTGCTATTCCGGCAATCTTTGTATCCTGCTCGGTAACACCTTCCTCGGCATCTATAACAAGAACTGCCACATCACATCTTTCAACTGCTGCAACTGTTCTTATGATACTGTATCTTTCGATATCGTCCTTGATCTTATTCTTGCGTCTCAGACCTGCCGTATCTATAAAGACATATTCATTGCCATTTCTCTTAACTCTTGTATCGATGGCATCTCTTGTAGTACCGGCAATATTTGATACTATGAGTCTGTCTGTACCAAGGAGCTTGTTGATGATAGATGACTTACCTACATTTGGCTTACCGATAACGGCAACACGAGGTGTATCATCCTCTTCCTCATCCAGATCTCCTGTGGCATCCAGCTGCTCAAGAACTGCATCAAGCATATCACCAAGACCTGTCATACCAGATGCAGATACCGGATATGGATCACCTATTCCAAGATTATAGAACTCATATACATAAGGCTCAAACTTCTCATAGCTGTCCACCTTATTAACGCAAAGAACAACAGGCTTGCGTGACTTTCTCAGCATGTCAGATACCTGCATATCTGCCGCAGTAACACCACTTCTTACATCAGTAACGAAGATGATTACATCTGCTGTTTCAATTGCTATCTCAGCCTGTTCTCTCATAGAGCGCATTATGATGTCATCGCTCTCTTTATCAATACCACCTGTATCTACTATAGTAAACTTATGATTAAGCCATTCACAGTCAGCATAGATTCTATCTCTTGTAACACCCGGAGTGTCCTTTACTATGGCTATGCGTTCACCTGCCAGAGTATTAAAGAGTGTAGACTTACCTACGTTAGGTCTGCCGACAATGGCTACCATTTTCTTAGCCATAAAAATTCCTCCAATGAATCACTTGTTCAGCATTCACATAAAAACCCTTCATATTCTACCTTAATTAAAAGGCATTTTCAACATGATTAATCCCACTGCCGGTTATGCCTATACAGTCAAATCTTATGGATGTTGACTCAGGGTTATAGCCTTTAAAGTGCATATATTTAAGGGCTGTACGCCTTATCTGCTGTATTTTTCTTGCATCCACAGCCTCCAGGGGATCTCCTGCTTTCGCTGAACTTCTGTACTTAACCTCAACAAACACGAGAGCCTCTCTTGAAAGTGCTATTATATCAATCTCTCCTGTTCTGTCATGAAAGTTTCTGTCCAGAATGGTATATCCCTTAGCTATTAGATAATCTGCCGCCATATCCTCATAGCGGCTTCCTGTACTTCTTTTATTAGTTTTATCCAAGGAGCAGCACCTCCTCACTAAATCTATACGAAGTTCTTTATAAAGCTTCTTCTGTGGGCCGGACATGGTCCCATAGTTTTGATGGCTTCAATATGTTCAGCTGAACCATAGCCCTTATTCTTGGCAAAGCCATAACCCGGATACTTCTCATCCAGTTTTACCATCAGTCTGTCTCTTGTAACCTTTGCCACAATACTTGCAGCAGCTATGGATATGGACTTTGTATCTCCCTTAATTATAGGATACTGCTCTATATCCAGCTCCTTTATCGGAAATGCATCTACCAATATAAAATCCGGCTTCACAGACAGCTTAAGAGCGGCCATCTTCATGGCATCACTGTCAGCCGGTGCTATTCCCATATCATCTATCTCCTGCTCAGAATGCATGCCGCAGGCAACAGATATAGCTTTATCCATTATTATATCAAAGAGTTCTTCTCTTTTTTCTTCTGAAAGCTGCTTGGAATCATTTACATAGGGGATCATAAGTCCATGAGGAAGCACAACTGCAGCCGTAACGATAGGACCTGCAAGAGGGCCACGTCCCACTTCATCAATTCCCGCTATGTACTGTCTGTCATAAAAACGGCTCTCAAAGTCGATCATTGCTGAAAGACGGCTTTTCTCCTGAGCAAGTTTCTTCTGCTGTGTCTCAGCACTCTTAACCAGCTTTACCACTCCGGACCTTTCATCCAGAGAATATTCCTCGCAAAAATCAATATAGGAATTAATAGCAAAGTCCAGTCCGCCCTCTTTATATAGATTCAGGCCTTTAATCTCAGCCAGCTTATTCTTTATATCTGTAATAGATTCCATGATGCCCCCAAAATATCTTAAGTCAAACCGCATCATCAGGCAGGTTCACCATCTGCTTAATGATGCGGCGTATAATTACTTAATCTTACCAAATTTTCCTATAGGCGCTATTCTGAATACCGCCTTACCGATAATATCTTCTTTCTTGATATTACCAACATCCGATCTTCGGCTGTCATTACTGTTGTTACGGTTATCTCCAAGAACAAAATACTCATCATGAGCAAGGGTCACCTTGCTTCCTGCGATTCCCGGATCATTGATAGTCTCAAGTCCATAATTTTCTTCCAGAAGCTCACCGTTAATATATATATTTCCATCCTGAATCTGTACAGTCTCACCAGGAAGTCCTATGACTCTCTTGATGAACAGGATGTCGCTTCCCTTCTTATATGGGAAAACGATTACATCAAATCTCTCCGGCTCTCCGAATGTATATGAAAGCTTGTCTACCCAGAGTGAATCCTCATTCTGAAGAGTTGACTCCATGGACTGACCGCTTACCACTACCTTCTGACCTACAAAGGTAACTATAAGGAACGCAAGAAGAATGACAACTCCCATATATACTACAGTATTAAGAAGTTCCTTAACCACATTAAACTGTGGATCACGTTCACCCTTCTTATGTCTTCTTTTACGCTTCTTCTTTTCTTCTTCCTCAGATTCTTCAGGCTTTACTTCTTCCTCTGAAGTACTCTCAGAACTTACCGCAGCCGGTTCTTCTGACTTTTCATCAGACTTTTCATCAGGCTTTTCTTCTGACTCAGCCTTAGGAGTTTCTTCTGATGCTTTATTCTTTTCGTCATACCCCTTAAGAATCTCATCAAGAGACTGCTCACGTCCAAAATCCTCTCCCAGCATATCAGGAGTGAATCCAAGCTTCTCAGCCTCACGGAGCATCTTCTCTCTCTTTTTATCTTCCTTAAGAGCCTTCTTTGCTGCCTTCTTCTCAGCACGAGATATTTCTTTATCTGCACCGGAAGCGATTATGTCGTCATAATCTGTTTTCTCATCATCAAATAACAACGTCTTAACCTCTCACTCAATTAGTCTGCTCTGTCAAGTGTAATCCTTCCAAGTCTGCCGCTTCTTAAGTCATCGAGTATAAGCTTTGATGCTCTTAAGTAATCCGGCTCTCCACCCTTCTTCAGACATTTCCTGTCTATAGCTATTCCATCCAGGATACTAAGAGTATCAGCCTCAGGTGTAATAGCCACATTTTCAAGTTTATACCTGTCACTAAGCAGATTGCAATAATATTTTTGAAGATACTTTATCAGTTCAAATGCAATATCATTGATATCTAATATATTATCGTTTATTGAGCCGATAAATGCAAGCTTATATCCTACGGTCTGGTCTTCAAATTTCGGCCAGAGAATACCAGGGGTATCAAGAAGGTTCAGATCATTTGATATTCTGATCCACTGATTTCCCTTTGTAACACCGGGCTTGTTGCCGGTTTTAGCTGAAGCTCTTCCTACAAAGGAATTTATAAATGTAGACTTTCCGACATTAGGTATTCCGCAGACCATAGCCTTAACAGGTCTATTCATAATGCCCTTTCGTCTGTCACGTTCTATCTTTTCCTTGCAGGCTTCTCTTACAGCTGCATTTACCTTAAGAGCCTCCTTACGATTACGGGAATCAAGGGTTACAACCTGATAACCCTCACCCTTAAAATGATTCAGCCATTTTTTTGTTTCTACAGGATCAGCAAGATCTATCTTATTAAGAAGAAGAACCCTGCCCTTACCGTTACATAAAGGAGTAATGTCAGGATTTCTGCTTGATAAAGGAACTCTTGCATCAAGAATCTCTATTATGCAGTCTACAAGCTTAAGCTCTTCCTGCATCTTTCTCTTTGCTCCGGTCATATGACCCGGATACCAGTTTATATCCATAATTACCTCTGTTTATTTTATCTTTCCGGCTTCATCCTTCGGAAGAAGTCTATATACAATCTTACCTTTAATCTCGTTCTTCTGGACATTTCCAAAGTTGATAAACCTTGAATCCTCACTGTTGGCAGGATTATCGCCCAGAACGAAATACTCTTCATCACCAAGCTTTACAGGACTGTTAAGGCGGCCTTCAAGGTCCACGTATTTGCAAGGAATATCATCATCCACCTGCTGTCCGTTGACTACAAGTATTCCTCCCACAAGGGATACTGTATCTCCCGGAAGCCCTATAACACGCTTGATATCATAATACTCGTTGGAACCGAATCTCTTAATAGCTACTATATCATAGCGCTCGATATCACCTACAAGATAAGCAAATCGGCTCATGATCAGTTCATCTTCATTATGGAGTGTTCCCTCCATAGAAGGACCTGACATATATACAGTACAGAAGAAAAAGGCATAGAAAGCATAACCCAGAACAGCTGCAGCAAGCACCACAAGCATGTAGTTAAGGGCCTTACGCTTCTTGCGAGAGGTTTTCTTCTTTTCCTCAAGCTCTCCACGAAGAAGATATTCTATTGAATTCTTATCCTTCTTTGCCAAGTTCGTCTCCCATTAGTAAAAGAACCGGAGCTGATGCTCCGGTTCTTTAATTTTTTAATTATTTAATAATTTCCTTAACCTTAGCTGCCTTACCAACTCTATCACGAAGATAGTAGAGCTTAGCACGTCTAGCCTTACCACGTCTTACAACAGTAACCTTCTCTACAAGTGGAGAATTAACCGGCCATGTCTTCTCAACGCCTACGCCGTTAGAATTCTTTCTAACTGTGAATGTCTGTCTAGCTCCTGTACCCTGAACCTTGATAACTGTTCCTTCGAATACCTGGATTCTTGACTTCTCACCTTCCTTGATGAGAGCTGATACCTTAACAGTATCACCTACGTTAAACTCAAGTGGTGTCTCTCTGAGCTGAGCATCCTCGATGCCCTTGATGATTTCCTCGTAACTCTTACTCATGTTACAAACCTCCGTCTATTAAAAAATTCGGACGTTCTTGCAATCACTTACATCAGCTTATATAATAATGCCTCTAAGGGCTTAGTTCCTGACAATTGCAGCGGACCGTCTTAAGCAACTCAGATATATTAACATAACCTATTATCAAATGCAAGGGGAATTTTTATATCTATTTTAAGTCCCGGTTCTGCATTTATAAATTGTACTGTACCATTCATCTTTTCTACAAGTTCTCTTACTATATACAGACCAAGACCGGAACCATTCTCTTCTCCGACATTCCTGCCTCTGTAGAACTTGTCTGTTATAAATGGAATCTCAGCATCATCTATTCCCGGACCAAAATCCCTGAAGCTTATATTTACTATATTCTTCCCTGATGATTCGTCAGGAATCTCGCGAAGACTTATCTCTACTTTAGTGCGGGCATACTTCTCAGCATTATTCTTAAGATTCTCAAAGACCTGAAGCAGCCGCTTGGGATCCGCAGATATATATATACCTTCACTCTTAGGAAGTGAGATATTTACATCCTGTTCATTTACATAGAGAGCTCTGACCCTCTTATCAATAAACTGAGCTATATCCAGCTTTTCTAATTTCACATCCAGCTTATTCATTTCGGATATGGAATGTATAAAGAGATCGTTGGTAAGTCTGGTCACTTCATCACACTTCTCCATAATGATCCTGAGATACTTCTCCTTCTTTTCCGGAGTACTGTCCATATTCGCTTCAAAGGCTTCTGCATAAGCTCTTATAGATGCAATCGGTGTCTTTATATCATGGGACAGGGAGGATATAACAGTCTTGTTATTCTCTATGGCATTCTTCTCGCCCTCACGTTTACGGGCCAACTCGCGCCTCATATTATCAAATGCCCATGTAAAATCCCCGAAATAATTCCCACGTGACACCTTCAGTGGTTTATCAAAATTCCCTTTTGAAAGTTCAGAGGCATAACTTTTAAGTTCATCAAAGGGTTTAAGTACTCTTTTATAGATGTAAAGACAGGTAAGAAATAAAACAAGAATCATAACCGCCGCAGTTACAGTTATCATGATGACAGCAAACCGGCTCTCAGAACTCTCCACGTTATAGTTTCTGATTCTTTCCGTCGTAACGAGAATTCCATCCATATCACCTTTTTCCGCCAGTTTATCGATGGTATCCGAATCGACAGTTATATTCCTTGCCGTCTCTTCCCTGGCCAAATATACCTTATCGACTATGTGGATCATATATAAAGCCGCAAGAACTATTATGACCGCCGCAGCAGCAGCCGGTATAAAAATCCGTTTACTCATCACGCCTCCAAAATATAGCCAACCTTAAATACAGTTTTAATATATTGCGGTTTCGAAGGATTCTCCTCCAGCTTTTCTCTGAGCCATCTTATATGGACAGTCAGCGTTGATGCATCCACTTCGCTGAAAGCTCCCCATACTTCACTCACGATTTTTTCCTTCTCTATAGCCATTCCCATATTACGACACAGGAAAGCCAGAAGGTCAAATTCTTTCAAAGACAGAGACACAGGACTTCCTCCCTTTGTAACGACTCTTGACGATGCATTTACCTCAACATCACCAAATCTGAATATCTCATCCTGTTCATCTGAACCATAGGTTCTCTTGATAATTGCATTTACACGGGCAAGAAGTTCCTTCATGGAATACGGCTTCGGAATATAATCATCGCCGCCCATCTCAAAGCCGGTTACTCTGTCATCTACAGATGTGCGTGCGCTGGCAAAGATTACCGGAACATTTGATACTTTTCTTAGTTCCTGACAGATTTCAAACCCGGTAGTATCCGGAAGGTTTATATCAAGTATTATCAGATCAAACTTTCTATCTGTAAGGATATTATATGCCTCTTCCGCACTAAAACACCTTTCTACTGCGTAATCATAATCTCTCAGCATATCCGCCGTTATATCAGATAAAGCTTCATCATCGTCAACAATAAGAATGCTTCTCATAAAAGCCTCCTCCAAAATTTCATCACGCAAATCATGGCAGCGCACCCAGGCGCTGCCATATATAATTTTATATTAACCCATCACATATATCAAGCAAGTCAGCTACTCCGTTATAAGCTCTCTTGTGCTGACTCTCCTTACCTTATACGATGCCATATAACCGAAAACCATATAGCATAGAATACATATCACTCCCGGAATTAGGAAATACATCGGATTATAATCAAATACAACGCGATTTATTCCGAACATCGAGAACAGGAACTGGATAACCTTAACCGAAAATAGTCTTGCTAAAACCATTCCTATCACCGTACTTAATGTACATACTATAGCGAATCGTGAAGCAAACTGGATACGCAGCTTACGCACAGAGAAACCTATGGCGTGACATACTCCTATGTCCGTTCTTTCCTGTATAAATACCTTTGTACATACCATCATTACAGTAATAAGTGCAAAGAGAAATGTAAGAGAATATATCATAATCTCAGAGCCGTCTGCTGCAAGATAAAACATTTTTCCTGTTTCTCCCAGGAAAGACTCACGGTCAACAGCTTTAATACTTACCTCTTCTTCACCGTAAAGAGATTTTACCTCTTCAACTATTTTTTCTTTATAAGAAGAATCTTCAACATTGAACTTAAAGTGGCTCATATAGTGATTTATCGAATCCCCCTGATCGCACAGCCTTCTGAAGCCATCCAGCGTCATACTCGACATATCACCAAGATTATGCATGGTCTGGAAAATACCGACAACCGTATATTCGCTGCTCTTATCTTTAAAACCTACAGTAACCTTATCACCGACGGTGACTCCCAGAAGCTCGCAGACGTTTTCTGTAATAGTTATCTCATCATCGTACATAATATCTCTGCCGATATAGCATCTGTCCTGACGAGGATAAGCATCCAGCATGCAGGCAATCTCTTCTCCATTAATTGATGCAATATAATATGTATTATATCCTCTCTCTTTAATCCCGGTATATTTCTCAGCCACCGACTCAATATCCTCGGGAGTGAGATCTGATTCATCAGGAATAGTAAAATCTATATCATACATATATTCGCCCATAGATTCTACAGCTCTGTCTGAGGTGATAAATTCACCCTCAAGCGTTATGGTTATAACAGCAAATACCAGAAGAATTGTGATAAATATAACGCTCAGATATCTTTTAGGCGCTGAGGTAATTCCTCTCATGCCAAGGGATGAGTTAAGAAATCTCTTGCTCAGCGGGAATTGGATCATATTTGAAAAATATACATCTTCTCTTCCTCTTGTAATCGCCTTAGCCGGTGAATTATGAGAGATTTTTCTGGTCACTAAAAATATGAAAATAGTTGTAAATATGATTATTCCAAGTCCGATAAGTATTCCTTTACCGATCGGAACACCCTTTCCCGGTATTATCGAAGTAATCGGAACAAAGAACGAACTAAGGATACGCTCCAGCGGAATTGAAAGAAGTATTCCGGTTATAATTCCTAATATTTCAACGATCATATACTGACCGATATAGATAAGCTGTATCTTACCATCAGTAAAGCCCTGGCTCTTCATGATTCCAAGGTTTTCATACTCTATATCGATTTCCGTACCTATGCTGTGAGCCGATATGATAAGGAAAATAAAGAACAGAAATGCAGCAAAGCCCATAGTTACCGATATAATTATATTTATAAAAATCCCGGTATATTTCTCAGATTCATTTCGTGGATTTCCTGTCCATGATATATCCCCGATATGGGTTTCACTGTTCACCTCTCGATAAAAGCAGGCATAATCGGTGCTTTCAGTATCCTTTGGATATATAAAAACCCCATATCCAAAGAATGAATCCTTACCATCCGTTACCCTTGATTGCTTTAACGTATTATATATCTCATCAAAGTCCTCATCACTGATAAAAAGAATTTTCATGCCCAGTGATGTGCTTCCGAAAAACGGTTCTTCCACATAACTCTTAACGGTAAATTCTTTTTCGAAGCCCACAAAAGATACAGTAATCTTATCACCTATACCAAGATCAAATTCTCTGGTGCAGCCGTTAGACATGTATATTTCGCCCTTCTTCAGCTTCTCTGTTTTACTGCTTTCAAAAAGCTCCTTCATATCATCCGAACAGCATCTGAGCGTTTCAGGCACCTTTTCAAGTACATAACTGGCTGTAGTATATTTGTCTCCTGCACGCTCTCCTGTAGAAAATATTGCTTCCACAGTCCTGACATGATCGACCAGCGGATGATCCTCGACCTTTTCAACCAGGTCTTCAGAATAATCTTTAACATCCAGATACTCAATCACCGTACCTTTATCCATATTGTCAAATGCACATTTGAGGGCACTTTCATAATTCTGTTTGATACCGATGGCAGCTGCCACCGTAGACATTATGATCAAAGTAAGCATAAAGAAGCCTGCGAAGCTTCCCTTCTTTGATCTAAGGCCCGCTTTAATAAATGTGATAATCTCCATCGTATTTCTCCTTACCAGTTAAGTGAATCAAGCCAGGAACTCACCTGACTCTCTCTTGCCCTATCAGTCTGCAGAGGATTACCCTTAGCGTCCTTTTCTCCATATTTAGGAAGGCTGATATCTCCGATTATATTTCCGTCTTCAATATATAGGATTCTGTCTCCTCGCAGTGCAGCCTTCTGATCATGGGTTACCATTACTATGCTCTGTCCGTCACGATTGATCTCTGTAAGAAGATCAAGCACCTCAATAGTATTTTTCTTATTAAGGGCTCCCGTAGGTTCATCCGCAAAGAGAAGTTCAGGTTTATTTATCACAGCTCTTGCTATGGCGCATCTCTGCTGCTGTCCTCCTGAAACTCTTACCGGTATATGATCCATAACATCTTCAAGATTCATTCGCTTAAGCAGTTCTGTAGCACGCTGTCTGGTCTCAGCAGCCGAAACATTCTTATTCAGATAACCGGTAACGGCTACATTTTCAAAAAGAGTAAGATTACTGATGAGATGCATCTGCTGAAATACAAAACCGAAATCCTGAATCCTTAGTCCTGTAAGCTTTTTCTCAGGAACAGACGCAACATCGATTGTCTCTCCCGATTTATTGTTATACATAATGCTTCCTGATGTTGCTCTATCCATGCCGCTGAGTGCATACAGAAGTGTGGACTTGCCGGAACCGGAAGAACCCATAATAACTGTGAAGTCTCCCTTATAGATATCAATATCGAGACCTGACAGAACATGCACCTGTTCTCCGTTATTAGCAAATGTTTTCTGTACACCTGTTGCACTGATAATCTTATCTTTCATGGTCATCTCCTTAACTACGCATGACTATACGTTTCCTTATGCTCCCATAATACTACTTCACATATTAAGGAGTCCTTAAGAACTTAAAAAAGGCTGAGCACTAAGTACTCAGCCCTTATACTTCTATATTTTATTATTACCATTTCAGCTCGTCGAATATTTCGAAGCAGCTCTTCTCCTGTAAGTTTATCATACGAGTCTGAATTCTTGTCTTTGCAACATCCGGATCTTTAATATAATCATTCAGAGCATCAACAACGTCATAACTATTGAACTCTTCTGTAAGTACATCAAAGCAGAACTTCTCCTGTCCAAGGAGCTCTGCCAGTTCAGTAAACTTAGCTCCTGATCCGAGAAGCAGTACCGGAATATAGTTTCTGTATGCCTGAACACAGTTTGTATAATGTGAAGATATAACAAACTCAAACTTCTTTATAAACATACCAAATTCAACGCAGTCCAGTTCCTTCTCTACCAGATGAATATTCTCAAAATGTCTGAAAGCGTTGGCTAATTCCTTGCATATCTCCATATCTGAAGAAGCCTGACAAACAATATAAACTTCCTTTCTTGCAGCCTTCAGAGATTCAAATATTCTCTTATACATCTCTAAAGAGCGATCATTGTACTTCTTATTGAAGCATTCAACGTTAGGAATGATGGCAACATTTTCACCATCTGACACTTCCGGAATATCCGGCTTATAGAATCTTGAACATACATTTGGAAGTTCGAAATTATCATCAATTAAGAGCATATCATTTGCACGTCTCAGATTATCAAGACCAAAATAGCCCATCATCTCATCATATCCAAATTGATCACGGCAGAAGATAACCTTTGGATAGAACAGAATATCCTTTATATCTCCCATAATATACATACTGTCTACATCGAAATTAAATGGTCCAAATGATTGAGGCATGATAACCATTGGTATCTTATACTTTTTAGCTATTTTTATATTATTAATATAATATTCAATTTCAGCTAAGGTTTTCTTATCTGACAGAGTCTGTTCACTGACATCAACTATCAGATCCATCTGAGATACTATATCGGAGATGTCCTTGTCTCCAGGTGAACTATCATCCTTCTTTTTGAATATCTTTGTAATACTGGTCAAGATATAATGAACCATCCAACTGCTCATCATTATGTGCATAATAAACTTCGCAGTCACTATATCGTTTTCTAAGCTCATCGATGACAACATAAAGTTTGGCTTGAGATCCCTTATCATCGAAGTTTGCACCTACGATCATTATCTTCTTACCCATCACTTTTACCCCTTTATTATATATCATTCTAGATAGCCCATGTCCCGTAAAGCATAAGAGAACACGTAACTCACGTTAAATACATTGTACAACAAATGAGTCGCTCAAGACAAATACTTTTGTGCAAAAATTATAAAAAGTATTAAAAAGAGGACCGGGCAGTCAACCCGGTCCTCAAATGGCGTAGTGCAAATGTTGGTAAATATCATAATAATCTTATCCGATTCCGTACACTTCTATCTGTGTAAGTGCAGGGAACGGAGACGGATCGTCGGCTTTAATGAGTTTACTCAGAGTAAGCCAGCTGATCTTTTTCTTTTCTATCTCTATAACATGCGGTTTTATGCTCTTCTCAAGCTTCTGTACCAGTTCGGTACCGTCGGAAAATGTGATAGTCACTTCTTTCCACCAGCTGTCATGAGGAAAATCCGCTCTTGTATATAATACGATCTTATCTATCTCAACTTCTCTTCCGAAATCAAGTTTCATTTCAGCATCCGGATTTCTGTTGATTCCCCAGGATTCATACGGCCATTCACCATGTGACAGATTTGCACATACTCCGTCTATGGCATTTCTTGCCGCAAATACGGACTCGCCTCTGGTCTCGACATTTGCCGTAGCATGAGGATAACAGTTGGTATCTCCGTGCTGATCGCAGACATTAAGTGCGAGATTACGATAAGACTGTATCTCGTCTTCTCTTGCAACACGTGCATAAAGATAATGTCTGTTTCCGGAAAATACCTTTGGCGAATAACATATCCTCTTCTCACCGAAAGGTACATAATAGGATACATTTCCGGTCACATAACAGAACGCTTCCCCAAGTGCATCATCAACCTGAAGAAAAACATATAAGTTCTCACCCGAAGTCTCGAGAACTATTCTGTCCCCTTCCTTATATTCTGCCGTACAAACAAGATTTACAAAATCTTCTCCATGGCTGACACATATTGTTTTATCATTTTTATCAAGAACTTTTAAAGTAAGCATATTCATATATCTATCCTTCTTTCATACTGTCTGAAACTGTATCTTCTTCATTCACTTCTTCAGTCATTGCTTCAGTTACTTCTTCAGTCAACTCTCCTGTCGGATCATCCTCATCCTTCAGATTCCATCCGTATTTCGGAAAGATGATCTTACTTAAGATAATACTGTTGGCAAATGCTATCCCGCCCGGTGCAAGGAACAGAAGCGGCCAGAACACAAATATCGATGCCGCAGCGACACATACCAGGGTAACTGTCATAAGAAGCACCCATGAGAAATGCTTAATACATACCATAAATGTCATGGCAAAAAGATTCCCCAGTCCCGTACTCAGTCTTGCATTAAGAGCAAAGATAACCGTAAAAAACATCAGATACAGAAACGCAAATATCAGAAGTGACCACAAAAGAGTAAGCGCCACCTGAGATCCGACCTTCTGATACATATAAATGGAAAATGACATGATCCCGCCTACAACTCCGAGGACTATCCAAATAATCGTGGACTGCGAGAAGCTTTCCTTAAACCCTTTTAGAAAGGTCTTAAACAAATAACCTTCCTTATTCTCCGCAATCTTAAGAGTTGTATAATACAGTGCACTTGTAGATGCTCCGATGGTCACTATCGGAAGGCTGAAAATAAGCCAGAAAAATGACAGGATAAGTGCATCCGCCACCTTTCCCAACATAGTCCATATCGGATTATCATACGCAAACAGTTTAGACATGATCAGTACCATCCTTTATCTGGAAACACATTCTGCCGAAACAACGGTTTTAATAACATTTGTACCCTTTCTAATATGATAACATACCGCAGGTATCCGTGTCATCGGATAAAGCAGATTGGTATTCGGATCCGCGTTTATTACCGTTCCTTCGCCTGTCTCATCCGCGGATCTGACTTCACAATAAGCAAAACGATTTTCTACTCTCGCCCCGGACTTATCCTGAATCTCCTTCTCCCCGTCTACGTCTATCTGTACAGAGAATCCGCAGTCATAAGCCACACATTCTCTGCCACTTATAACAGTATGCTCTCTGATATGTCCCGTTTCCGTAGGGATTATCCTTGTTCTGACCTTAATACCCTCGTAAGGAACCCAGGATGAATCGACCTCCGTATCGCTTACAGTGAACTCATCACACACTCTTCTTGTGTAAACATATCCGTTTATATAGAAAGCCAGCATGGAATCGGGAGACGCTTCATGTATCTCACAGGTTGACTTGGCAACGCTGAAGCCGAAGTAAGTATCATAAGCAAATTTACCGTACTTTGCCGGAGTCTGCCCATGTCCTGCCGGGCTGTATTTACCGGGAACAAAGGCGGTAACATGTCCCGGATATCTGTGGATCAGCATATCCGCATGTATAAGAGCCTTTTGTTCATCCAGCTTCGGAAGAGGCTCTGCTTCCGCACTCCAGAAAGGATGATCATCCGGAAGCATAAGAAAAGCAAATGTCTTCATAGCCCAGTACGGAGAACCGGGACCGTTATATCTCTCGCCCATTACAAGATTCGGATATCCGTATCCTATGGTCAAAATGTCATCCCTGTCAAATATAGGCCTCCTCAGCCAGTCACAGAGATGCCTTACTATAAGTCCCTTTATAACCCCGACAGGGAATGGCTCTATTCCCGCCATAAGGCATGCGGAGAAGAAACTCACCTGTGAAAATCTGTAAGTAAGCGATCTTCCGTAAGGAAGAGATGCTCCGCTCTCATCAAACCAATATATAAATTCCTTTGCAAAGAGCATAGCTCTTTCCTTATAGATCTCACATCTTTCATGGTCTTCTTCATTCATAACCCGGACATAGAAAAGACTGTAGAAATGTATGGCAAAGGATATATAATAATCCTTCTGGCCGGAATCTCCGTCCTGATACCATCCGTCTCCGAGATAAAAGGAGTCCACCCCATCCAGATATCTCTTCAGCTTATCTTCGTCATATCTACATCCGAGTTTTTTAAGAGCAATATTTACCAATACGGCAAACATTACCCAATTACATACAGGGAGTTCATATTTATTGATCTCATACAGCCAATCAGCCAGATTGGATTTTTCCTTATCCGTAAGCGGATCCCACAGTATTTGGGGAGTCAGTATGAGGCCGTACGCCATTGCAGCCATTTCAACAAATCTCTGGTCAAATGCATGGCACAGCCCCCAATATTCTTTGCCTGCCGGATCCGTTCCCGCTGTAAATCCCTGTCTGTAATATTCTTCAAATGTTTTATGGTGTCCGCCGCCTGCCCAGAAAGGAACCAGCCCCCATAACGGTCTCGAAAAAGCTTCGAATCTTATGGTTTTCTGCGGGTATGTGGTTGCTGTCACACCAAGATCTATACCTGCTTTTTCCTCGGTAAAATGCTCTATCAGAGGCTCAAGCACAGACATCATAAGGCCTCTGAAATCATCTTTAGTTCTTAAATTGTCTTTATTATATGTCTTCATAAAACACGAACCTCGTCCTACCAATAAAGTTCCCAGTCTTTAATCAATCTCGTAAGCGCTTCCATATAGAAATAATCTCCCCAGGAATTGCATTCATCCACTCCGTAATGATTGCAGGTATTATAAGGAGAATGATTCGAATATGTACTGTGAAGCACAAGTCCGTTAGACTGCTTCGGATCTTTAACGGCATAATTGTCATAAAGAGATTTCATAATCTGCATTGCGTATTTCTTATATACGGCACCCTCTTCTTCGCTTATATACTTGATCATCTCCAGCATACCACATGCCGCAATGGATCCCGAAGATGAATCCCTCGGCTGATCGTCTCCGTCCGTAAATTCCAGATCCCAGAACGGAATCATATCCTTTGGAAGATGTGTCATAAAGTACTCGGTAACACCCTTGAAAAGCTCTATATACTCTTTTCTTCCCGTATATTTATAAGCCAACGCCGTACCGTATATACCCCAGGCCTGTCCTCTCGCCCAGGCAGAACCGTCTCTGTATCCCTGACAGGTAGCACCGTGATCAGGTTCACCTGTCTCCATATTAAAGAAAAATGTATGCCAGGTCGAAAAGTCTTCTCTGATGACATTCTTAACGGCAGTATGAATATGCTTTTCGGCAATGTCTCTGTACTTTGTATCTCCCGTTTCTTCCGATGCCCAGTAGAGAAGCGGCAGATTAAGAAGACAATCTATGATGAGCCTGTAATTCTCCGGTGCATTCATAGGCCCCCAGGCCTGTATAAATTCACCTATCGGATGATATCTGGATATTAACTGATCTGCCGCAAGGACAGCCGCCTTTTTAGCCTTCTCGCTTCCCGTCAGTTTATATGCCGCAACGCATGACGGTGAGTATAAGAAACCCATATCATGATGGTCCACCTCTATCTTATTCTCAATTCTGTCAAGAAAGCTGTCTACCTGTATGAGAGCCGCATCCTTCAGACAACCGGCATCCGTAATCATTCTGTCCTTTGCCCATTCATAAGAAAGCCATATTTCACCCGTCCAGAACCCTGTTGTCCAATAGTCATTGTCTATCGGCTTATAGAACCCGTTTTCACTGTAGGCTTTCTGAAATTTATATGTAAAGTCCTTCAGATTTCCGACCACCTGATGTTCGCAAAAATCAAGTGCTTTCTTTATCTCTTCATCACTTATAACAGGCATATCATCAAACATATCTATCCCTCCAGATATCTGTTATGTTATAAAAAGGGGCTGTCTTGAAACAGCCCCTTATAATTATCCTTTTAATCCCGCTGTTGTTACACCTGTAACGAAATACTTCTGCATAAATCCGAACATTATGATCACCGGAACTAATGAGATAATCGAACCGGCCATTATCAGGCCATACTCCGAAGAATACTGTCCTATAAACATTTTCAGTCCAAGCTGGATAGTTTTCTTCTCTTCGGACTTCAAATAAATGAGTGGTCCGAGGTAATCATTCCAGGTATTTACGAAAGTAATGATTATAAGTGTTGATAACGCAGGTTTGGAAAGAGGAAGCATAATCTTAAGATATATATTATACTCGCTCATTCCGTCAATTCTTGCAGCTTCACAAAGATCGCTCGGGATTCCTTCATAGAACTGTTTCATAAGGAACACACCGAATGCCGAGAATGCCTGAAGACATATCATGGCAAGCAGCTTATCGTTAAGACCCATCTTACGCATCATTATAAACTGCGGAACCATGTATACCTGCCATGGCAATGCAATTGTTGCGATGTATGCGAGGAATAAAGCTTTCTTGTGCTTAAACTCAATCTTTGCGAAAGAATATGCGGCAAAACTTGAAGTAACAAGCTGAAACAGTGTAACTACGATAGTAAGGATAACCGTATTTGTTACAAACTTCAACATAGGTATCTTTGTCCAGATATCTACATAATTACTCCATCTCGGCTTTGCCGGAATCCATCTGAACGGATTCATCATGAATACTTCTCTGTCTGATTTTATAGAAGCAGATAACATCCATAAGAAAGGAAGGATCATGATTGCTGTCATTATTATAAGGATCGTATATACTACGACCTTAGTGATTATATAATTGTTTCGTATAGAACTCTTTTTACGCATAATCATCTTCTCCTTTCCTCTTTATTCGTCTACCTTCTTCTCATATTTGAACTGTATAAGCGTAACAGTGAGAACTATTACGAACAGTACCATTGCTATCGCACTTGAATAACCGAGATCCCAGTAGTTAAATGCGTTCTGGTAAATGTAATATACAAGAACCGTTGCCGATGTACTGAGCTTTCCGTCTCCGCCTCCGGCGAGCATTACCGCGATATCGTAAACCTTGAAACAGTTGATTGTAAGCATTACAAGTACGAAGAATGTAGTTGCACGAAGCTGTGGCAGTGTAATATATATGAATCTCTGCCAAGCATTTGCGCCATCAAGATTTGCAGCCTCATAAAGTTCAGGGGATATTCCCTGAAGACCTGCAAGATATATCAGCATGTAGTAACCCATGTACTTCCAAACGCTGAAAAGTATAAATGTAAGAAGTACCAGACTTCCGCTGAACCATTTCGGAAGATTATTCTGATCAACTCCGAATACGGTAAGAAGCAGATAATTGATAGGTCCCTTAGACGGATGGAAGATCATGCTCCATACCGATGTTATAGCTACAAGTGAAGCTACATAAGGGAAGAATGCTACGGTTCTGAAGAATCCTCTTCCGACAACTCTCTGATTAAGAACTATGGCAAGTCCGAGAGAAGCTGCCATGGTAAGCGGTACAGTACCGATAACATATATAAGTGTATTCTTTAAGGCCGCCCAAAAGAATGTATCTGTTGCCAGCTTTGTGAAATTATTGATTCCGTTAAATGTTGCTTCATTGTTACCGTCCCATTTCATGAAGGCAAGTGCAAAAGCAAATACGATCGGAACAAGAGTAAATACACAAAAGCCTATAAAATTCGGTGCTATGAATGAATAAGCAATCAGATTTCTTTTTTCTGCCCGGCTTAATATTTTATTATTCTTTATCATATTTATCTTGATGTTCAACTTATTCTGTCGTTTCAGCAGTTTTTGCAAGTCAACTTCCTGCTTTTCGGAAGCAATCAACTTATTGACTTCCTCCAACTCTCTTTCAAGCGCATTTATTTTCGCTCTTTTTTTCTCATCCATAATACACCCTGACCTTTCATCTGATGATCGGGGACCGGTATGGCCCGGTCCCGACCTCATAAAAGCTTATTATTATATTTTTACTGTCCGAGAATCTTTCCGACCTCGTCATTCATTGCCTGGATACCTTCATCAATAGTCATTTCTCTGTTCATGATTGCCTTATGATAAGTATCAAGTACATCGTTGATCTCAGAAACGTTCTCTGCATAAGGAACTTCGAGATAAAGATTTGAAACCTTTAAAGCTTCCTTACTTTCAGCATCTGAAGGGAATCCGTCAAGTCCGCAGATGATATCGAGAGCTTCGTCTGTCATAAGTGCAGGGAAGTTACCTGTTCCTGCCATAACCTTTGCTCCCTCTTCTCCTGATACCCACTGTACAAAGTCAAATGCTGCATCCTTCTTTGTAGAAACGCTTGTTACAGCAAGACCTGTGATTGTACCGAGTGTAGAACCCGGCTCAACACCTTCTGCATGAGGATACTTAACCATTCCCCAGTTACCGCAAAGGCTTGAATCATACTCGCCGCTCTGAATATTGGAGATCAAAGTTGAGATAAACCATGAACCCATGTTAAGCATAGCTACGTCACCGCCTGAGAAAGCTGCTGAATAGTGAAGACCTTCAGCACTGAGATCTGCATAGTTTCTGCAGATGTGATCATCTTCCTGCTTTAATACCATCTCGTAATAAGGCTTGAAGAAATCATACTTGCCGCTGAGAATGTTGTGCTTTCCGTCAAGAACACCGAAGAGCTGAACAGCACTTCTCCATGTGTGATAATGAGTACCGTAAACCTGCTGACCGAATGTATCATCAGCAACCTGTCTTGCGAGCTCATCATACTGCTCAAATGTCATATCGTTTGTAGGATAGCTGACACCTGCTGCATCAAAAATGTCCTTGTTGTAGAAAATTACCCAGAAGTCATTTCTGAATGGAAGCTCATAGAGACTTCCGTTTACAGAGATCTGGCTGTCAACACCGCCGTACTGGCTTAAGTCTATACCTGCTTTGCTGATATAGTCATCAAGCGGTTCAAGAGTATTCTTGGATACAAGTGTTGCATAACCCGGAACATCCTTAACAGTAACAACATCGAATTCCGATCCGCTTCCCGAAAGCTCTGTTGCAAGGACTGTCATGTAATCCGTAGATCCGAGATCGACCATCTCGATTTTTACATTAGGATGTGATTCTTCGTATGCTTCCTGAAGAGCGATCCAATATGGAGTAGCATCTTTATCCCAGATAGCCCACTTAAGTGTTACATCTTCTCCTGCGCTTTCGGTAGTAGGAGTCTCATCTCCGCCACCCTGTGTTGCTGCTTCCGTAGTTGCAGGTGCTGTTGTATCCTTTCCGGAATCACCCGATCCCGAACCGCCGCATCCTGCAAGTAACCCCGTAACCATAGTTACAGCCAGTAAGGAACTTAATAATTTTTTCCTCATCCCTTTTTTACCTCCCATTTGTTAATGTTGAATAGTAAACGGCCTATTAATATGTGATTTTAGTATAGTTTTTTATGTAAATGTTATAAATGAAATTTATTACTTTTTTATTCAATATTTCTTCAAATGTTGTAAACGGCCAATTAAATTTTGCACTATTTTATGATTTATGCACTATTTTACGATTACATACATTTTCAAGTCTTTTATATTTAATTTTATGTGATAAAATTATAAGGAAAGATGCACAAAGAATGTAGTTTTTGATCATTGGGGTAAGTGGTTTTAGAAATGGATATCATACGTTTTAAATTATCGGGTATACGTTTTCGTATACTGATCATTACCATATCCACTGTTTTTTGTATCAGTATAGCAATCCTTTTTGTCAGTTATCAGACGGTTTCTCAAAATCTTCTGAATAACATGATACAGTCTTCGGAAACAAAGGTTTCTTTTTTGTGTAATTCCATCAATTCAAATATAAATAATGTAAAGAATTTTATCAGCACCTGCAGAGCAAACAGAAAGATCATGTCCTTTGCCATGGAAAACCTTACACATTCCAGCAAGGTCAAAAGAGAGGCACATGATTTTATATTTGAGAATTATCGTGCCAATAAGGGCATAGCCCAGAATCTTGTCAGAGTTGTTGTTATAGGAAATGAAAGAGATGACATCATACAGATCGTCGAAGCAACCAACTCCTCTACTTTTGTTTCTGCGGAAAGTGTCACTTCTCTTCCGTATTTCAGTAAACTTACCGATAATAATGAATCTGTCGGTATACTATCCGATCCTTTCTTTACAACCAAGAAGGTTTCCATGATACCCATGGCCGATCCTATCTATCATCCGTTCGAAGATAAGATCATAGGCTATGTATTTACCGAACTTTCCACAACTACCATAACGGATCCCATTATAGAAAACATACCGGAAGGCAGCACCGACTTATATTTCCGTATAGATAATCATTTATATAAATATAGTAACAACGCTCTTGAACCTTGCAGAGATTCATTTACACTTATAGATGACATGGGGCAATATGCATTAAACGATAAAACCAAGATTACCCGCATGTATAATAACGAAACATCGGAGATAGTCTTCCTTATATCAAGGCCTCTCGAAATAGACGGCTGGTATATCACAGAATGCGTCAGCACCGACGTCTATTCGAAAACCATGCAGAAATCCTTCAAAAACACATTTATAATGATCCTTCTGGCAGCTTTGTTCATAACCGTGGTATTGTACCTGTTTTTGTATCATACCGTATCGGTACCTGTTTCCAAGCTTCAGAAACGTATCAAAAAGATCGAGAAGGGTGATTTTTCACGAGATCCTTCCACCGAATGGAATCACGAACTCGGTGATATAGGAAGAACCATCAACAATCTTTCCGAAACCGTTCAGACCATGGTGGAGCAAAAGGTCGAAGACGAAAAGAAGAAGAACGAATATGAATATAAGATGCTCCAAAGCCAGATAAATCCGCATTTCCTGTATAACACCCTCAATTCCATCAAATGGATGGCAACCATACAGAATGCGCCGGGAATAGCAGAAATGACCACTGCCCTTTCCCGACTTATGAAGAGTGTTTCAAAGGGTACGAAAAGCACGATATCCATTAAAAGAGAGCTTGAACTTGTAAAGGATTACTTCACTATCCAGAAATACCGTTACGGAGGAATAATCACTCTGGAGATAGAGAATGACGATCCCGAACTTCTGTCCTGTGAGATCCTCAAATTCTCTCTTCAGCCTATAGTGGAAAATGCCATATTCCACGGCATTGAACCGAAGGGCACCGCAGGAAAGATAACCATACATATATATTCCGATGAGGTGAACGATGTACATATCGATGTTACCGACGACGGAATCGGAATGGACGAAGAAACCATGATAAAGGTTCTGAATGAACCGAGTGAAACCGCCGTATTCTTCAAGGAAATCGGAATCAATAATGTAAACAAGCGAATTCAGTATAATTACGGTGAAAAATACGGACTTTTCATTAAAAGCGAAGTCGGTGAATATACTACGGTAACCGTATTATTACCGAATAAAAAATGTGAGGACGAATTATGATCAAAGTTTTAATTGCCGATGACGAACCCCTCGTACAGGCAGGAATCAAATCAATGATTAATTGGAGCGATCTTGACATGAGTATAGTCGGAACCGCTTCAAACGGTTCGATTGCCTATAATATGATAGATGAACTGCATCCCGATATTATCATAACCGACATAAAAATGCCTGTTATGAGCGGTCTTGAGCTGGCAAAAAAATGTCATGAAGAAAAAAGGGATCTGCCTATCTTCATCTTTCTTACAAGTTTTGAGGATTTCCAGTTTGTTAAAGAAGCCATGACCTACAGAGTAAACGACTATCTGATCAAGCTCGAACTGACACCCGAGGCTCTTACAGAAAGTCTGAATCTGGCAGTGTCGCGTCTTCAGGAAATACAGAAGAAATATAATACCGTGGAAAGATCCACTGTAGACAGTTTATATCTTATGAAGGATCAGTTCTTTACAAGGCTCCTGCTTAACCTCTTCGAATCAAATGTTCAGTTTGAAGCCCAGCGGGATAATCTGCGCATTGATTTTGATTACGACGCATTTGCCGTAGGATATCTCACCATAAACAGTGATAAGATGGATACCATGGATTCCGATAAGATCCTTAACCTGTATACAAGCAGCATGCAGGTCGTAACAGAACTTATATCCAAGTACGTTCCGTGCCATGTTATCGCAAAGGAGGTCAATTGTCTTAATATAATCTTCTTCCTTAAGGGAATGGAGCCCGAATCTTATAAGAGCATAATAGAAAATGCACTGAATCATGTATCTGTTATGTTATATAACTATTATAACGTTAATATATCCGTAGCTATAGGATCCATAGTTTCATCTCCGCTGCAGATATCCACCTCTTATCAGGATGCCAAGCAGGTATCTTCATATCTGGATAAAGACCATAAGATACTGTTCTTTGACGAGATGTCGGATATGAAAACATTTACAAATGTATTCAACCTGTCTCTCTTCAAGGAAGATATCAGAAAGGCATATATAGAATATGACAAAGAGGCTCTTCGGGATATATTCAATTCCATCATAGAGCTTTTCAACGGTCAGACACCGCATTTTATACAGGCTCTTGATGCCGCAAGCAGTGTTCTCTATATGTCTCTGTCACTTCTGAATAACGGTGAGCAGGTAGTCACCTCGATATTCTCGGATAATCCGAACGGTTACCGTTCCCTGTACGAACTTACAACCGTGGAACAGATCATGCAGTGGCTTGAGGTTCTGCGAGACGGTCTGTGCGAGACTCTCGAGTCACAGAACAAGAGCCATAAGAATCACATAGTGGAAAATGTAAAGAAATACGTTAAAGAACATATTAACGAAAAGCTGTCACTGAACGCAGTATCCGAGATATTCAACATCAGTCCGAACTATCTGAGTGTACTCTTCTCGAAATTTAACGATGTCGGATTTACGGATTATATAAATCAATGCAAGATTGAAGTTGCGGAAAGAATGCTTATGGAAGGTGACTATAAGATATACGAAATATCGGATAAGCTCGGTTTCGAAAGTGCCTTTTACTTCAGCCGGGTATTTAAAAAAGTAACCGGTGTTTCTCCGCGCAATTACGTATCAGGTAATGCCAACATAAAATAGACTTGTTCCGGAGGTTCTCCATGTTTAAAGAATTATCGCAAAACTATAATAAAGATTTCCTCGAATTTCATCCTTATCCGACCATATCAGAACGTGATCTCTGGTCCTCTGTGGATGAAACCTGGTCAAAGAAAAGCATAAGTCTGGCCGAGTCATATCTGGATTATAAATTTCCTGCACTGTCAGCCACGGACTTCATGGACTTTACAAGAACCGGAAACCGGATACGTTATGAAGACATATACTTTACAAAAAGATATGCCCTGTCTGCCCTTGTTCTGGCCGAATGCGCAGAGAACAGCGGACGTTTTACGGATGGCATCGTAAACGGAATATTTTCCATATGCGAAGAAAGCGCATGGTGCCTTCCGCCTCACAACAGTTATATAAGAGACACTCCACAGCTTCCGCTGCCGGATATCACTCATCCGGTGCTGGATCTTTTTGCGTGTGAAACCGCAGCCGTTCTTGCAACGGCTTCATATCTTCTATCCGATAAGTTAAATGAGATCAGTCCTTTTATAACATCCCGGATTGATTACGAACTGGAAAGAAGAATATATACTCCATATCTGAATACTCATTTCTGGTGGATGGGAAACGGCAAAGAGCCTATGAATAACTGGACGATCTGGTGTACTCAGAATGTCCTCATAGCTTCTTTTCTTAACAGTAAAGACAGCGATTATCTGAAAAAGGCTTTTATGAAAGCCTGCATAAGTATAGACTATTTTCTTGATGAATACGGAGAAGACGGATGCTGCGACGAAGGTGCGCAGTACTACCGCCATGCGGGACTGTGCCTGTTCGGAGCTCTTGAAGTTCTGAATGCTGTTACCGACGGCCACTTCAAAGGTCTGTATGATGAAGCGATCGTAAAGAATATTGCGTCATATATTATGAATGCTCATGTTCAGGGGGAATATTATGTGAATTTCGCAGACTGCTCTCCTGTGGCGGGAAGATCCGGGATTAGAGAATACCTCTTTGCCAAAAGAACCGGAAATCCGGAAATGATGCAATACGCAGTCGAGGATTTTATAGAAGGTTCGGATAATACTCTTCTGCTTCCTAAGGAAAGCAATCTGTATTATCGTCTTCAAAATGCATTTAATGTTAAAGAGGTAAGAGATCTTCATAAAAAAGACCAGTCTGCGATAACCTATCGTGACATATACTATCCGAGTGTCGGACTGTTCATATCACGTGACAGTAATCTGTATCTTGCAGTTAAGGCCGGTGATAATGCCGACAGCCATAATCATAATGATACCGGAAGTATAACAGTTTATAAAAACGGCAAACCCTTGCTTATTGATGTAGGAGTTGAGAATTATACCAAGAAAACTTTTTCTCCGGAAAGATATGATATATGGACCATGCAATCGGCATATCATAACCTGCCGACCATAAACGGTTTCATGCAAAAAGACGGAACCGAATACCGTGCAACAGATGTAGATTACTCATTCGGTACAAGTGAAAGCCGGATAAGTATGGAGCTTTCCCACGCATATCCGGATGAAGCCGGAATCACTTCTTATATAAGAAATGCCCGGCTTCTAAAAGGAAATGAAATTGTGATTGAAGATTTATATATTTATTCCGATACCGATAGATCGGAAGCTGTACTCAGTCTTATGACATACGAACCGGTTATCGTTAACGAAGATACGGATAAGCTCATAATAAATGTCGGAAGTCTCGGAACGCTTTCTATTGAAGGGGTTTGTCTTCTGGACGTAGAAGCAATTCCGATAACCGACTCACGTCTCAGCATATGCTGGAAACATGATATTTACAGAACCCGTCTCTCCGTAAAAGATAAGAGATCCGTAATTCATATATCATGACGAAGTAATCTGCTTCTTACTGATCCTTTGTTTTAACATCAGTATCGGCTTCAATCTCATCAGCAAACTTGCTTTCGTCAAGATTGTTCGGATCTTGTCCGATATAAGCAAGGATACCTCCATCAATATATATAACCTGACCGTTGATGAAATCCGATGCCGAAGAGGCAAGAAATACGGCAAGTCCTTCCAGATCTTCCGTACGGCCCCATCTCTGAGCAGGTGTCTTTGAACGAATAAAACGATCGAACGGATTCATGCTTCCGTCAGCCTGCTTAGCTCTGAGCGGAGCAGTCTGAGGTGTAGCTATATAGCCCGGTCCTATGGCATTACACTGAATGTTGTACTGACCATATTCCGAACATATATTTCTTGTGAGCATTTTCAGTCCTCCCTTTGCGGCAGCGTAAGCCGAAACAGTCTCACGTCCGAGTTCGCTCATCATAGAACATGCGTTAATGATCTTTCCGCCGCCTCTTTCGATCATGCTCGGAATAACGGCTTTAGAACATATAAAAGGTCCCGTAAGATCGATATCTATAACCAGGTTCCAATCCTTTACAGACATTTCATGCATAGGTACACGTCTGATGATACCCGCATTATTTACAAGTATGTCAATCGGTCCTACCTTCTCTGTAACATCCGCAACAAACTTCTCAACCTGATCTTCCTTAGTAACGTCACATACTGCGCCGTATACTTCGATACCGGCTTCTTTATAGTTTTCCAGACCTCTGTCTACAAGTTCCTGATTTATATCATTAAATACAATCTTTGCACCAACCTCGGCAAAGGCTTTTGCATATGCAAATCCGAGTCCGTATGATGCACCGGTCACCCATGCGACCTTACCTGTAAGTGCAAATTTCTGAAGAAAATCGTACATTGCTTATCCTCCCCGATTTATAAAAGATCCTGATTTCTTACATCATCCATATCATCAAAGTCCTGATTCTCTCCTACCATTCCCCATATGAATGTATAATTCTGAGAACCGCAGCCCGAATGAATAGACCAGCTCGGTGATATGACAGCCTGCTCGTTTCTCATGATTATATGTCTTGTTTCCTGAGGTTCGCCCATGAAATGCATTACAAAAGCATCCTCAGGTATCTCAAAGTAGAGATAAACTTCCATTCTTCTGTCATGTGTATGACAAGGCATGGTATTCCATACGCTGCCCGGTTCAAGATGAGTCATACCCATCTCCAGCTGACAGCTTTCTACCTGTCCCGGAAGAATATACTTGCATATAGTTCTATGATTTGACTGTTCCAGAGAACCAAGCTCCTTCTTATTCTCCTCTTTGATGATCACAACATCCTCACCCGGCTCACCATCTACCTTAATAAGCTTAGTCGGATACTCTGCATGAGCAGGAGCACTGTTAATATAAAACTTCGGAGGATTTTTAGGATCGATGGCTTCAAAGGATATGTCCTTCTTACCCATTCCTATGTACATACCGTTTCTGTGGGCCACTTCATACTTCTTTCCGTCCACATATATGATTCCGTCTCCGCCGATATTGATAACTCCCATCTCTCTTCTCTGAAGGAAATACTCGGCTCTGAGTTCGTCACCTGCCTCAAGTTTAAGCACTTTATTTACCGGAGTTGCCGAACCTGTAATGATCCTGTCAATATGACTATATACAAGGCGTATCTCATCCTCAAAGAATACTTTCTCGATAAGAAACTCCTCTCTCAGTCTTTTGGTATCATAGTTCTTTACATCTCTCGGTGATGCAGCAGTTCTAAGTTCCATATATGTCCACCTCTCTTTTTTAAAAAAGTCTGTTACGAATCTGTGACGTGGTCATTCTAACACATGAACTTTGAAATGGTATATACACTATTTCCTCATATTTATTCATTATTTTTCTTTTAGTTTACATAAGATTAAATATAACTATCAATACGATAACAGCTATACAGCATGTAATTATAATATCCAAAGTTTTAACGGTTATATTCACATTCTTATATAAGCCCTTTAATTCACGTGTTTTTGTTTCATCCTTTTCCGCAGCATTATTATCCATATTTGCACCTTCCGATCTTCGAATTTATTTCTTAACAAGATACTTACGCATATCAAGTGCACAGGCACAGAGAATTATCGCACCCTTTATAATATAAAGTGAGGAAGAATCCACTCCCAGAACAGTAAGCGCAACAAATATGATCCTCAATACAAATACTCCGAGTATGATACCTGATATCGATCCTGTACCACCTACAAATGATACACCGCCGATAACGCAGGCAGCGATGGCATCGCACTCTGCATTAAGGCCCGTACTTGCGGCAACCGATCCGCTTCGTACGCCTTCGACGAATCCGGCATATCCGTACATTATACCTGCAAGAGCATGGACAAATACGATAGTTTTAAATACATTTACACCCGAAACCTTTGCAGCTTCCGCATTAGAACCAACCGCAAACATATTCTTACCGAATGCTGTCTTATTCCATATAAACCACATTATTACAACGAGGATTGCCGCATACAGTACATATCTCGGAACGGCAACATTTCCCAGACGGAACAATTCTCCTCCGACAAATTCCTTATATTCATTACTGAGTCCTGATATCGGCTGACCGTTATTACCGTTAAGGCCGAAAAACCAGAGGATGATACCATATGTAATAAGCTGGGTGGAAAGTGTAACTATGAACGGATGAAGACTGAACTTAGCTACAAAGAAACCGTTGACCAGACCGACAAAACAACCTATTGCCACTGCTGTAAGCAGTGTTACAAGTATCCACATACCCGAAGCCGGAGGAAGATTCGGAAACATCTTATTCGTGAAATCCGTCTTCTGAAGTAAAACTGCCGCAACGGCAGCTGTAAGACCCGATACACGTCCTGCCGAAAGATCCGTTCCCGTTAAAACTATACATCCTGCTATACCGAGTGCCATCGGAAGAAAAGCCGCAACCTGTGTGATCAGATTGGCAAAGGATCCGAGTGATAAGAAATTCGGTCTTGCCACAGATGTATATATTACAAAGAGTGCCATCAGAATATATAACGCATTATTAAGAATTCCGTCTATCCAGAATCTTCTCTTTTCCTTCGAGGACAGCAACTTATAATCGGCCCGAACCTGTTTTATTCTCTTTACAGTATTTAACATCAATATATGCCTCCTTATACGTATTTCGCTGCCAGGGTCATTATCTCTTCCTGGGTAGTATTTGCCGCATCCACTTCTCCCGCAAGTCTTCCGCCGGACATTACGAGGATACGATCACATACTCCCAGCAGCTCCGGCATCTCGGATGAAACCATTATTACTGTCTTATCCTTATTCGCCAGATCCAGGATCAGCTGATATATCTCATATTTTGCGCCTACATCTATACCTCGTGTAGGCTCATCAAGAAGCAGAACTTCCGGTTCCGTAAGCAGCCATCTGCCTATTATCACCTTCTGCTGATTACCTCCCGACAGATTCCTTATCTTTGTTTCCATGGAAGGAGTCTTTGTCCGCATGGCATCTATATAGTTCTGGGTATCTTCTCGCTGAGATTTCTCACTCAGATAGAAACCCATCCTCTTATGCCTCTTTAAACTCGATATTACCGTATTATCCTTAACGCTTAATACGCCGAATATACCGGTTGCTCTTCTCTCTTCCGTAAGTAAAGCAAATCCGTTCTTTATGGATTCGCCTGCATTACGGTTTAAGCATTTCTTACCGTCCAGAGTTATCGTACCGCTCTTACGTGTACGTATACCGAATATGCTTTCAAGAGTCTCCGTACGTCCGGAACTGTCAAGTCCGGCTATTCCGAGGACCTCGCCCTTATGCGCTTCGAAACTTACATCCTTAAGAATGTTATACTGCCCCGAGAGATTCTCTACTTTAAGTGAAACTTCCTTAGGCTTATTCTTCTTAGGCGGAAACTGATTGGTGAGTTCACGTCCAACCATAAGGCGTATGATATCATTCATTTCCAGTTTATCCGCATCTTCGGTCGCAACCCACTGTCCGTCTCTCATAATGGTGATCTCATCGGATATCCTTTTGATCTCTGCCATTTTATGAGATATATATATGATCCCTACTCCTCTGTCCCGAAGCATATTGATGATCTTAAAAAGATGTTCAACCTCTTCTTCCGTAAGTGAGGATGTAGGCTCATCAAATACTATAACTTTCGAATTATATGAAACCGCCTTTGCGATCTCCACCATCTGTCTCTGGGATACGGGCATGGTACTCATGATACGGTAAACATCAACATTGATACCCAGCTCTTCAAATATAGCTTCGGTATCTTTCTTCATTTTTTTCTCATTTACCGCTATACCCGCAATCTTCGGATATCGTCCCAGCCAGATGTTATCCATTACATTTCTCTTGAGAGCCTGATTAAGTTCCTGATGAACCATAGCCACTCCGTTATCCAACGCTTCTCTGCTGCTTTTAAAGTCTATTTCATTTCCTTCCAGATATATATGCCCACTGTCTTTTGCATAAATTCCGAACAGACATTTCATCAGGGTGGATTTGCCGGCTCCGTTTTCTCCCATTAAAGCATGAACGGTTCCCGCTTTAACTTCCAGAGATACATTATCAAGTGCCTTAACACCCGGAAATGCTTTGGATATGCCTTCCATTTTCAGAAGAACATCATTACCCATTTACCTGTTCCTCCTTTTCAATTTCATTTCTGTTTCTTTATGTGGTATTTCAGAAAAAGCAGCTGCCCTATAAGACAGCTGCTTTTATATACATTCAGCGCGGTTCTTACTGTCCTGTGTAAGGAGCATAAGCTACGAAGAGCTTCTTTGAGCAATCCGATGCTATACTGAAACGTGAATCGCTTAATCCGCCGAGAGCTGCTTCAGGAGTCTTTCCTTCGGATATTCCCTTTACAGACTGAGCTATGGCTGAAGCCATACCTTCAGCATCCTGCTTAACAGTACCTGTCATGGCACCGTCAGCGATAAGAGCCTTAGCATTCTCTGTGGCATCAACACCGAATACAGGAACTACATGTCCGCCATCCTTGTTGTATCCCTTACCCTGAAGAGAAGCTACAACACCTTCTGCCATTCCGTCATTATTGCAGATAACCAGCTCTATCATATTACCGTTGCCTTCGTTGTATGATACAAGGTTTGTATCCATATAATCCTTTGCGGCCTGAGCTGACCATGCGCCGCCGAGGTCTACCTGATATTTATCGGAGTTATTCTCATCAAAATACTGAAGAGCAGGCTTACCGGCAGCTGTGAGAACAGCATCGGCATCTTCTACACCGTACTGTGTACGATATATAGCTTCGATATTAGCTTCATCACCCTTCATCATTGCATAAGAGATAACACCGTCTCCGTTAATATCGATATCATCATAGTTGGCAACAACATAGTCACCGATCATCTTTCCCTGCATGTGACCTGCTTCCGGAGCATCCGTTCCGATGAAACATGCACTCTCATGACCTTCAAGAACAGTAACATCACTTCCGTCTGTTCCGATAGCACGGTTGAAGAATATAACAGGAATATCACCTGCCGCACTTATAATATCCTCAGCTGTATCAGGAGCACCGGATGTAACAATGTTAACTATGAGAAGATTGGATCCGCTTGCGATAGCGGTTTTGATCTGATCGATCTGCTTAGCCTGATCATTTGCCGCAAACTGATTATCATACTCAATTCCGAGTCCGTCCAATTCAGAATTCAGTGCTGTACGAACAGAACTTAAATATACATCACTTTCCTCATACCAGAATACAGTTGCCTTGATATCACTTGAAGCAGCCGTATTTCCTCCGTCTTCCGATGCTGCCTCTGTAGCAGCCTCCGTAGCAGCCTCTGTTGCCGCCTCTGTAGCAGCCTGTGTAGCAGCCTGTGTAGTTCCGGCATCACCCGAACCTCCGCTGCCGCATCCCGCAAGCATGGTAGTTGCCATTGCCAAACAAAGAAAAGACGAAACAAGTTTCTTTCTCATAACAAAAAACCCTCCTTAAAGAATTATTCTTAATTACCTTTTCGGTAAATTACGAATAAATTCTAACATCAGAAGGGTTTTGAATGAATGAGATATCTTACTCTGTTTTGTTTAATATTTTATCTGTTCGAACGGAAAAAGCACCTTTTGATTATCCGGTTCATACATATTTTCACGGGTTATAAGTGTTGTCGTCGTATCTATATCGGACTCCTTGATCTTCTCACCGTTTATCAGCATACATGCATATTCCACGCCCAGATATCCCATGGCATACGGATTCTGAACGATAAGTGCATCCACTTCCCCGGTCTCAAGCATACCCACGGATACAACATTACTGTCAAATGCAACAACCCTTACCTCGGAAGCCATATCCATGTCCTGCACCGCATATCCCACGCCGAGACTCGTCCACTCGTTAAATGTAACGATTATATTGATATCCGGGTTCTCACTGAGCATCTTTTCGGTAGCGGATTTTGCCTCTTCGGTTGTG
>ONEC01000030.1 GCA_900316715.1 uncultured Eubacteriales bacterium
TGAATGATATCAGAGATGCATATGATCTTATCATTGAAAAGCAGGATGATCTGTCAATGTCGGCAACCAATCTGCTGCTTGGTATATATTCATCGGATTCCTTTGAAAGCGTATATAACGAGATTGAAGCCAACTGCCTGAATGAAACAGGCTTTAAGGACGCAGTTCTGTGTCTGTCCAGAAACTGGAGAGAGAAGAATGTTATCAATTCAGCAGAGGAACTAGAGAACCTGGAGTTTGATGTGGTCTGCGGAATGTATAAGTTCAGACCTATAGAGAGAGGACCGCTCCCTAAGGGAAAGCTTCTTCCGGAAGTAATGATGAATGATCCGGAGCCGTATTATATATTCCCGGTTCATGTCGTTCAATATTTCCTTGGATACTTTATCGTAAGACCTACCCTTAATGATCTGGGACAGATCAATATTAAGTTCTGGCTTTCGAATGTGGGAGCTCTTCTCATGAGCTGGAATACAAGATATGAACTTAAGAGTGTAGTTGAAAAGATGTATGAAGAGAAGAGACAGCATCATATAGAAGATTAAAGAGTAATCCCGCATTTATCTGTGAATAAATGCGGGAATATCTTATTGACAAAACTAATGACCATTAGTATAATAACTAACAAATATAAGTGGTGTGATAAATAATAAGAATAAGGAGGTTGTATAGGGGAGATGAGTAGGAAAGAAGATATTATATATGCGACTCTTGAGCTTGCGGCAGAAAGGGGCATGAAGGGTGTTTCCATGTCACAGATTGCAGAAAAAGTTGGGATCAAAGCTCCTTCACTATATAACCATTTTAAATCAAAGGACGAGATAATACGTGAGATGTACAGATTCCTCAGAGAGCAGGCTCAGGCAGGAGGAAATCAGCCGACGATAGACTATGCGAAACTCTTTGAAGAAAAGAGTGTGGAAGAGATCCTTATAGGATCAGTTGCGTCATATATGGGAATGGTATCCGATAAGTACATGATGCAGTTCTTTAAGGTACTTTATTCTGAAAGATCTACGAATCCTGTCGCAGCAGAGATCATGGTAGAAGAGACAGAACGTATGCTTCAGTCATCAAGAAATATGTTCTACGCTATGGTTGTACATGGAAAGGTTAAGAATAAAGATATAGATACAGCGGCTATGACCTATGCGCTGACGATGCACTCACTTATAGATTACAGGCTTGATATGATAACCGCGGGTAAGACAGATTCCTTTGGAGAGGATGGAAATCCTGTTCCAAAGAATATTCTGGACTTTATCAGGTGGTTCAGTGATCAGATAGGAGGAAAGGATGAATAGGAAACTTATTAACTGGATAGGACTTACAGGTCTTATTGCATTTATATCTTATACGGCAGCAATCTGCTTTGCACCGCTGGCATTTCCGGGATATAACTGGATGGAGCAGGCAGCAAGTGATCTGTCTGCAGAATCGGCACCTTCAAGGATGCTGTGGGATCAGCTTTCAGCCTTCTATGGGGCGGGAAGCGTAGTATGTGCTACATGTGTTGCAATCTATGTATCGGAAAAGAAGATTTCAACGAGACTATTCCGTGTGGGAATATATTTATTTACAATAATGAACTGGATATCTAAGGTTGGATATTCTATGTTCCCGCTTTCAGATTCGGGAAAGGATATTGCTGGTTTTCAGGAAACCATGCACATGATAGTGACTGCCCTGGTAGTTATGCTTTCAATAGCAGGACTTATATGTCTTATTGTGGCAGGATGTAAGAGACGGGAAGTAAGAGGTGTCGGTATATGGGCCGCCATAGCGCTTATCATGATGTTTATGGGACCTGTCGGAATGGGAATAGCCCCACCACAGTATTTCGGTATCTTTGAAAGATTCAGTACCTTCTCTGCAGTGGGGTATAATGCAATTCTTGGAATATACCTTTTCAATAAGTTTGGTCTTAAGGAAGTGGAAGAATAAAGTTATAATCTACATTGTGTTCATTAAATACGTAATCAGCTTTACCTCTCGCTTCGTACGATTCATATGTTTCATCATCAACGATAAGAGTAAAGTCATTACCGATCTTTACGTGAGTATAAGGTTTGGTGATATCAAGTTCTGAAGAACTTGCGTTATTTATTATATTTAAAAGAACATCATATACATGGGAGCCTCCGCTGTCGGGGGCTTCTTCTATTATGTGGATATCTGTGCAGCGCATGCCGTCTTCTGCAGGTTCCAGATTACCACCCACATTGAAGTACAGGCTTTCTCCGCTGCTTGTCTTATATAAAGCATAATACCTGGTCGCATAATATGAAGGTTCATACAGCTGGTTGTAATCATAACCTGCTATAACACCCACCAGCTCGGAACTCTGAAACTTCTCAACATATTGAGCGAAGAGTTCCTCTGTCATATCTTTATGAAGACCATATGCATCATCTGTGTTATAGCAGCTTATAAACTGCTGTCTTGCATAAGGCGTATTATTCTCTTCAGTAAAGAATTCTTCACGAATGTATTTATCCATGGCACGGAAGGATTCTGTTGAATTCTCTATAAGCTCAGCTTGTTCCTCGGCATTCAGGCTTATAAAAAGATAAGCTTCAACGGATTTACCGCCCTCTGAATGATCTCCAACACCGACTATACTGACATGGATATAACCGGATGTATCTCCGGTATATATGGAACTCTTATCGTCACTCAGCTTTGCAGTAGATATATTAGTATCCATGATATACATCATAAGCTTATATCCGCCGCGGCACTTCACATCCACCATATCACTGGCAGAATAAGTGCTGCTGCCCAGAAGGTCATAGACCACGTTATGCAGTGAAAGTTTTGGCACATTGCTTGTATATCTGTAAATGCCCATTCCACATATAAGGGCTATAACTGCAACAACTATAAGAATAATCTTTAAAGCTTTTTTCATCAATATTTCCCTCTTATAAAAACCAGTAACCTCTTTTAGTACCTATACTATATATTTTCATATCCGGTCCAAAGGTTCAATTATTTTTTACCGTTCATATCTGCAAAATGACCGTTCATGTCACTTCTATATGCATCTCATATCAGGAATAGTATTATCAGGTCAAGCTTAGAACAGATGAAACAGACACGTATGAAAGGACAGGTGTAAATATGGGAAATGCAATTCTTACGAAAAATCTTGTAAAGAGATACGGAGGCAAAACAGCTGTAGATAGTATCTCATTATCAGTTCCTGAGGGTGAGATGATAGCTCTTCTGGGAGTTAATGGTGCAGGAAAGACAACAACTATCAGAATGCTGACATGTCTGTCAAAACCGACAGAAGGAAGCGCATCAATTCTGGGACATGATGTGGTTAAGGAAGCTGATACGGTAAAGAGACTTGTAGGAATATCAACACAGGATACAGCAGTTGCAGATAATCTGACAGTTGAAGAAAACCTTAAGTTTATGGCCGGCGTATATCTTGAAAAGGATCAGATAGATAAAAATGTAGAAAACACAATTAAGACATTCAGCTTAGAAGAATATAGAAATACAAAATCAAAGCATCTTTCAGGTGGCTGGAAGAGAAAGCTTTCCATCGCAATGGCAATAATCGGAGAGCCGAAGGTTCTTTTCCTGGATGAGCCAACACTGGGACTGGATGTTCTGGCCAGAAGAGAACTGTGGAAGATAATAAACACACTGAAGAAGAGTATGACGATAGTACTTACAACTCATTACATGGAAGAAGCTGAGTCCCTGGCTGATAGAATTGCTATTATGATAAACGGACGTATAGTACGTCTTGGAACACTTGCAGAACTTGAGCAGGAGACAGGTAAGAAGGGACTTGAAGAAGTTTTTGTGGCAGTAGCTGAGGAGGATTAACATGAATAGAACAATGAATTTTGCAAAGAGAAATATACTTGAAATGTCGAGAGATGTACTTAGCTACATCTTCTGCATCGCATTTCCGATAGTGATGCTGGTCATCATGTCGGTGGTTAATTCCAGCATTCCGAAGGAAGCCGGTATGACACTTTTCAGGATCGATAACCTGGCAGGAGGAATCGCAATCTTCGGACTGACCTTTATAATGCTGTTTACAGCCATAAGCGTAGCAAAGGATAGAAGCGGCAGCTTTCTTATAAGAATGTTCGCATCCCCTATGAAGAGTGAGAATTTTACAATTGGTTATATTCTTCCAATGCTGGTTGTATCACTGGTTCAGGTGGTTATCGCATTTGCTGCATCAATGGTAATAGCAATGATCACAGATTCAGAGCTTAAATTGGTGGGACTTCTTATATCAACAGTTACATTATTTCCGGCAGCTCTTATGTTTACCGCAATCGGTATGATCGCAGGAACGCTTTTTAACGAGAAGGCAGCACCGGGAATCTGCTCAATCTTTATATCACTCGGATCCTTCGTAGGAGGCATCTGGTTTGATGTTGACGGAGTTGGCGGAGTTATGCAGAAGATAAGTAAATGCACTCCTTTCTATTACGCAACGAAGGCCGTAAGAGCTGCTATAGATATGGACTTTGGAAAGGATAATTTCATAATTCCTATGATCATTGTATCAGCATCAGCAGTTGTTCTGACAGTGCTTGCAAGTCTTGCTTTCAGAAGGAGAATGAGAGCAGATCTGGCGTAGGATGAGAGCTTGAAATACACTTAAGAATCTCTTATACTTTTAATGGCGGGCAGGAGTTTTACCCTGCCCGCTTTGAGCTTTCAAATGAGAGATAAAGCAGGAGATTCCGATGAAGATAAAAACGGAAATAAACAGTAAATATTCAGAGATAGAGCTCCACATATGCAGCAGTGAAATCAGTGATGAGGTAAGGCGTATCACAGGTGAACTTCACATGATGTATGATGAGAGCCTTACGGGAACGGATGAGAAGGGTAATCGCCGCATACTCCGTCCTGGGGAAATCGTATCATTTTACTCTGAAGGACAGAGGGTGATAGCTCTGGGTGAAGAGGAGAGGTATGTTATTCCGAGTAAACTCTATGAACTGGAAGAGGAGCTTACTCAATCGCATTTTATCAGAATATCCAAGTCGGAGATCGTGAATATCAGGAAGATCAAAAGTCTTGATATGAGCGTATCCGGAACCATAAAGATTACTATGAAAAATGATCATGAAACCTATGTATCGAGAAGAAATGTATCAAAGCTTAAGGAGAGATTAAAGTCAGAAAGGATGGTGAAGCAGGCATGAAAGAAACACTAAAAAAAGGCTTTATTAGTTTTGCAATTTCAGCTATCTGCGGACTCATCGTTAATCTGGTGATTGATATCGTCGTAAATGCCTGTGGGGTAAAGGGATTTGTGTCCATGTCAGATAAATACGTTGCAATGTTTCCGACAACAGCAATGGCTGCGTATGTAAATATACTGGTATACGGGCTGATAGGTTTTGTCTTTGCAACCATGACCTTTATCTATGAGGTTGAGAGACTGGGATTTTTGTTCCAGAGCATTATCTACTTTATAGTAACCGGCGGCTTTGGAGTAGCCGTGACTGTATTCTTATGGCAGCTGCACCATTATCCGAATGCATTTATCGGAACCCTTTCAGGATATGCAGTATCCCAGATAATAATCTTTATTGTGACATACAGAGAGCTTAAGAAAGATATTAAAGAGATAAATGAAATCTATATAGAAGATATGGAAGGTTAACATAAATGATCGATATTCTTATAGTTGAAGATAATAAGGAAATAGGGGAACTCTTGGAGTCCTTTCTCAGAAAAGAGAATTATGTTGTTTCCGTTGCGGATTCCGGAGAGAAGGCTATGAAACTTTTTGATATGTATGGCGCTAAGCTGGTAATCCTGGATATCATGCTTCCGGGAGTAGACGGCTTTGCAGTATGCTCTAAGATCAGAGAGACTTCAAATGCACATATCCTTATAGCCAGCGCGAGAATAGATAAGGACGATAAGCTTAAAGGACTGAATCTCGGAGCGGATGACTATATAGAGAAGCCTTATGATATAGATATCCTTCTTGCAAAGATAAATGGAATCTTCAAGAGGAAGTATGCTCAGGAGATAATAACAGAAGGAAATCTCTCTCTTAATACTGTTACTCAGAGTCTTTCTGTTGATGGAAAGGATGTAGTTGTAACTGCTAAGGAATTTGAACTGCTGAAGCTTCTGATCGAGAATAAGGGAGTGACCTTAAAGAAGGAATATCTCTTCAGCAATATCTGGGGCAGTGACAGCGAGTCAGAGCTTCAGACGCTGACGGTTCATATCAAGTGGCTTAGGGAAAAGATAGAAGAAGATCCAAAGAAGCCTAAGCATATAATCACAGTATGGGGAGTAGGTTACAGATTTGAATAGATTCAGAAGGGCAGCAGCCTTTATCATAATTGCAGAGCTTCTCATAATCGGTGTGATGAACTGGATATATCTGTCCTGGGAGAAGAGACAGGGAAGATTCTACAGAGTTGAAGCTGAAAGAATAGATATGTTTCTGGAAGAATCCGATGCACTTCGTGCGGCGCCGGAGGATATTGATCTGTCACAGTTTGATTCCATAATCCGTGTCAGCGAATATGATCCATCAGAGACGGTGAATAATGATTATCTGGTAGAAGAAGCCGGTGGGAAGCTGTTTAGAATTGAATATAAGGTGGAGGATAGCAGTCGTGCCTATATCTTTATGAATATCGGAATGGCAGCGGGACTTCTGGTAACGGTTCTGGTCCTGATATATATCGGACGTAAGGTCATACGCCCATTTGATAAGATGACAGGCCTTACAGAGGAATTGGCAAAGGGAAATCTCTCCACACCGATCAAACAGGAGAAGAGCCGTTTCTTTGGCCGCTTTATCTGGGGAATGGACATGCTCCGTGAAAACTTAGAGGACAGCAAGGCAAAGAATCTGGAATATCAGAAGGAGAAGAAGACATTGCTTATGTCCCTTTCTCATGATATCAAAACACCTCTTTCAGCTATCCAGCTATATACAAAAGCTCTTTCTGAAAATGTGTACGAAACAGAAGAGGAGCGTACTAAAGCACTGGAGGGAATCAGGGCAAAGACAGATGAAATCCGCGGATACGTGGATAAGATATATTCTCTTTCCAGAGAAGAATTCATGGAGTTTGATGTACATGCCGGAGAGGCGTATCTTAAAGATGTGATGGATGGAATAACAGCTTACTACATGGATAAGCTGAGTGTTATTCATACGGAGTTTGTAGTTGATGACTATGATAATATACTGCTCTCCTGTGATAAGGACAGACTGGTTGAGGCTATTCAGAATCTTATGGAGAATGCGATAAAATACGGCGATGGAAAACTCATAAGAATATCCTTTGCTGATGAAGAAGACTGCAGGCTCATTACTGTTGAGAATTCAGGCTGCTCACTGGAAGAAGCAGAGCTGAATAATATATTTGATTCCTTCTATCGTGGAAGCAACATAGAAAATATCCCAGGCAGCGGCCTGGGACTCTATATCGTTAAACAGCTTATGAAACGTATGGACGGAGATGCCTTCGCAGAAGTGGACGGCGGCAGCTTCAAAGTGACGCTGGTTGTGAGGAAGGCGTAAGTCTCAGACCTGCACGAGCTGTGTCAGTTTTTCGGCAATAAATTGCAGTTCAGTCGGGCTGAAGTCCTTATCGTCGGAGTAGAGATAATAGCACATATCCTGACTTGAGAGAACTACTGCAGGTCCTCGGCCACGGTAATTATACTCGGTCTGAAGTGACTCTCTGGTTTTATGAGGAAAGTTTATAGTAACAGAACCGTCTTTACTGTATACCCATTCTGGTGGTGTATAGTTATACTTTTTAGGTGGACAGAATACTAGTTTGAAGGAATCTACGGTCAGTGTAAGACGGCCTTCTCCCAGCTTTACAAAGCCGTATTCGTTAGGCAGTGCTTCGATACGGACGTTGAAGCTTTTTATGGAAGCTTGACGTTCACTGGCAGGAGTGTTCTTGCCAATGTGCGCTTCCAGCTCTTGTTCGGCACAGTCGCGTTCAGAGTTATACCAGTCCACAATGGAATAAGCATTTTTATCAGAATCATATAATCTGCCGTAAGGACTGAGCTTCCAGACCTTGCGGCATTTTTTGCAGCCTATACGGTCATCGTGACTTATCATCGTATATTTGCTTCCACAGCTTTGGCACTGATAGAGCGGAAGATGAAGCCCCTCTGCAAGGTTCTTTCCCTTAAAGGCAATATGATTCTCTTCCTGCCATGCATATTCATCATAGCTGAGGGCGGATTCTATAGCCTGCTGGATGACATTTTCATCCAGGGACAGAAGTTCATCTGCCGTATAAAGCAGTGAAAGATCAGCTTCTAGGCGTCCTTTACGTGTATGTTCTTCATCCCAGAAGGGATTGGTAAGATAACATCCGTTACAGGAAAGAATAACAAGAGGTATGTTATATCTTTTTGCAAAATGCTTTGCAAGACGTCCCATGTTTTTAGGAATTAGAGAAGTTGTGCCCACATTGGAGTGTCGTGATTCCGGGAATATTACAACAGGACGGCCGGCCTCAAAACATTTCCCTATATTCTGAAGAACGGTTACATCCGGTACATATCTGCGTTTTCCTATACAGCCTAAGTTCCTGTACAGCTTCTTACCGAAGGCGGCAAAACCCTCCATATCTGATACATAATTAGCCCTATACCGTGAAAGGGCGAGAGGCGCAATATAGTAATCAGAGAAGCCCTGATGAGTTGAAAGTACCAGGAACGGTCCGGTGATATTCTCCATGCCATGACGTCTTATCTTCAGCTTAAGAGGTCTGGTCATAATATATGCAGCTCCCAGAATAAGGGGCTGAAGGTATGAAGGAACCCGTACAGGCGGTTCAGTCATATCAAAGGGAATCATGTTTTCTCGTTTATTATTCAGCATAATTGGGCCTCCGACTCATTACTGCTTCGATTATCCCATCAGCCTGGAACTGAGTCAATTATTTATGTTTAAATTTCTAAGTTATATGTTATAATGGGGAACGGCTGGTCGAAGCCTGCGGTGAGCATTCTGAGGGCTCGGCGAAAGCAAAAATGGAGGATACGGTAAGATGAACGAAGCATATGAAGCTGATATTGAACGTCTTAAGGCTCTTATAAAAGAGTATGGCGGCGTTGACAGCTATAATACAGTACAGGCAGCTACACTTTTTGAACTTCTTTACAAGATGGTAAGTGAACTTGGTCTGACACCGGAGAACAGAGCTGACTTCCATAAAGGTGTTGAGAAGATTTTCAATTTTGATATTCAGGGATTAGAGAATTATACAAAGGGTAAGTATATACTTGTTCCAAATCATGTCAGCGAGTTTGATGGTATGCTGTATGGTACAGTACTTTCAAATATGCTTGTGGTTGCAAAGACTGACTGGATAGCAAATCCACATCTTAATGAATTTGTGGAAAAGCTGTTTTCAGTTGTCGGTGTGGTAAGAGGCGACAACTCCAGCGGTATAACAGTATTAAAGAAATGCGTGCAGCATCTTAACAGCTTAGAGGATGGTGCCGTTACTATATTTGTACAGCAGACTATTGCAGATATTGATCTCACAACTCCGGAGGATGTAGCACCTGGAGCATGTTTCATCGCTAAGAAAACAGGAGCGAAGATAGTTCCGGTTTATGCTGAGCAGATATCAGCTGAACATCCGACAAGAATGATCTTTGGTGAGCCGATAGAATGCCTGGATAAGAAGGCATTTGGAGAAGAGTGGCTGAAAAGAGAATTCGAGCTCAGAGATTCTATCAAGAATCCGGAGGCCCGTCCGCCTGTTTTATGTGAGAAGCACAGAAAGCCGATAAGTGAGAGAGGGTTCTAGTCCCGGCTTACGAGGTTGGTGAAAGAGTAGAAGAGAGTAAACTAAAAGGAGATATCGGGACTATGAAAAACATAAGATTTTATGATGCTGAGAAGTATAAGACTGCTGAATATGAAGAGGTTGAGAAGTACATTTATAAGACTCTTGAGATTCAGTCTGACGATGAAGATTCACTGGCTTTACAGGGAGTAAGCGATAAGGATTTTGCTGAAAAGCTTCGTAAGGAAGATGGATGGAAGCAGGGAACAGGAGACTTCTTAGAGGAGATGCTTATTCTCACATACGAAGGCAAAAAGTATTACAGGGATATTGATAAGGCCGGCACCGAAGATGATGTTGTATATGAGAACATGCATGATCCTGAGAATCCTAATGAAATCTATGTTACATCTATTGTGTTCGAAGCAGAACCGGAATTCGGCGAAAACGAGCCGGAAGATGAAGAGATATCACAGTATCCGCTGGAGGATATCCTGGATGAATATTTAGTTTATGTATATGATGATTATGCAGAAGAGAACGCTTCTGATAAGGTGAATTCATATGTTGAATTTGCAAGTGAAGATATAGAAGATATAAGAAACGTTCTGAATATACTGGGTAAGCATGTATATAACAGCCAGGAAGGCGAGTATGTGATGCTTAAGGTTGAAGAGAATTAAGATTATATTTAAAAAATTTAGGGTGAATGAAGAACCACAGCTGCAAAGTTGTGGCTCTTTTTTTATTTAATGATTATTTAATAATCTAAAATGTATCATGTATCCAGTAAGTGAGATAAACACAGATATGGAGTATAATTAAATGAGGTATTCAAAAGGGAGAACACGATATGTTTTTTAAGATTTTGAAGAAAGATCTGAAGCGTAACAGATCAATGAATATAATTCTGCTTCTATTCAT
The DNA here is from genome assembly GCA_900316715.1 of uncultured Eubacteriales bacterium. Classification (GTDB taxonomy): domain Bacteria; phylum Bacillota; class Clostridia; order Lachnospirales; family Lachnospiraceae; genus Eubacterium_Q. Next base: position 10,719 of record ONEC01000030.1, read on the forward strand.
CATAGTGGCAGCAGCTTTCGTGGCCAGCGGACTGAATAATCTGGTTTCGGTTGCCGGAGGAACAAACTACTATCTGGATAAGGCCGGAGTCGGAGATCTTGCAATTGCGGTCCTAGAGGATAAAGAGTCACTCATAGAAGTATTGGACGATATAGATGTTATAAAGAGCTACAGAATAGATAATGGCCTTACTGTAGATAATGATGCAGCAGCGGACACATCAGGAAATAAATATTATGACGCCTCTAATTACTTTTATCAATCCATAGATGATACAGAGTTAAAAATCTTTGATACGGATAATCAGGAGATTACAGAAGTTGCTAAAGGGCATGTGTATATCGGCGGCCCATTTATTAAGAAGAATAGTATTAATATTGGAGATGAGATAGTTCTTACAGCCGGAGATAAAAAGATAACTCTTATAGTAGACGGCAAAGCCAAGGATGCATTCCTTGGATCCAGTCATGGAGGTATCATCAGATTCTTCATGAATGATGAAGATATGACATATCTTGTTACAGATAATGATGGAATAAGTAAAAATGCTATCGCATATATTGATACAGATGATGTTTCGGCACTTAAGGCTGCAATGGCTGATGTAGGAGGACAGAGCTTTTCAAGAAATGTTATCAATACATTTTATGTAATGGATATAATCGTTGCATTTCTTATTCTTATTCTCAGTGTATGTCTGATCATAGTAGCTTTCGTTATTCTGAAGTTTTCAATAGGCTTTGCAATTCAGAATGATTTCCGTGAGATCGGTGTTATGAAGGCTATCGGACTTAGAGACAGAAAGATTAAAAACCTATATATGGTTAAGTATGTGGGTCTCGCAATCATCGGTTCGATAATAGGATGTATGATCAGTTTTCCTTTTGGAAGAGTGCTTCTGAAAGATGTATCCGAGAATATTATGATCGGTAACACCATTGGAGAATTATTAAATGTTATCGGTGCTGTAATCGTATTCGGACTTATCGTGGGCTTTGCTTATATCTGTACAGGAAAGCTTAAAAAGCTTACTCCGACAGATGCTATACGTGAGGGCGAATCAGGAGAACGCTTCGGTAAAAAGGGCGGAATCAGAATAAGTAAGAGTCATTCAAAGAATGCGAGGTATCTTGCGATTAATGATATACTCAGCAGCCCAAGGAGATATTTGAATATATTAATATCAATTCTCATATGCGCTACATTTTTACTTGTTATATCAAATACCTGTTCAACTCTTAACAGTGACATATGTAAGGATTCTTTTGGAGCTCCTGCTGATCTTTACTTAAAGTTACCGACAAGCCGGTGGGAAAAGGAACTCGACGGAATTGGAGAGAAGTATCCTGAAGCAAAAGATTTAAAAGAAAAGTTACTGTACTATTTTATAGATAAGGGTGAAGAACTGAAAGAAGAAGGTATTCCATGCAAGGTCGGTATGGAAGTGAGTTACAGTCTGAAAGTGGAATATGAAGGTAAAGAATACTCATACGAGATTACTCAGGGACTAAATATTTCCTCTGATCAGTATACTGTTTTAGAAGGTGAGAATCCAAAGAATAAGAATGAGATTGCTATAACATCCCTGGCTTCCGAAAATACAGGAATAAAGATAGGAGATACTGTAACTATCAGAATCGGAGATAATGAGGATAAATATATAGTAAGTGGTATCTATCAGTCTATGGCAAACAATAACGGAGATACTATAAGATTCCACGAGGATGTACCAGTGTCTTTTGATCATATGCTGGGAAGCTCTCATCCGAGAATATTCTTTGAAGACACACCAAGTGATGCGGAGTTCGAGAGAAGACGTGAGGTCGTAAAAGAACTATTCGACGCTGAAGAGGTTATGGATGCAAGAGAATTCTGCGTGGATACCATGGGCGCATATGACATGATTAAGGCAGTTGAAATGCTTCTTATAGTCGTAACACTTGTAGTTGTTGCACTTATAACAATACTTATGGAAAGAACCTTCGTTACAGATGAGAAGAAACAGATAGCAATACTTAAGGCTATAGGCTTCAGAGACAGAGAAGTTATAAAGTGGCATGTGTTCAGGTTCTTTATTCTGGCACTTATATCGGTTTTTATAGCTATGGCTATATCAGTACCGGTAACAAATCTTACTATCACACCTATTTTCAAGATAATGGGAGCGGTTAAAGTAGATTATGTATATAACTTCGTAAGTCTGTTTAAGTATCCGCTTATAATAGTGGCTGCAACTTCAATCATCGCCATGCTCACAGCCGGTTTTACCAATAAGATCAAAGCCGTGGATACAGCAAGTATAGAGTAACAGTGTTCATAAAATAGAGAGGAAGAGTATTATGTCAGTAGTATTAGATGTTAAGGATTTATGCAAAACCTACGTTACAGATAAAAGACAGAATAATGTATTAAAGAATGTGAGCTTTAAAGTTGAGGAAGGAGAGATGGTAGCCATCATGGGACCTTCTGCATCAGGAAAGTCAACACTTCTTTACAGCGTATCGGGAATGGACTCAGCGACCAGCGGAACAGTTCTCTTTAAGGATAAAGATATTACAAAGCTGAAGAAAAATGAGCTTTCAGACGTGAGACTTGATGAGATGGGATTTATCTTCCAGCAGATGTTTATGATGAAGAACCTCACAATCCTTGATAATATCCTTCTTCCGGGACTTCAGAGCAGAAAGCTGACCAGAACCAGAAAAGAAGTTAAGGAATATGGAGAAGAGCTGATGAGAAAGCTGGGGATAATCGAAGCAGCAGATAATGATATAAATGAGGTGTCAGGAGGACAGCTTCAGCGAGCATGTATCTGCCGAAGCCTTATCAATAAGCCGTCACTTCTCTTTGCGGATGAGCCTACCGGAGCCCTTAACAGATCATCATCTGATGAAGTAATAGCTGAATTAAAAAAGATAAATAACGAAGGAACAACCATTATGATGGTAACTCATGATGCCAGAGTCGCTGCAAGATGCTCCCGTGTTATATATATCATGGACGGAAACATCAAAGGCGAGTTCAGCAATGATCCTGAAAAATCTGATAGAGACAGGGAGAGAGCACTGAATAACTGGCTGATGGATCTTGGATGGTAGAATAGTCTGATTGACACGTCACGAGATATGGTTTACATAAAGTATGCCGTTTTGCATAAAGCAGGGCGGCATATTTTTGTTTGATTCAAATCTATAATTTGTTATAATAAAGATAACTATGGGGGGATACAAGATGAATAAGCGAATCGCGGTATTTACCAATGGATTCAGCAACGAGTTCATTGAGTATATAGTTACCGGACTACACAAAAAAGCAAAAGAAGATGGGGTGGATATATTTGTATTTGTAACTTATTGTTCCCTGATGGATCATGAGCTGCAGAACAAATGTCAGTTAAACATTTTCCATCTGCCGGATCCGGCAGATTTCGATGGAGCCATCATGCTCACAAACACCTACAATTTTCCTGATGAACAGGAGCGCGTCTGCGCTCGTTTTCAACGGGCTGGTGTTCCTATGCTTTCTCTCGAAGTAGAAGTTCCCGATATGTCATGTATAAAAACTGAAAATTATAAAGGTGTTTATGGCATGGCAAAACATCTTGTTGAGCATCATAATGCAAAGAGAATCATGTATCTGAACGGTGTTAAGGAAAATGTAGAGAATCTTACCAGACGACAGGCGCTTATCGATGTTCTTGCAGAGAATGGACTCACGCTGTTTGGCGAATTATATGGTGATTTTAGTTTCTACAGTGCATATCTCAGAATGAGTGAATACCTGAAGGAAAACAAGGAACTTCCTGATGCGGTAGTATGTGCAAACGATCTCATGGCGCTGGGTGCTAATTATGCATTATATGAGAATAGTATCAGAGTTCCTGAAGATATTCTGCTTACAGGATTTGATATGATCAAAGATGGCCAGAGAACATTTCCTATTCTGTCATCTGTATCCAGAGGCTGGGAGACCTTCGGGGAAACTGCATATGATAAGCTGAAATATCAGATGGAGCATCCGGATGAGAGATTTTGTGAGGTCTATGATTCATATTTTGTACCTTCCGAGAGCTGTGGATGCGTTGCCGCTGAGACAGTAAATAAAAACAGATTTGACAGTATAAGACGTCAGTACTTTGATAATCTTCAGAATAGCGTAATGGATATTCATTTCCAGCGAATTCAGATTCCTTTATCACTGGCAACTAAAAAAACGGATTTCTTTGATAAGGGATTAGGAATCATTCAGGATATTCCTATGTTTGGCAAAAACTATTGTCTATGTACTGAACCGGAATTCTTTGAAATGGATGATGATGAGTATCCTGAGAGGATCAGAGGATACAGTTCCAATATGGATGTGCTGTATGAATTAAGAGACGGTGAGAAGTATCCACTTAGCCATTTTGATTCAAGACAGCTTTATCCGGGATATACACATAAGGAAGGCGAGTCAAATCTGTTTGTCTTTGCACCGCTTAATTATCTTAACTTTATTATCGGATATGTCGCTATCAAGAATGAGCCGGAACTGCTCTTTGATATCGGACTCAGTAAGTATATTAAGAGCACAAATGCAATTCTTTTCAGTATGAGACGTCATATATTCATAAAGAGAAAGAATGATGAATTAAGACAGATATATATGACGGATGCACTTACAGGAATGTTTAATCGAACAGGCTGTGAGAATGTTCTGTATGAGTATATAGCTAAGCAGAAAGAGCAGGGAAAGAAGTCCATCCTTGTCTTTGCCGACATAGACAGAATGAAGACTATCAATGATGTATACGGACATCTTAAGGGTGACTTTGCTATAAAGGCAACTGCCGAAGCATTTAAAAAGCATGCTCCGGATGGCTGGCTGTTCGGAAGATATGGCGGCGATGAATTTATAGCTGTAGGGCCTTGTCCGGAAATTGAAAAAATTGAAAAAGGTGTTAGAAAACTTAATGAAGATATGACTAAAGACTTCAATGCGCATAATCTTGACTTCCTGCTTCATGCAAGTATCGGATATACCATTATAGAACCGGATGATGAGGGTACTATAAAGGATTATATTGATACAGCAGATAAGTCTATGTATGCAGAAAAAGAGAAATATCATAAGCTTATTGATGGAATAAGAGAATAAGTCCTCAGAGTAACGGGGGTATTGGAATTATGGTTAGTAAAGACACAGTGACGGTGAGACCGGTCACAGAAGCTGATGCGTCTGAGGTGTGCCTGATATGCTGCAATGATCTGGGATATCAGTGCGATAAGACGCTGGTAAAGCTGAGAATAAGTCAGCTGGATGAAGAGAGAGAGGCCGTATTTGTTGCAATATTTGATGGACAGATAGCCGGATTTATCCATGTAGAAAGGTATAATACACTTTACTTTGAAACGATGGCTAATATCCTGGGACTGGCTGTAAGCACAAAGTTCAGAAAACATGGAATTGGCAAGGCTCTTGTTGAGAAAGCAGAGGATTGGGCAAATGAGAACGATATAGCTCTTATGAGGCTTAATTCAGGAGCAACAAGAAGCGGAGCCCATGAGTTCTACAGGCACCTTGGATATTCCTCAGAGAAGAACCAGCTGAGATTTGTAAAAAGATTATAATAATGATATGAAGTGCACCATTTGGTTCTGAATCGGATGGTGCATTTTATGATATTTTATGTATTTGAAAACTATGTAAAGCTTCTTATATGAGGAGTAGAGGAGGTAAGTATGCATTACAGCGTGCTTGTAGTCGACGATGAGGTCGAGCTTTCTGAATACACTGCAAAGTACTTTAATATGTCCGGGGTTGAGACGGCATATGTACTGGATGCCAAGTCGGCAATGGAATTCTTTAAGGAGAATACCTGTTCCCTGGTTCTTCTGGATATTAATCTGGGAGAGGATTCAGGATTTGAATTATGCCAGACCATAAGACAGACTATGAATATTCCGATATTCTTTATCAGTGCCAGATCTGCAGAGGATGATATGTTATTGGCCCTCAGTATCGGTGGTGATGACTATATCTGTAAGCCGTATTCTCTCGGAGTCCTGCTGGCTAAGGTTAAGGCTGAGCTTAAGCGTTATGAGGAGAGTGCGGGAAAGAACGCAGCTGAGTCTTCCGGGGATAAGGAAATCGTCCGCCTTGGCAATGCAGTTATAAATTTACGCTCTGCATCTGTTGAAAAAGACGGGAAGCGTGTTTCTCTTAAGGCTATGGAATATAAATTGCTTGTGTATATGCTGAATAACCCGGGCAGAGTTATTTCAAAGGATGAATTCTTTGAAAAAATATGGGATACTCAGTTTGTAGGTGATGTAACCCTCAATGTTCATATAAGACATCTGAGAGAAAAGATTGAAGATGATCCGGGAAGTCCTAAGTACATAAAGACCGTGTGGGGAGTAGGCTTTATCTTTGAAAATGAGGAATAGATGAAGAAGTTATATTTTATAATATACATTTTCATATATATATGTGTAAGTACCGTCATATGCCTGAAAGTGGCACAGGGCGGTTCTTCTGATGGAAGAGAAGCAGATACCACAGGCATCAACAGGCGCCTGATAAATGTGGAGGAAAACTGGACTGATGTATCGGCAAAGGACAAAGAAGTGGTGTCTAAAGAAGACAGCTTTGATTATACTGTCATTGATTCTGATGGCTATGTTTTGATCATGACAAAGTCTGATATGGCTCAGTCCGTATCTTCAGCGACTTCGCATTATGATATTATCAGAGATGTGGAAGTGGATGGAAGAGTAGTCGGACATATGATAGTCCATAACCCTGCTGCAGAATCAGAGAGGGCAAGAAGTATCAGATATGCTTATCTTCTGGCAGCACTTCTTGCCGGAGTACTTATCCTGATCATAGGATATTTCGTCTATATAAATCACTGTGTTGTGAGACCGTTCCATAACATGAAGAAATTTGCCACAAGAATTGCTGTGGGAGATCTGGATACGCCTCTTCAGATGGATAAGGGGCATGTGTTTGGAGAATTTACAGAAGCCTTTGATATAATGCGTGAAGAGCTGAAGGCGTCAAGAGAGAGGGAAGAAGCAGCTGTTAAGAGCCGTAAGGAACTGGTGGCAGAGCTTTCTCATGATATAAAAACTCCGGTAGCATCCATTAAGGCAATGGCAGAAGTTATGAGCCTTACAGCGAGAGACGATGCGGAGAGAGATACTATTGCAGCTATCAATGGCAAGGCAGATCAGATAGACAGACTTATATCGAATCTGTTCCACGCAACTCTGGAAGAGCTGGAGCAGCTGGAAGTTAATGTGGAGGAACTTTCGTCAGAAGATATCCGTCAGATGATTCAGGAAGCGGATTATATGAAGAAGGTTTCTGAGATAGAAATATCAGATGCAGTTATAGTCTGTGATAAACTGCGTATCAATCAGGTTATCACCAATATCATAGCTAATTCTTACAAGTATGCTGGAACAGATATATCAGTAAGAAGCCGCTATGAAGGAGATATCTATGCCATAGATATAAGTGATAAGGGAGGCGGTATTCCGGAGAGTGAGCTTGAAGTTATCACGGAGAAGTTTAAGAGAGGCTCCAATGCGGAAGGTAAGGATGGTTCCGGACTGGGACTTTATATATCGAAATATCTGTTGGAGAAGATGGGCGGTGGCCTGGTATGTACGAATAATGGTGAAGGCCTTACTGTAACCATAAGAGTAAAGACGGCATGACCGAGAAAATTATTCTAAGAGATTTTAACGATTTAAAAATTAATTAAAAAACAGGCAAAGATTTAAAAACTATTGAAGAATATACTAGGATCATACAGAAATGTATGGTCCTATTTTTATGGAGGATATTATGGAAAAGAAAAAGAACTGGTTTTTAAGGAATGATAATTGGGTAAAAATCTACCTGGCGATTATGATATTAGTCACTGTCATAATAAGCATCCTGGCAGTAAAAGAGATAGTAGATTATGTATCCGGCGTAAAGACTGATGCAGTTGTCATCGATGTGGTTAATAAAAGAATTAAGTCCGGGGCACGTAAGCAGAGCTCATATAAAGCAACGGATTTAAAACTCAGATATGATGTGGATGGCACAGAGTACAACGAAGAGCTGCATTTACAGGGCTGGTACAGGTATAGAAAAATGGAGACTACGGAAATAGCTTATGATCCAAAGAATCCCGAAGAGATAATGCTGTTGGATAAGGTTTATAAAGATCTGGAGGGAGATGCACTGTGGGGATTATTTGTGGGACTGCAGGCAGGATTGTTTATACATGCGAAAAAGAAGCGTAAGGAAAGGGTGGAAAAATGAAAGAGCATAGCAGTAAAGAAGTAATCATAAAAACAGATAAGTTATCGAAGAGCTTTTCGGTAGATGGAAAGCAGCAGCATGTCATAAGGAATCTTGATATGGAGATATATAAGGGGGACTTTACTGTTATCATGGGCTCATCCGGAGCAGGTAAGTCAACTCTTCTCTATGCACTCTCAGGAATGGACAAGCCAACCCTTGGAACCATTGAGTATGCAGGAGAAGAGATTACCGGTATGAGTGAGGATAAGCTGGCGGTGTTCAGAAGACGTCACTGCGGTTTTATATTCCAGCAGATTCACCTGGTAGACAGTATGAGCATAATGGATAATGCTATTTCCACAGGAATGCTGACAGGACAGAAACAGAAGATGTTAAAGAATAAGGCAATGGAGCTTTTTAACAGAGTCGGGATAAGTGAGGATCTGACTAAGAAGTTCCCTGCACAGTTATCCGGTGGTGAAGCCCAGCGAGGAGCCATGGTAAGAGCACTTATCAATGATCCGGATGTGGTATTTGCAGATGAGCCTACGGGAGCTCTTAATTCAGCAGGTGTTAAGGCAGTACTGGATGTTCTGACTGATATCAATAACGGAGGTCAGACTGTACTTATGGTTACACATGATATCAAGAGTGCAAGGCGTGCAAACAGAATAATATATCTTCAGGATGGAAAGATTATCGGAGAACTGAATCCGGGACCATACGTATCCGGTGATAAAGAGCGTCATGAAAAGATCAGAAGTTTCCTAGAGGAAATGGGATGGTAGAAATATGAGAAAACTAGTAAAAGCATACATGCATAAAGACAGAGCGGTTCTGACTGCATTTCTTCTCATAATTATTCTTTCTGCCGTTGTTATGCAGATAGGACTGTTCCTGAATGATTATGAAAAAAGATATGACAGAATTGCAAGTGAAGAAATTCTAGGAAGCGGCAGCATCCGCTTCATAGGTAATGAGGAAGAGGTTCGGGATATAGTCAGTGAAATACCTGAGGTAGAAAGCTTTTCTTCAGTTAAGACGATAGTTCAAAATGAACTTAAATATAAGAGAAATGATTCTACTAAGGAAAAAACCATAGGCTATCCGTTACTCTTTAAAATGGATACATACGCGAAAATCAATGACGTAACATTTACAGAAAAAGATGAGAGTATAAGAGAGAACTATATATATCTGAATGTTTATGCAGCTTATAATAACGGTCTTAAGGTTGGAGACACGATGCATATAACATCTGAGAATTATGGTGATTATGATCTTACGGTAGCAGGAATATATGAAGACCTTCTGGCTGGTAATCCGTATTCCTATCTGTCTGTAATACTGGATGATAAAACTTATCAGAACTTTACAGATCGAGCAGAAGAGCTGGAGCTTGAAGGCATAGAATTCGGCAACTGCTACTTTATGACATATGTCCTTAAGGACGGAATAGATGAATCCGACGGCCTTAAGATCATTGAGGATACGCTGGCCGAGCATAATATTTTTGCAGGAGGATATGTTGCAGACCTAGCGAAAAAAGGATATATCAGTGTGGTTAATATAATCGCTGCATTTATGACCTCCTTCTCGATCATCATTATGATCATATGCTTTATAATGATAATGTTCACTGTAAATAACAATATAAGCAGAGACATCAGGAATATAGGAGCACTTAAGGCTGTAGGTTATACGGTCACGCAGATAAGAGCGTCTCTCTGTCTGGAATACCTGATTATGGGATTCGCTGGAACGGTAACAGGAATAATACTGGCATATGCGGCATATCCGGCAATTGATGAAAATGTTGTAAGAAAAGTATCCGGCATGATATGGGAGCAGAGATTTTATCCGGAACATAGCCTGGTACTTCTCGCTGCATTTCTTCTGGTAATTGAGGCTGTAGTTTTCTTATCAGCCCGAAAGCTGAAGAAGATTCATGCTGCAACAGCTCTGCGATTCGGACTTGCAGCGAATTCATTTAAGAAAAATGTACTGCCTCTCAGTGAGACAAGAGGTGGTCTCAATATGCTTCTGGCTATGAAGAGTACATTTCAGAGTATGGGACAGAATGTTATCATATTCGGGATCGTTGTGGCGGTTTCCTTCCTGACTATCTTCTCGGGAGTGCTGTTCTATAATACTAAAATCGATATGAATAATTTCCAGAGAATACTTCAGGGAGATTCACCGGATGCATATGTTAATCTTGATGAGAATCTGTCAGAGGATGAAATATATGATGTGATCGAACAGATCAGTAATATGGATGGTGTTACAGAGGCTTATGGTCTGGGCAGCTCAGAGGTTCAGGCCTATGTAAATGATAATGCATCAAATCTGCTCTTTTCCGATAAACCTCAGTTTGTATATTGCGGAGTTTATGATGGAGAGATGGTTCGTGAGGATAACGAAGCCGTACTTGGAAGTATAACTGCAGAAAAGGCAGGAGTCGGTATAGGTGATGAGGTAGAAGTAAGAGTTGGAGACAGAACAGAAAGATTCCTGGTAACAGGTCTTCAGCAGGCAGTATATGGCCTGGGTGAAAGAATCTATATCACTGCCGGGGGAGCGAAGAGGCTTGGAATAGAGAATACATTCACATATGTAAGAGTCAGAGTGAAGGATGCTGATATAGAAAAGGTTGATGAGTTTAATGAGAGAGTAAAGAACGAACTCGGTTCAAAGGTTACCAGTACTGAGAATCATTTCAAGGATACAAGAAGCAGCGATAACGTACCTGTATATGCAGTCGGAATCGTAGTTATGATCATCGCAGTACTGAATATAATAATAATTATGGTGGTTATAAGACTTCTTCTTAAGACTATCTTTATTAAGAGAGAGAAGGAGTTTGGAATAAAGAAGGCAGTAGGCTTTACCAGCAGTCAGCTGAGACTGCAGCTGGCACTGTCGCTTATGCCGACAAGTCTTATAGCGGCACTTACCGGTGCAGTGATGGGCCATGTACTGATCAATCCACTGTTTGCACTTGTATTCAGAAGCTTCGGAATTATGGAGTCGGATCTTATCATGAAGCCTGTGCTCATAATACTGTCACTTGTGGTAGTGTCAGCGCTGATGTTCTTCTTCAGCTTTGTGATGTCAGGCAGGATGAAGCGCGTCTCCGCGTATAATCTGATACAGGAGTAGGCAACACGGATTTAATTTACATAACGAGATACGCCACTGAGGCATGATGACGCGTCCCAACCGCCCATTATAGGGCTCTGGTACACGCACATGCCCTCAGTGGCTTTACTTATGTAAACTAATATGATATGGCTATAATAAAACAGCTCAGGCAGGCTGGTGTGTGCTTCAGAGCGGCTTTTCACGCGGGTGAAGCGCATCATCCAGATGCCTGAGCGTACGTATCATCATGTCTCAGGGGCATATATTATGCTTGAATATCCGTGCGTTCGGTATCACCTATTTTGCTGCGTAGTGCGTAGTATACTATGACTCCTGTGGCGATGCCGAGTAGCATGCCGACGAGCACATCCGTAGGATAGTGCACTCCCAGATACATCCTGGATATTCCTATCATCGATGCAACAAATATAAGTATCGCACCTACCCATTTGCGCTGTCGTGACAGATAGCAGGTTATGGCGCAGGCCAGCGTGAAGGCTGACGAGGTATGACCTGATGGGAAGCTTGTATCCACAGGCTTCTGAATAAGAAGAGTCAGTTCTTCTATAGCTTCAAAAGGCCTTGTTCGTCCTACAATACTCTTGATGATAACATTACAAGTCATATAATTAAGCACGAGAGCTACGGAACATATTATTCCCAGCTTTCGTGTTTTTTTGTTTATTAAGAGTGCCAGGCATAGTGCTATCCATAGAATTCCGTAATTTGCCATATATGTAAAAAGTTTCATAATGACAGTAAGAAATCCACATCTTACATGTTCCTGCAGAAACA